>JASMKM010000123.1 GCA_030749235.1 Planctomycetota bacterium | reverse complement strand
CGTTAGGCGAAAAGGAGACTACAGATGAAAAAGCTCAAACAATTACTCATACTTGTGTCAATTGCGGTATCCATGTGTGCTTTGGTTGGATGCGACCAGAAAGCAGCAAAGCAACAATGGGAATACAGGGTGATCCACTTTGACCGTGACGAAAGCAACTTTATGGAATCAGCGCTGCAGACCATGGGGGATGAAGGCTGGGAGTATGCGGGGCCTTTGGCCAATAACGGCATGAACGCACAGTTTGTTGCTTTTAAAAGACCTAAGTAGTCATCGGCTAACAACGGCATCAACTCGGATTGGCAATTCCGCTGTGCTCTTTTGCCAGCCGGTTATGCGGGGCGCTATGCTGTCAAGATGTTAAGGATGAGATGGGGTCAAAGGTTGATAAATTCGGCTCATCGTTGGGGCTACTACCTGAGTATGTATTCAGGGCTTCGTGCTGTCCGAAACCGTATAACCGGTAGTTCCCTTAACCTCGACGCCAAACTTGAAGCGCTTAGTGGTACGAGCATTTCCTCAGAGGATTTAGGGGATTGGACACTTCGCATCCACCCTCGTGTTCGTCCAAGTTCAGCAAGTGCAGAGGGGAGATTTGGTGTATTTTCCCTTCGGAAACAGTCTTCTGGTGTCGGTGGCTTGATCTACTCTTTTTTTTGCTCGACCAGTCATTTCGGGGGCGGCCATGTTGAGATTGCTTTCTTTGAGAAGGATGGTGAAGTGACCTATTACGGTATTCGGAATATCGCGAGTGCAAATGCGCATCGTCTTGGCCTTAAAACGTTATCCTCTTATTTCCGATTGTCTCGGTCTGGAGAAGATGCGTTGGTGCTTCGATTTGTTTCTCGGTCTCTTGAGGAGAATGGTTTTGCAATAAAGCATGCCACCGCGCACGACTGCATCAATTTCACGGTGGACAATCGCCTTCTCCCTCGTGGGCGTGAGCAGAAGGTGCGGAGATCCCTCCATCGGAAATACCAGAAGCTTTATCTTGTCATCAATAATGATTCAGCATAACCAGGCGTTGCAGCCGAAGTGCTTCGCGCGCAGCTGAATGCCAAACCCGATAGATTCCCTCTGGGAGTTGTGTGGGCTCCGGCCTGTCACTTGCCGGTTTCTTCTACATTGCCGTTGCCAAGTTCATGGACACTTAAATCAAGCTTCCCGAAGGATCTTGTTCATTTTACGGCCTTTCGCCAGTTCATCGACCAACTTATCTAGGTAGCGAACCTGCTGTGTTAATGGGTTCGTAAGATCCTCTACCCTGATGCCGCAAATCACTCCAGTGATAAGAGCTGCGTTTGGGTTGACCTCGGCTTGCTTGAAGAACTCTTCAAACGTCACCTGGTCATCAATCTGTTTCTGTAGCGATTTGTTGTTATAGCCTGTGAGCCAAGCAAGCACGTGGTGGAGCTCTTCTATTGACCGACCTTTTTTTTCAACTTTCGCTACATAATGTGGATACACGGAAGCAAAAGTCATTTTTGCAATCCGTTCATCGTGTTCCTTAGTTTTGCTCATCGAATTTCGTCCTCTGAAGGTGTGAAGCGCTAGAATTAAGGTGATGAAGAATCTTTGTTTAAAGGTGAATGGAGCCGGTCTGCAATCATGGCCCCTTTGGCCCGTAATCTTGCTCTCTTCAGGGTGCCAGGCACCTTCTGACCATTCAGCGGTTCGGGCAGAGGATCTTCGTAAAGAGCGCTCGTGGCAAGCGGTTGAGGCTGCATTTGAGTCAATGGATATCTGTACCGACGCCACTGTTCAGGAGCGTCATGTTTCATCGTACTCACTTTGTTTTCCAGTTCATTATCGAGAGGAGTGGACCCCGGATTCTGAAGAGAGTCCCACCCTTTTGTTTGAGCCGAGTCAGTCTTCTCTAGATGGAAAGGAGCCATTTCCCTCAGTCGGTTTGGCTAAGGATATCAAGAAGGACTTTGTCTATCAAAATAGCTTGCCCGCAGGGGAATCCAACTTGTTGCCATGGGTTCTCAACCAAGTACATGAATTTGGTGTTCCCTTGATTTCTTCACCTGACATGGAGAGTTTGATCTTGGATGAGTCTCAGGAACTCCTGGTAGGCGTATCAGAGGTCGGTTTTTCCGATGATTTCTCCGATGCTTTAGTCTTTGTTGAAATTATTTCTAATGGCGGCGCCGCTGGTGAATATATTTTGATGGAATGGAGTGAGAAGACCTCTGTCTATGAGGTCGTGCTGATAAGGTTGGCTTATCATGAAGCTAACGGTGTATAATCCGCGGCTGCAGCGCATGCGTTCCGCGCGCACAAAACGCCAAGCCCGTTAGGCGGACTGTTTGAATGAAGGAATACGCCGTTCCAGTTGCTGTGGCGATGCTGATGATGGAATTCGTAAATGGATGGTAGCAAAGTCCCTGCACTACTTGATTCTCACGAATATGCTTCCCGGTGGAGGAGTCGATATTTTGGTTTCCTGCATTACCTGAGAGGCCGCTTTCATCGAAAATTCCGGAAGGACGTCGAGATCCTTCGGAATTTCATACCTGAGGCTAGCCTCGTCGTCGATGCAGGTTCAAATCACGGTCGTTTTGCAATCGAAGTTGCAGACCTTTATTCAGGGAGGGATAGGTGCTTTGTGCATGCCTTTGAGCCAGTGACATATAATTTTAATGTCCAAAGCAGGGTGCTGGCAGGGCGCGATAAAGTAATAGGGCACCATTTTGGTCTTTCTGATGTTTCGGATGAGTTTGACATTTATATCCCTCTTAAACCGAACGGAGAGCTGTTTCACGGCGGTGCTTTTATTGCTGAGGAAAATGAATTTCTTGATCGGGCTGAAGGAAGGACTGATAAGGCATACGTCAAGCAGTCAGTGTCTTGCAATCTGCTTGACTCCATTCTTGAGGGGCGCTCAACCCCTGTGTCGTTTATTAAAATTGACGTAGAGGGCCATGAACTCCAGGTACTGAGGGGAGCGGCGAACTTGTTGGCTAGTGACAAGCCGACCTTATTTATGGAATCGAGAGGCGAGGAGGATCCGCTTCGGTTTTTGGCTAACATTGGTTACCGGTTCTTTGACCTAGATTTATGCGATGATGGGCGATGGACAGAGTCTCCAGGGGTAATCCGATCGGGAATAGTTGATTCCGGGAAGCACCATGATGTGCTGTGCTGGCATCCAAGTAGGTCTCGGGGAAAGCAGCAAGCTCCTCTCTTTGCCATTCCCTTTGCCCAAACAAGGTTTGGCACATGAGCATTTGGTCGCGTTGAAGTGCACCACCATTGCGTGGCCGACCGATATAATGCGCCGTTCCCAGGGTACTCCCCAAGAGCATGTCGCCTTCCGAAATCCCCGTACCACCCCACCATTGCTCCAGCCAGGAAGACATGGAGTTGGGGCTGGAGCCCTATTACGCTCGACTTAGATCCCATCCGATTTATGAGATGGTCTCTCATTCCGAGGGAGTTTGTCGATTCATGGAAACCCATGTATTCGCGGTATGGGATTTTCAGGCTTTGCTGAAGAGCCTGCAAAGGGTTTTGACTTGCGTGGAGGTGCCCTGGGTGCCCACGCAGGACCCAATTTCAAGAAGACTAATCAATGAGATTGTTCTTGAGGAGGAGAGCGATGAGGACATGCATGGTGGCTATGCGTCTCATTATGAGCTTTACCTTAATGCGATGGAGGAGTGTGGGGCATCCACGCATTGCATTCGACGCTTTGTTCAAAGGGTGAGGTCCGGGAAACCAGTGCGCCAGGCCTTGATCGGCGCTGACGCGCCTGAAGGGATTGAGCCCTTCGTCTCTACAACCATGGACATTGCCCAGGGAGGGCGAGCGCACCAAATCGCTGCAGCATTTTCCTATGGGCGCGAAGAGGCCGTGCCTTTGATGTTTGTTGAGCTGGTAGAGCATCTGCACAAGCAGCGGCAAGACTCCTGGGCAACATTCCTCTACTATCTTGAACGGCACATCGGTCTAGATTCCGAGGAGCATGGCCCACAGGCAAAAAATATTCTCAAGCGACTCTGCGGAAGCAACCCAACCTTGTGGGAGGAGTCCTTTGAGGCAGCAAGGAAATCTCTTCAGGCTCGCATAACCCTCTGGGATCAATTCGTGGCCAGCTACTCAGGCTGCCCCGTCTAGGCGAAGGGGAACATTGCCCTGTGCCACTCTCTAACATCCCGCGGCAAGCGGCCTACGGGATGACTGCTTCAAGCGAGTTGCTCAGTGCGCCAGAGGCGCCTTGGGTCAGAGCGCTTTGAAGCCAGATCGAGGTTCCAGAGGGAAGGCCTCTGGGGAAAAGGGAAACCTCAACGACCCCGTCGGTGTTGAGTATGACTTGATCGTGAATCTGTTGGAGCGTAGCCGGATCTAAGTTTGCTGTGCCCCATGGAGTTGGGAATGATCCTGGTGCTAAGGCTGCAGCAAACCTTGCACGAGCCCCAAGATTCCCAAATGTGCCAATTCTTAGGTGAGTGGGCTGCGCAGGGTCCTCCAGTGCCCACATAGTCGGCTGAGTGCCAGCGCCTTCGGTTGAGACGGGATTCCCTTCTATTCCACCTCCGAGGAGATCGTGCCAAACATTGGCTTGCCCCAACATTTCGGCTCGGAAAAACCCGGTCGAGAATCTTCGGTGCATCCGATTTTGTTCGGCACCAGCAAGCGTGCCGCCGAAGCCGGCCCAATCGGTCGATCCAAAATGATCTCCGCCTTCGACGAGCGCCCAAGCGCGTCGGTCAGCACCTGTTGCCTGGGCATACCAAGGGCGAACAACCAGCAGCCAGTTATTCGTCAGGTCTAAACTTGCACCAAGGACCAGCACGGATCCATCGAAGTCATCGAATCTGTTGAATGCTGCAGTTGTTCCGCCAAGCAGAGGGCCTAGATAGGGCTCCAGCATCGCAACATCACGCACCCTGCTGTCGTAGTCAAGCAAGTAAGCGGTTGCGCCGCCACCCATCGAGTGCCCAAAGGCGCCCCAATCACCCAGATTCACCATCCCCGCCAGCCAAGAACCTGCATCTTGACTTTGGTCCTCGACCCACTGCATGAGAGCCCGTGTGTCTCTTGCTTGGTTTTGCATCGTCGCGAACAGGACTCCGGTTTCCGTGTTATTGGACATCACCACAAACCCCCAGCTTGCAAGATGCGTGCACAGGTCATCGTATTCGGAAGCGACCTGGGTCCATCCATGCATAAAGCTCACAAGGGGGAAGGGGCCGGAGTTCGGATCAGCGATTGAACCTCTGCCAGCGGTGACGGCGGGATAGTAGATTCTTCCCGAGACATTGCCCCGGCCGTAATGCACATCTTGGACGCTCACATCTCTCCATCCAACGGGATTAACCCCGTTGTCGTCGATGCTTTGGGCGACTCCCTCTGAGCTGCAGAGCAAGAAAGAAATCGACCATGACGCCAAGATTGTGAGTGGCTTACACATACCTTAATCCTAGCACAGGCTTGTTTAAGGCGTATAGACCAGGCGGAGCGTCGCTTCAGCGAAAGGGCGTCCCTTCAATCCAGGAACGTGTCTGTTGCGCTCCACAGTGATTCCGTGCGGTCGATCCGCACCTGCGCATCTTCCTTCAGTTCGCGCGCGACATAGGCAACCAACATCTCCGCCATGGCCACGCGCGGTACCGAACTGTCGAAGGGGCCAATGGCAGGCAAGTCCAACGCGAACCAATTCGAGGTCAACGCGGCATAAGGGGAGAGGGGGCCGTCGGTGACGGCGACGAGTTCGACGCCGGCGTGGGCCAAGGCGCGCGCAGCGTTAACCGTGTGGCGGCGGTAGCGGGGGAAGTCGAACAGGATTGCGGCATCGCCCTTGGATGCGCCGCCGAGGTCGCGGCCGCTGGAATGCTGCGAGACGAGATGCACATGCGGGCGCACCATGGTCAGGCCGCTAAACATGGCATGAGCGCCGGCTAGCGAGGTCTCGCCGGACAGGATCCATACATGCTCCGCCCGCACCAGGGGGTCGCCGAGGCTGGCGAGATGCTGCGAATCCAGACCCTCAAAAAGGTGGCGCAGCGCCTCGATCAGGGTGTGGCCATTGCCGCCGACGGAGCCCTCCTGGTGACGGATCCGCTCGCTGGGGCGGGACAGCTGGGCAGACAGGTTCTGGCGCGCATGTTCACGCATGTCGGCATAGCCGGAAAAGCCCAATTTAGCCCCAAAACGCACGACGGAGGGCCGACTCGTGCCGGCCCGGTCGGCCAGATCGGAGACCGTCCCGAAGGCCAGCAAGGTCGGGTCCGCGAGCACTTCTGCCGCGATCCGCCGCTCCACGGGGGTGAGGCGGTCGTTGACGGCGGCGATGAGGTCGGCAAGAGGCATGGACACGGAATTGGCGTGAACCTGAACCTGACGTTACACTGAAATTTCGGAATTGTCCAATCGGTTACATTCCCTCCAGCACCATGAGCGACCCCAAATACGTCCCCTCCGCCAAAGAGCAAGCCTTCCTCGATACGGTCGAGAGTCCCCGCTATGACCGCCAAAGCATCAACGGCCTGCGCCCCTTCTTCGACGAGAAGATGCCGGAGGACATGAAGGGCTTCTACTCCGAGGAGGAACTCGTCGCCCTTAAGGCTCTGCAGGGCACCGAGCGCGACGTGGAAATTCGGATGCCGGTCAAGATCACGCGCCACTACTTTGACTTGGCAAAGAAGAGCGCGCCGATCCGTCGCCTAGTCAAGGCCGATCCGGACGAGACCCAGAACCTGGAAGGCTCGGAGGACCCGGGCAATCAGATGGATTACAGCCCCGTCGAAGGCCTGCTGCATAAGTATGAGATGGGCCTCATGTACGTGGTCTCCACCTGCTCGGCGCACTGCCGCTTCTGCTACCGCGAGGAGCTGATTAGCCGCAAGGAAATCGAGCGTCAGGACGGCACGGTGGCGAAGAAAGGAATGGCAAAGGTCGAGGAAGTCATCGCCTACGTCCATGCGCACAACAAGGCCGTGGCCGAGAATGGTGGGATCCATCCCCAAACCGGTCGCGAGAAGCTGCGCGAGATCCTGCTCTCCGGCGGCGACCCGATGGTGCTACCCAACGCCAAGCTCGCGATGTGGTTTGGTGCCTTGGCCGAGGCCGGCATTGAGTCGATCCGCGTGGGCACCAAGGAGATGGCCTTCTTCCCGCAGCGTTTCGACGATGCCTTCCTTGCCATGCTCGATGAGTTTCACAAGCATTGGCCCGAGGTCGGCATGCGCTTCATGGTCCACTTCAACCATCCCGACGAGTTCCTGGCCAAGGATGAGGCTGGCAACTACATCGAGGAGGCCGGCGGTAACCTCGCCTGGCACCCTGCCACCAAGCAGGCGATGAACGGGCTGGTCTCGCGCGGCTGGCTGTGCGTCGAGAACCAGGCCCCGCTGATCAAGGGCATCAACGACGACCCCGACGCAATCCGCATCATGCAGCGGGCCATCAAGCGCGTCGGCGCCAACAACCATTACTTCTTCTGCGGACGGGATATCGTCGCCTACAAGGCCTTCAACATCCCGATCGAGGAGTCCTGGCGGATTCTCAACGACTCGCAGAAGGGCCTGTCCGGCGTCGAGACGCACGCGCGCCTCTCGATTACCCACTACCTCGGCAAGACGGAGGTCGTCGCGGTCACCAACGAGCCGATTCCGGGCCTGGCCGGTTCCGAGAACGGCGTGGTGATTTTCAAGCTGTTGCGCAACGCGGCGGATGCCCCGCATCGCGGCAAGATCTGCATCGTGGGCCGTAACCCCGAGGCGGTGTGGTTCGATGACTACGAGGACCGCGTCCTGTTCGATGAGGCCGGCCTGTACGGCTACAGCCGCGTCGAAAAGAAGCCTGCCGACAGCCTGTCGGTCTAGTGTCATGATTGACAAGCAGTTGCCCTCCGTAGCCGAGGCCGTCGCCGACATCCACGACGGCGCCACGGTCATGATTGGCGGGTTCGGCGAGGCTGGCAGCCCAATCGAGCTGATCCACGCGCTCATCGACCAAGGTGCCAAGAACCTCACCGTGGTGAACAACAACACCGGCAGTGGGGAGGTAGGACTCGCTGCGCTGATCAAGGCAGGGCGAGTCGCAAAGATGATTTGCTCCTACCCGCGCTCGATGAACTCGACGGTGTTTCCCGAGCTCTATCGCAACGGCGAGATCGAGCTCGAACTCGTGCCCCAGGGCACCTTGGCCGAGCGCATCCGCGCCGGCGGGGCGGGCATCCCGGCCTTTTACACCGCGACTGCAGTTGGCACCATGCTCGCCGACGGCAAGGAGGCCCGCCAATTCGACGATAAGGAATACGTGATGGAGCGCGGCCTCAAGGCCGACTTCTCGTTGATTAAGTGCCGCAAGGCCGACACCTACGGCAACCTAATCTTCAACAAGACCGCGCGCAACTTCGCGCCGCCGATGGCGATGGCCGGCGCTGTCACCATCGTGCAGGCGGCCGAGGTGGTCGCGCCCGGTGCCATCGACCCCGAGATCGTGGTCACGCCCGGCATCTTTGTCGAACGGGTGGTGCAGGTGCAGAACCCGGCACACGAATCCGAGCTTGTGGCGGCAGGAGTGTCCTACCCATGAGCCTGCACTTTTTGGAGCCAACGTCATGAGCCAAGAACGACCAAGAATCGGACTCGACCGGGATGAGATGGCAGCGCGCGTCGCCCAGGACATTCCCGACGGTTCCTATGTGAATCTCGGCATTGGAATTCCCGAGCGTATTACGCGCTTCGTGCCCGAAGGCCGCGAGTTGATCTACCACACCGAGAACGGTCTGCTGGGCATGGGCCCATCGCCGGAGGAGGGGGAGGGCGAACCGGAGCTGATCAACGCCGGCAAGCGCCAAGTTACTGCCATCCCCGGCGCAAGCTATTTCCAGCACCCTGACAGCTTCGCGATGATCCGCGGCGGCCACCTCGACCTCTGTGTGCTCGGTGCCTTGCAGGTTGCGGCCAATGGCGATCTCGCGAACTGGTCGACGGGCGGCCCCGATGCAATTCCGGCCGTAGGCGGCGCGATGGATCTAGTCGTCGGCGTGAAGTCGGTGTTTGTGGTTACACAGCATTGCACCAAGCACGGCGACCCGAAGCTGGTCGAAGCCTGCAGCTACCCGCTGACCGGTCTCGGCTGCGTCGACCGCATCTACACCGATCTCGCCGTGATCGACGTGACCCCTGAGGGCTTCCAGCTTGTGGAGTTGAGTCCGGGGGTTTCCTTCGACTACGTTGCCGAGCGCACAGGCGCCCCCCTGCTCCCGATCCCCACCGCGACTGCCACCTGAGCCAAGCTTCCCGACTGATTTCGTACCCGCGCCATGACCCGTCCCGAGACGACATCCAAGAGTGCAGCCCTCTATGAGCGTGCATTGCGCACCCTGCCCGGCGGGGTCAGCCGCAACACGGTGCTGCGCACGCCGCACCCGCTCTACGCCGACCATGCATTCGGCTGCCGGGTGACCGACATTGAAGGCCAGGAGTTCCTCGACTTCTCCAACAATATGGCTTCGCTGGTCCACGGCCATGCGCACCCCGAAGTGGTGGCGGCGGTCACCGAACAGCTGCACCGCGGCACTGCTTTCACCCTCGCCACCGAGGTCGAGGTCGAGTACGCCGAGTTCCTGTGCGCGCGCTGCCCCTCCTTCGAGAAGCTGCGCTTCGTCAACTCTGGCACCGAGGCGGTGATGGGCATGATGAAGGCCGCACGGGCCTTCACGGGTCGGCCTAAAATTGCCAAGGCCGAAGGCGCCTACCACGGCACCTACGACTACGCCGAGGTCAGCCAGATGGCCGATCCGGAGCGTTGGGGAAGCGAGGACCGGCCGTCGAGCGTGCCGGTAGTGCACGGCACGCCGGACAAGGCGCTCAGTGACGTGGTGGTCTTCCCCTACAACGACATCGACCGCGCACTGGCGCTGCTCGACGCGAACAAGGACGAGCTTGCTGCAGTTTTGCTCGATCCAATGTCACATCGTGTCGGCTTGATGAAGGTCGACCCGGACTTTCTGCGGGCGCTACGCGAATGGACCGAGGCCAACGGTGCGCTGCTGCTGTTCGACGAAGTCGTGACCTTCCGCTCGGAGGTCGGTGGCGCGCAGTCTTGGTACGACGCTAAACCGGACCTGACCGCAGTGGGCAAGGCCATCGGTGGCGGCTTCCCAGTGGGCGCCCTCGCCGGTCGCGCCGACATCATGGACGTGATGAACCCGCTCGCGGACAGGGTGTTGTTCCCGCACTCCGGTACCTTTTCCGCCAACCCCGTGACCATGGTCGCGGGGTTGACTGCGATGCGCCTCTTCGATGAGGCCGCCGTCGCGCGCCTCAACGCCCTCACCGAGCGCTGCATGAGGGGCCTGGAGGCCGAAATCGAACGCACCGGCATCGCGGCCTGCGTGACCGGCGGCGGTTCGATGTTCCGCGTGCACTTCAAGGCCGAGGCCCCGCGCAACTACCGCGAGACCTACGCATCCGCGGAGGAGAATCGCATGGTGAAGCGCCAGCTCGACCATATGTTCGACGCCGGCTTCATGATGATCAACACCTGCGCCGGCACCCTCTCAACGCCTATGACTGAGACCGAAGTCGACGCCTTTGTCGCGGCGATGGGGGAAGGCTTCGCGAAGCTGTAGGCGGACAGGCGCGGTTGAGTTCAGTCGACCTGCCGGTTCGAGTGCCCCCCATCATTCTTCTTGAATTTCACCCTGTTCCTGCAGCAGTGGGGGCGTTTCCTTGGAACCTTGCAGTAGAATCGCATTCATGCGTGTTGGCCTGCTCATCTTCCTGGTGATGATTTTCGGATTGCTGCTGTGGATGATGATCGAACCACCACAGCAGGAGGTGCCGAAGATGACCGGCTTGGACGGCGAAGAACTAGAGATCGCGCAAGCGGATTACCAAGCCGAGCAGCAGCGTGAACAGGCCATGGAGGATACCGGCTTCCGACGCGGCGTCACCGCAGTACCACTTGTGGAACCGCGCGTGGGTTTCATTCCGGTTCAGGTCTGGGTTGACGACTCGCCGCTTCCAGGTGCCAGTGCAGCCTTGCTGCCCTTTTCGAAGTTGCCGGAAGTTATGGTCGATCACGACTTGTGGCCCTTCGTCATTACTGAGGAGATGGTCCTAAATTTCGGCGAAGCCGTGACCGCCGACAGCAGTGGTGTGGTCCACGTGGGATTGGAGCATGGCCCGAGTTACGTCGCCGCGAAACAGGGCAAGGCCGCCGCCATGCTCACTCTGTTGCCAAAGCAGTGGAGTCAGGAAGTGGTGAAACTTCAGTTGGCGTCGCCACCTGCCCTCGACATCGTGGTGCGTTATGCCAATGGCGATGCGGTGCCGGGAGTGCCAGTCTACTTGGGCAGCGAAAACGTTGACAATAACGGCTTGCTGCTCGGCGAGGACCGACGTCGTCGCACAACCGAAACGGGTACCACCGATTTCGATTTGGTTGCGTCGGCGCGTCGGTTGCTTGGGTCTGCCGGCGACGTCGATCCGGAGATCACCGAGTTGGCTACGGCCTTGGGTTATGCCAGCGGGGAGTTCGATACGCTGCTCGACAATCAACTGTCGGTGGTGGTGCCGATTTATGCCGGAGAGCGCGTGGTCGAAGACTTGCCCTCGCCCTTCAATTTCACTCGGCCGGTCATCGTCACCTTGGAGGAGGCCGGTGCCTTGCGCATCCAGGTGCAACATGCCGACGGTAGTGCTATTCAAGGCAGCGCCGAGATTCGCTTGGCCAGTCAATCGCGGCGGCGCAATGGACGTGATGCACGCCGTGCGTTGGTGCAGCCCTATTCCTTCCGCCTGCCAGAGGGCCAAGCCAGGCTGACGTCGGTCGCGATTGGCAAGAGCTTCAAACTGGAGGTACGCGTCGATGGAATCGGCGGTGTGATGGAGCGTAGCTTCCTAGGCCCGACCAGCAGTGGTGAGGTGGTGCGTGCCGATTTCATCACCGACGACGTCGCCCGCGTTGGCGCCATTCTGCATGATGCCAGAGGCAATCCAATTGCCGACGGGGTGGTGCGCTTGTCCTTCTTCAGCAATCGCCGTCGCGAGGAGCTGGATTGCCGCACCGATGGGGACGGGCGGCTCCAGGCTTTCGTGCCGGCCAACCTAGCTGAACAGCCGATCGACTCGATTGAGATCCTCGATGGTTTTCTGGAGGCCACCAGTGGAGCAGGGGTGAGGCGCCGCGGTATGCGCACCACCCGCATCGCCATGAGCGGTGTGCTGTCTAGCTATGAGAACCTCGGTACACTGACCTTGAAATAGGGTCGTTGGCCCTTAGGTGCTGTTACAATCGCTGGCTAAATCACGGCCATCCTCCCGTGAAAAAATACGTTTAATGCCCATGAGCAAGCAATTAGTAATCGTCGGCGGTGCGCGCACTGCCATGGCTGAGTTTTCCGGCACGCCAGGCTACGGCCTCTTCAAGAACGTCACCGCGAACGACTTAGGCGCTCATGCAATCAAGGCCGCCTTGGAGCGTTCCAACGTCAAGCCCGAGCAGGTTGATCACGTGGTCATGGGCAACGCCCTGCAGACTTCCGCTTGCGCGATCTACGGCGCACGTCATGCCAGCTTGAAGGCTGGCCTAGCCAACGATGTGCCGGCTTTGACCGTCAATCGCTTGTGCGGCTCCGGCATCCAGTCGGTGGTTAGTGCTGCACACATGATCATGGCCGGCGAGGCTTCGGTGGTGGTCGCCGGAGGCATGGAGAACATGTCGCAAGCTCCGCATGTAATGCGCGGCGGTCGCGATGGCTTCCGTTTCGGCGCTCCGCCGAAGGTCGAGGACATGCTGTTCGAATCCCTGATGGATCCCTATGCAGGTCTGTTCATGGCTCAGACGGCCGAGAAGCTGGCAGCTGAATATGGCATCAGTCGCGAGGCCCAGGATGAGTACGCCTTGCGCAGTCACCAACTCGGCACGGCTGCGGTGCAGAACGGCGTATTCGCCGACGAGATTGCGCCGATGACCGTGAAGGTCGGTCGCAAGGAAGTCGTCGTCGATACGGATGATCACATCCGCCCCGATACCACCTTAGAAGGCCTACAGCGTTTGCGCCCAGCTTTCGGCAAGGACGGCACTGTGACCGCCGGCAACGCTTCCGGCATCGTCGATGGTGGTGCGGCCTTGATTGTCACCACTGCCGATCGCGCAGCTGCCGAGGGATGGACGGTGCGTGCCAACATTCGCTCGTGGGGCATCTCCGGCGTAGATCCCACTGTCATGGGTTTTGGCCCAGTGCCTTCGATCAAGCAGGCTGCCGATCGCGCCGGCGTAGCCGTCGGCGAGATCGATTATATCGAGATCAACGAAGCCTTCTCGGCACAGTACTTAGCCTGCGAGAAGGCCTTGGAGCTGGATCGCGATAGGTGCAACGTCAATGGTGGTGCGGTGGCGATTGGTCACCCGCTCGGCGCAACCGGCACCCGCCTGTTGCTGACCTTGATGCATCAACTCGAGCTTAGCGGCAAGAGCACCGGTATGGCATCGGCATGCATCGGAGGCGGTCAAGGCATCGCCATGATGATCGACCGCCCCTAAGTGTGAAGCCTGCTGCATGTCGACGTTACTGGCCGTGCAGTTGGATTCAGGGTAGCGACCCTAAGCACGCCGGGATCTCTTGATGAAGAAGCTGAGCGCGAGCGGTGTCGGGCGAGCGAAGGGAAACGTCAGGACATGAATCTAGCACGTGTAGGGATTAAGATGGCCGCTGAGGATTTCTCATGACTGCCCGCAAACCCACTCCAAACATTATTGTCGATTTCCGCATCCCCTTTTGGCGGATGGTGGCCATCATGGTCAAGTTGAGCATCGCCTCAATTCCTGCAGCGATCATTTTGACAGCAATCTATGCGGGAGTGGTCTTGCTGTTCACCACCCTGCTGTCGGTCCCGTTTGCCTTCGGGGCTGGAAGCTAGCCATGGAGACCCAATTCTGGGTCGACCGCTGGCAGGCCGGCAACATTGGCTTTCATCGGCCTAACTTCAACGAATACCTGCAGCAGTACTGGCCGCAGATTGGGGTCGATCCAGCGGCCAAGGTCTTCGTGCCCCTTTGCGGCAAATCGTTGGATCTGACATGGCTGGCGCAGCAAGGGCATTCCGTCATCGGCAACGAAGTGGTCGAGCAGGCAGTGGTGGATTTCTTCACCGAAGCCGAGCTCGAACCGACACGCGTGCAGCAGGAACATTTCGAGGATTTCTCCCACGGCGACATCCGCATCCTATGCGGCGATCACTTTGCATTGCGCGAGGGGGATCTTGATGGTGCCACGGCTTGGTATGACCGCGCAGCTCAAGTGGCCTTGCCGCCCGAGACTCGCGAAGCCTATTACGACAAGCTCGCTGAACTGATGCCGGTGGGCTCGATTGGCTTGAGCTTGGCCTTCGAGTATCCGCAGGAGCAGAAGGATGGCCCACCTTTCTCGGTGGAAGAGGATGAGGTCCAGCGCCTATGCCACGGAAGATTTTCGGTCGAGCTCCTTGATCGCATGGATCGATTGGCGTTGGAACCGCGGCTGGTCGAGCAAGGACTGACCCGCGCCGACGAGGCAATCTACCGCCTAGTGCGGACCTGAATCCACACGGCACATCGACTGCGGACTTGGCTTTCCCGTTGGTGAGGGTAATCGCT
>JASMKM010000122.1 GCA_030749235.1 Planctomycetota bacterium | reverse complement strand
AACATCCACCGCTGAACCGCGCAGGCGGAAACTGCCAGGGCGGAAATCGATTTCGGCGCGCGCATGTTGGGTGCGCACCAAGCCACGAACGATGTCCTCGCGTTTAGCTGGTGTGCCCTCGCGGATGTTCAGAGCCAAACCCTTATAGGTTTCTGGGTCGCCCAAGCCATAAATGCACGATACAGAGGCGACGACGATGACGTCCTTGCGTGTTAGCAATGCAGCCGTGGCTCCGTTCCGCAGCCGGTCAATCCGGTCGTTGATGCGTGCGTCCTTCTCAATGTAGGTGTCCGACGACGGGATATAGGCTTCAGGCTGGAAATAGTCGTAATAAGAAACGAAGTATTCGACAGCGTTCTGCGGGAATAATTCGCGGAATTCGCCATAAAGTTGGCCGGCTAGCGTCTTGTTCGGGGCCAGGACTAGGGTGGGTACCTGAAGGCGCTGGATTACGTTTGCAACCGTAAAGGTCTTGCCCGAACCAGTGACTCCGAGCAAAATTCGGCGCGCAGCTGGGTCCTGAAGCCCATCGACGATTTTTTCGATGGCTTGAGGCTGATCGCCGCGAGGCTCAAAATCAGAAGCGAGACGGAAGGAAGAAGTCACATCAGGGCTTGCGGGAGACTATTCTAGGCCAGAGGCCTGCGGCATTCCCCCGCTGCGCCATCCCGTAATGACAAAATCTGACATGTCTGAACGCACCGGCATTTGTAACAAGTGTGGCCAACGCTACGGCGACATCCCCGATTCCGTCACTGCCTTGAAGGTGAAGTGCCAAGTTTGCGATGGCATCGTGGATATTCCACCTCTGCCAAAGCCTGCTGCTCCCGAACCAGAGGCCGCAGGCGACAAACCACTTGCAGCGCCTTTGGGTGACGCACGACCCAAAACCGAGCGCCCGGATAAGGCCAAGTCCATCGATCGCGATGTGACCACTCCGGCACCGGTGCCAACTCCCCCGTCTGCAGCGGCACCGAAACCATCGAAGCCAGAGACTCCGGTCAAGCCGGTCAAGCCGCTGAAGCCCGTTGCCAAAACCAAGCCGGTCACTCCCATCAGGCCGGTTGCCAAACCAAAACCGGTCACCCCGACGAAGTCGGTGGCTAAGCCGGAGCCTCTCGAAACAGTTAAGCCTGCGCAGAAGGATCCGACGCCGAAGTCGCAAGGGAAGTCTGAAGCTCCTACCTATATGCCTGCAGAGAAGAAGACTTCCGGAGCTGACATCATCGCCAAAGCCAAGGCCAGGCGTGCCGCGGAGCAGAAGCGTGCTTCGGCAGCCAAGCCCGCCGAAAAAAAGTCCTCAGCCGCAGACATCATTGCCAAGGCAAAGGCCAAGCGTGCCGCCGAGGGTGGCCACAAAGATTCGACCAGTGACATCATCGCGAGGGCCAAAGCCAAGCGTGCCGCTCAATCCGCCAAACCTGCGGAATCGAAGCCAAAGCCCCAAACCCATTCCAGAAAACCCCTCGATAAACCCATTGCCGGTGGAGGGCGCACACGTCGTCCATCGAGTTCGGGGCAGCGGCACGCCGCAGGGAACCGTGCACGTCACCACCGGGACCAGGAAGAAGTCACCAAGTCCAAGGCCCCAATCATCATCGTATGTGTTGCCGCGTTGGCGATTGTAGGAGGAGGAAGCTGGTACCTGCTCTCAGGCAAGGACAATCCGGTGGACCAAGGCGAGGCTGTTAACGTGCCCGCCGAGACCAACGCCGGTGACAGCGCTGCTGCAGGAATCAATTCCAACACCGGCGCGGCCGAGGCCGTCGACGTGGCGCCGGCCACACCCGATGCTGTGGATGTGGTTCCTGGGTCGGGCAGCAATTCCGACATAGACCCTGCCGTGGATGCCAGTACTGAAGATGGTGTTGACGAGACGGAGACCGCGGATAACCCCGATGCTCCTGCTGCGGCCAAGGAATCCAAGCCAAGTGCTCCATGGAATGCGCCTGCTCCAGGAGACCCGGTTTCCGTACGTGGTGTGACTGATTACACCTTAATCAAACTGGATCAGGTTCCTCCCCTGCCGAAGTTCCCTGGCAATAGCGATGACGACTGGTCCGACATCGTGGAGGATCTGGAGCTATTCCTAGATGACTCCGGCGCGCAGTCGAATCGTGCTGGCAAGCGCCTGGTCGAGGATTATCCGCGTGGTGCTTTCCCGGCCATTGTTAATGCTTTGATGAAGGTCGATTATGAGGATTCCGATGGCCAGTACATAGCTTCATCCTTGAATGAACTGCTAACCCGAATTGGAAAGGGCACCAACCTCGGTTGGACATCGATGTCCAATCTGGAGAATGGCAGCGAGGAATGGAAGGCTGGTGTCCTCTACAACAAGAAGGTCGCCGCCGGTTGGCACATGATGTGGGTCAACAAGTACGGTGTCGATGACAATGCTTGGGCCAGTTTTAGCTCTAGAGCTGGGGCGGCCAAAAAAGCCGAGAAAAAGGCTGAGGAGGTCGTTGGCGTGGTCGGCCCAGAAGAAGACCCCTTCGATTAAGGAATCCGAATTTCGCATTCCTCAGGGTAATTGGGAGAAGGCCGACGGCATCGCTGCCGGCGGCCTTCTTGCTTAGCCAGGCACAGCCTCAGACAGTGCGTTCTTGGCCGTCCTCCAGGGTTTCAACCTGCACCCCCTTACCCTCGAGATAAGTGACAGCCTCTTCAACATTTGCGTCATCACCTTCGAGCTCGAGCGACAGAATCGCAATGGTTTCCGTGACGCTGGCACCGCGAATATTAGGCACCACCTTGAAACGGTTCACCAGGGTGAACAGCAACGGCTGTTGGATGAGTTTTTGTGGAATCGTGCAGAAGAGCTTTCTTTTCATCACTTTGGGGGGAGTCTGTGGGGACTCGAAGGTGCAGTATATCGACAAAAGCCAAAGATTGCTTATGGACACGAAGGCCGGCAAGGAATAAACTTCGCGCCGCTAGGCCGGCATAGCCAAGTGGTAAGGCAACGGATTGCAAATCCGTCACCCCCAGTTCGAGTCTGGGTGCCGGCTCCAGCCCCTCGCCTAGGAGAAGCCCTTCATGCGGGATCCTGAAAACAGGATTTCCCCACCCAAGAGCACCCACGAGAGAATTGTGACGCTACCGCCGAAAGGAGCAACGCCCAAGGCATTTCCACTCAGAGCACCTAGGTAAACGTCGCCGCAAAACATTACTGCGCCTACCAAGATGCCCGCAGCGGCCATATGGCCCAGACGTGATGCACCCCCGCGCAGCAAAATCCCTGCGCCAATAAGGCCCAACCCAGCGATGTACTGTTGCTGCAGCGCGCGACTGAAAGATGTGTAGGCATAGTCATCTAGCTGCTCCACCAAACCATGGCTGTGCCACGCACCAAGAGCAATGCCGATGGCTACCAGAAGGGCTCCGAGCCCACACCAAAGACGGGGTAGGAAATCCATGGGGATAGGTGATAATAGCCTCACCTCATTCTGTGGGGGGGTAGCCCAATGGCAGAGGCAAAGGACTTAAAATCCTTCCAGTGCGGGTTCGAGTCCCGTCCCCCCTACCAATTAAAGACCTTGAGGGATTGATTGGAATCTGCGACAATCTCAGCCCTTCTAACGCCCATCCGGGCACCAGATAAACATGGAAGAGCCATCTCCTGATTCTGCCCCAAGCGCCGCCTCTGAGCAGGATATTCTCGCCGTAACCGACCCCCGGACTGGGCGACATTACGAACTCCCAATCACCGACGACACGATCGAGGCTATCGATCTGCGTAATATCAAGGTGGAAGAAGACGATTTCGGCATGATGCCCTTTGACCCGGGCCTCAGTAACACTGCAGTGTGCCGAAGCTCCGTGTGTTTTATTGATGGTGAAAAGGGAATCCTGGAGTACTCCGGATACCCAATCGAGGAATTGGCCGAGCACTGCTCGTATTTGGAGGTCTGCTACCTGGTCCTAAACCGGGAGTTGCCCAATGCAGAGCAACTCGCTGAATTCGAGGCCGAAGTCCGTGCCAACATGGTAATGCCTGAGAGTGTGGTGCGTCTCCAAAACGCCATGGACAAGGATCTACATCCGATGTCGATGTTGCAGGCTTCTCTGGCCGCGTTGGCAGGTGAATATCCAGAGTCCGCCAAAGTGCTGGATCCTGAAATACGTCGCCAACACACCATGCGCCTCATCGCGATGACCCCGGTAATTGCCGCCTTGGGCTGCCGCTTCCGCAATGGCGCCGGATCCATTGATATCCGTCCGGAGTTGTCTTATAGCGAGAACTTCCTGCACATGATGCTCACCCCTACCGGTCAGGAACCGAACATCGCACCGGAGATGGTCAAAGCCATGGATGCCTTGCTGGTGCTGCACGCAGACCACGAGCAGAATTGCTCCACCAATGCGGTGCGTGCCGTCGGAAGTTCGCAGGTCAATCCTTATTCTGCCGTAACGGCTGGTGCAGCCGCACTGCATGGTCCGCTTCATGGTGGCGCCAACCAGAAGGTTCTCGAAATGCTCGAGTCCATCGAGGACCTGGCCGACGTGCCCGAGTTCCTGGAGTCTTGCCAGAGTGGTGATAAGCGCCTGATGGGCTTCGGCCACCGCGTCTACAAGAACTACGATCCACGTGCCAAGGTGATCGGCAAATTGGCCCGCGACGTGGTCAACGTGGCTGGCCCCAACCGCATGCTGCAGATTGCGCAAGCCTTGGAGAACGCCGCCATCAAGGACGACTATTTTATTGAACGCAAGCTATTCCCCAATGTCGACTTCTACTCCGGAATGATCTACTCGGCGATGGGCTTCTGCCCACGCAGCTTCACGGTGTTCTTTGCCGTTGGCCGCATGGTCGGTTGGCTAGCCCACTGGGAAGAAATGATGGCCGACCCCAAGAATCGCATTGTGCGTCCACGTCAGATCTACACTGGCTACCCACGGCGTGATTTCGTGCCAATGGATCAGCGTTAAGGCTTTGCCTGGAGATTTCACTCCATAAGCCGATGGCGCGAGTTGCCATCCACATGCCAATCAGCCACAATCGCCATTGGGGCTATTCCTTTACCATCAGTTCCAAAACAGCACTGGCCATCGCAATGACGCCGGTGCGCAGCGAGCCTACCGGTTCCGGCGCGAAGGCGCTGTTGTGAATTGACGGCATCGGAGGACCTCCAGGTTGACTGGCAGCCCCCCACAGCCCTGGCTCGGTGACGCCTAGCCAGAAGATGTAGCTGGGGCATCCGGCTGCGGGACCATAGCGTCCAAAGTCTTCACCGCCCATCACTGGCGGCACCTTGACCACTGCTTGTGGCCCCAAATTTCGGGTGAAGACCTTGTCGATGCGTTCGACAAAATCCGGGTTGTTGTAGGTGGAGGGCGTGAACTCCGCTTCGGATACCGTCACGATTGGCGCCAAGGAGTCGGGGAAGCCAGCAGCTCGAGCCTCGTGGATTGCGGTCCGCTCAATGGCATCCAGCAGGGCCGCACGTACATCGGGCTTATAGGAACGGACGGTGATCTGAAGGTGCACCTCATCGGGGATGATGTTGTGCTTGGTGCCTCCTTGGATAGCCCCCACGGTTACCACCGCAGCTTCCTGCGCCGAAATCTCGCGGCTGACGATGTTCTGCAGATCAACCACGATGCGTGCAGCGAGTACTACCGGATCATGAGTCTTATGTGGCGTGGAGCCATGACCTCCACGCCCTCGAACCAGGATATCTACCGAATCGACATTGGCCAAAGCGTAGCCTGAACAGCTACCGATCTTGCCCACAGGAAGGCTTCCGCTGACATGTAAGGCCAGCGCATAGTCCGGCTTGGGAAACTTCTCGAACAGGCCATCGGCAAGCATGGCACGCGCACCAGCACCGCGCTCCTCAGCAGGCTGGGCAATGAATACCAACGTTCCTTGCCATAATTCCCGATGGGTAGCCAGGTATTGCGCTGTTCCGCTCCACACGCTCATGTGTATATCATGGCCACAAGCATGCATGACATGCACTTCAGCGCCATGCTTATCCTTGACTTTGACGGTACTGGCGTACTCCAGTCCGGTGCGCTCCTCCAAGGGCAAGGCATCCGTGTCGGTGCGAACCAAGACCACCGGCCCCTTGCCGTTCTCTAGGACCCCCACCACGCCAGTCCCGCCAATGTTCTCCGTGACTCCGAAGCCGAGTCTCTTCAATTGTTGAGCCATCAACTTGGCCGTTTTCTCCTCATGAAAACTCAGCTCGGGATTGCGGTGCAGATGCTTATAGCTCTCCAACAAGGCAGGTCCATGATCCACCATCCAAGCCGCTACTGATGAAGGACCAGGATCCTGGGGGGTAGCCCCTTGGGGCACTGCTAGTTCGCCAGCCTGAACATTTTGGCCAGCTTGCGCGCCAGCCCCCGGCACAGCTACCACAGCAAAGAAAAAAAGGCCTACAACAAGCAGGCTCTGCGAGCTTCGAATCCACATACCGCCCAGAATACGAAAGGAGGCGACCGAAGGGGTCGCCTCCTTAGGGAGATTTGCTCCTGCACGAAGTCCGGGCCTTAGCCTTGCCAAGTTGTGGCCTCGCCAGTCAGGAGAGCATCATGCTCAGTCACGAATAACTTCGAGCATGGTGCGTGCGATTACGCCGCGCCCGCCATGAGACATGTAGGAGCGGCTAGGGCCCACCCATGCCGTGGCGGCAATGTCGAGGTGTACCCATGGAATGTCATCCACAAAGAAGGACAAGAAGCAAGCACCTGCGATAGTGCCAGCACCTTGGCCAGGAGCGTAGATGTTCTGCAAGTCGGCGTATTTGCCGCGCGTGAGGTTACGGTAGTCTTCGTTAATTGGAAGCTGCCAGCATGGCTCACCGAGATCAGCGCTCTTTTGGACGACCTCGTCGATGGCCTTCTGGTCGGTACCGATAACTGCACTGTGAAGATGGCCTAAAGCATGGATTGCAGCCCCGGTCAAGGTGGCCATGTCATAGATGCGATCCGGCTTGATCTTGCGTGCTGTGTAGGTGAGGCAATCGGCCAAAACCAAGCGCCCCTCCGCGTCGGTATTGTGCACTTCGATGGTCATCTTATTCATGGCAGTCACAATGTCGCCTGGACGCTGGGCGTTGGCGCCCGGCATGTTCTCGACGCAACCCAGGATGCCGTGCACCTCGTAAGGGCAAGTGGCGCCCTTGGCCAAGGCATGAAATACGCCGAGTACGGCAGCCGCACCGGACATATCGAACTTCATGTCTTCCATGGCGGCAGAAGGCTTCAGCGAAATACCGCCGGTATCGAAGGTCAAGCCCTTGCCAACCAGGGCCAACTTGCCCTTAGCTTTTCCCTTTGGCTTGTAGACCATGTGTACCAACTGTGCCTCGTTGGCAGAACCTTGGGACACGCCCAGCAGCGACCCCATGCCCATCTCTGCCATACGCTTCTCACCGAGCACTTTGACGGTGGTCTTCGGCGAAGCGTTGCAAACCTTGCGTGCACGCTTGGCGAACTCCTTGGGGTTAAGGATGTTGGCGGGTAGGTTCTGCAGCTCGCGAGCAAAGATGTTGGCCATTGCGCCAAACTTGCCGCCTTTGACCGCGGCTTTGGTGGCCCGGGCGTTGCCGGCCCCGACGATTTGCACGGTCTTGACGCCATTCTTTTTGCGATCCTTCTTGCAAATGCCAGAATCGTAGCTGGCCATGCCCGCACCTTCGGCGGCGGCTTGGGCGAAGGCTGCACTGTTCGGTAGCATGCCAAGGTCAATGGAGACGGTATTGAATCCGTACTTCTCGGCCTTGTTGCGAGCACGACCCGCGGCGGCGCGCACGTCTTCAGCGCAGGTCTCCTTGGCGCCAGGCACGCGAATCAGCAACCAGCGTTTCCCGGCTTCGCCGCGCAACATCATGTTGGCGCCGTTGTCGTCGCCGAAATCGGCTTTCCAGGTACTGGCCCGTGGAGCAAGGTCCGGCAGCTTTATTTTGCCGGCTTTGGGCACAAGAATGGCGTGGAGTTGAGTGCGACTTGCAGCCGCGGTATCGGAGAGAATGGTTCGCATCGGTTATTTGCGTGAGTTCGGGGATGGTTCTGGGATTACATTCCGGTGTAGACAGGGCCACCACCAGCCGGCACGACCCAATTGATGTTTTCGTAGGGATCGGCGATGTCGCAGGTCTTGCAGTGAACGCAGTTCGACGCATTGATCGTCAAAGCGCCTTCCTCCCACTCATAGACTGCCGCCGGGCAGAAATGCTGGCAAGGGTTGCCGTATTCCTGAGTGCACCGATCGGTGCAGATACTGGTGTCACCCACTACCAAATGGCAGGGTTGATCTTCTTCGTGAACCGAGCCGGAATGATAGACGTCGGTCAGTTTGTCGAAGGTCAGTTCGTTGTCGAAGCTCGGCTTAGGGTCGTGGGTGCGCCCCTTGACGTAGAGCTCGTGGTCGGCCTTCATCGGCTTGCGTCCACTGGGCAGCTTGCCACCGGTCAGGGTGACGAGGCCGGCTCCAACGGCTCCGGACCAGAAGCCTTTCTGGAAGCCTTGGCGAAAGTTGCGCACCTTGTGTAATTCTTCATAAGCCCAGCTATTCTGGAACAAGGAATCCACGGCAGAAAGGTTGGCGCCTGAAGCGTTGCCTTCGGTGGCGGCCAAGGCCCCAATCGCCGCCTCGGCGGCCAATACACCAGACTTCATTGCTAAGTGCAGCCCCTTTAGGCGGGCGGTGTTCATATAGCCAGCACTGTCACCGACCATCAGGAAGCCATCGCCCCAGGACCTTGGCATCGAGTAGAGCCCGCCTTCGGGAACCGTTTTCGCGCCAAAACGGATCATCCTGCCGTCCTTGAGCAGCTCACGCATGAAGGGATGGGTTTTCCACTCCTGCATTTTGGCGTGGTAATCGAAGGAAGCATTTCCATGATCCATGCCCATGACGAAACCAATCGAAAGACGGTTGTTCGGTAGACCATAAATCCAACCGCCACCGTAAATGGACTTGTCCAGTGGCCAACCACCGGTGTGGTAGACATGACCTTCAAGCGAGTGCTCGACTTCCCAGATTTCCTTGACGCCAACTCCCCAGATTTGAGGGTTGCTGTCGCGGTCCAACTGCTTGTCCTTAATCAGCTGCTTGGACAGGGAGCCGCGCGTACCTTCGGCGAAGACTGTCAGACGCGCTTGGATATCCATGCCCGGCTGGAAGTTGGCCTGTTGTTGACCATCCTTGCCAACCCCTTGATCGACGGTGCGCACACCAAGAACCTCGTTACCTTCGCCATAGAGGATCTCAGAACCTGCAAACCCCGGATAAACCTCAATGCCAGCTGCCTCGGCTTTCTGCTCCAACCACTTGACCATATCGTTGATGGACGTAATCCATTTGCCGTGATTCTTGAACTGAGGCGGACAGAAGGCACCCCTGAAGGTCTTTTTGTTGCCCTTGGTCAGCCACAGCAAGGCATCTTCGGTAACCTTGGAATGAATCGGGAAACCCTCGGTCTCGGCATGGGGATACATCTCCAACACCGCACATGGATCGAGCACTGCACCGCTCAAGGAATGATGGCCAATCTCTTCGGCCTTGTCGAGCACAAGGATGGCAAGCTCTTCGGATTTTTCCTCGGCCAACCTGGCCAGTTGCAAGGCAAAAGATAGACCTGCTGGACCAGCACCCACAACTAGGACATCGACTTCTAGGGATTCGCGCTCCATGACGGCCAATAGGTTAACTTCGCGGGCAAATGGTTTCCCCAGAAAAGCGCATCAAGCGAGCCTAGGCAGACCTCACAAAGGGATTTGTGGCAGCCTCGTGACCAATCGTAGTGGTCGGGCCGTGCCCACAATGCACAATGGTCTGGCCTGGCAAAGTGTAGAGCTGCTGCTGGATTGACTGAGTCAATTCAGCCAAGGATCCACGTTCGAAATCGGTACGTCCGATGCTCCCCTGAAAAAGCACATCACCAACCACGGCCTGCAAGCCTTCAGCGTCGAAGAAGACAATATGACCGGGAGTATGGCCAGGGCAATGGCGCACTTCGAGGTTGCAGTTGCCGATTTTGATGTCGACGCCGATGGGCAAGTCGCCATCAGGGATCGCAGGAGTAAGCGGTGGCAACCCGTACATCCTCGCTTGGGCAGAAATGCCCTCCAACAACCAAGTATCGCCGGCCGGGAACCAGAAAGGAACCTCTAAGGCAGCCTTTAAGTCATGGGTACCGCCAACATGATCTAGGTGACCATGGGTGGCGATGATCTGTTGCACGTCTACGCCGAGCTGCTGGATTTTATGCAGGACCGGATCTGCATCGCCACAATCGCATACGGCAGCCGCTCCCGTCTCACTACAGACCAAAAGGGTGCAGTTCTGTTGAAAAGGGGTGACGGGGATTTCGTGAATTTCCAGCATTGCTGACTATGAGCCGCGGCCCAACCATTCGCTACCGTCTTGGTAGACCTCTTTCTTCCAGATTGGAACGCGCGCCTTAAGTTTATCCATGAAGCGCGCGCTGGCGTCGAAGACATGCTTGCGATGAGCAGCCGCAATGGCGACAGTCACCGAACATTCTCCCACCGGCACCGTGCCAACTGAATGCTCGACGGCGATCCGTAGAACCTTGAATTCAGCAAGGATGGTCTCGGCGATATCCTGCAGCTCTTTGGCCACCATCTGTGGGTAGGCCTCGTAAAACAGGTGGGTGACGGCACCTTGCCGGCCATTTTCGCGCACGGTGCCGAAGAACACCAGGCTGCAGCCAGCGTCCGAACCAGAAACCGCAGACATAGCCCAATCACCGTTCACCGGACCTTCCGATAGGCGCACTGCGAAGGGCCGGGCTTGGTCGGCCGAAGTGTAAATGTTCATCCGCCAGATACCGGTGGAATGAAGGCGACCTCAGCATGATCGGGAAGTTGCGCAGATTCCTCGACATAACAGGAATTTACGGCGACCCGGAAGGTTTGTTTCGCTAAAGCTGGACAGAGTTCCTTGGCCGCAATAACTAGCGCTGCCACACTGGATGCAGGTCCAAGGTGAACCTCAAGACTGTTGCTACCACAGGCGTCAGCCAGTCCGGCGAACATCAGGACTTTGTAAGTCAGCATGATGCAGTGCGGACGGATAGGACTAGAAGGGCACGTCGTCGGGAATGCCACCGCCAGAGTTGCCCCCACCGCTGCCCCCGAAGTCGGCTGGCTGCGGGAACTCAGGCGCACTGCCTTGCTGTTGCTGCTGACCGCCTTGACTTTCATCGCGCCCGCCGCCGACGAACTCCCAGTTGTCAACGATCACTTCTAGCTTGGAGCGGTTCTGCTGGGTTTCTTTGTCCTGCCAACGGCTTTGGCGCAACTTACCTTCGATCAAGACAGAGCGGCCCTTGCGCAAGTAGCGGCCAAAGGCCTCGGCGCGCTTGCCGAAAATGACGACATCGATAAAGCTCGCTTCCTCTTTCCAACCGCCCTGCCCATCGGGCATGCGTTCGTTGACGGCGAGGCCGACTTTGGTGATGTAGGTGCCGTTTTGGGCCTGACGGACCTCGGGGTCGCGAGTCAGGTTGCCCATGAGAATGACGCGGTTGAAAGATGCCATGATTACTGCTGCCAAAGGGCTCCGGAATACGGGTGAGACCGGGGGATTGGCCGTTTGGGTGTCCTCAGGTTATTCTAGGCTATGCCCCAAAACAACCCAGAAGCCCAACAGATGAATTGGAATACGAACCGCGAGCGTAGGCGCCATCCCCGACTCAACGTCCAGGATCTGCCAATTATCCTGGATAGCGAGAACCCCCTCCGCGTCCGTGACCTATCCCAGTCCGGAGCATGCTTTTTTTCGGAAACCCCGCTGCGGATGATGACCCACGTACGCTTCGCATTCAACTTCCAGCTGCCGGATGGTAAGACTGTCAAGGCCGAGGGAGAAGGCGTGGTCGTACGCTGTGAGCGCCTCTCACCGGCTTTAGGCCACTACGAGGTGGCTTTATTCTTCCAGGATCTGTATCCAGGGAGCCCCGAGGCAATCCGGACTTATCTGGAGAGCCAAGCCTGCGCGTAGTAGGAGTTCGTACCTTCTCTGCGCTCCGTTCGCCTTTCGGAGCCTCAGGCGCCTTTTTTCCGTAGGACCACCGCACGGGGCACCCCACCTAGGTCCTCACGGGTCTCGATCCAGTCGAATCCCGCCTCTTGGCCTGCCCCTTGAACCTGTTCGGCACGGCCTGCGCCGACCTCGAGGATCAGCCAACCGCTAGGCTTCAGGCGTTGCTGTGCCTGAGCCAAGATGGCGCGGTAGGGTGCCAGGGCCGCCCCCACATCGGTGAAGAGCGCAAGGTGGGGTTCAAACTCGGCCACTCCGCGCCCCAATTCTTCACCTGGCTCAATGTAGGGCGGGTTGGAGATCACCAAATCCAATGGCTGGTCACGAGCAATGGGTGCTAGCCACGACCCTTGCAACAACCCACAACGAGATTGCAGCTCCAGCAGTCCCCTGTTTCGCAAGGCAACCTGCAGAGCTTCGGCACTCAAGTCCACACCAACCCCAAGGGCCATTGGTAACTCGGACAAAAGGGTCAGTAAAAGACAACCCGAACCGATGCCGACATCGACCAGCCACAGTGGTTGATCCGCTGGAAGGTGGTCCAGCGCCGCTTCAATCAAGGATTCGCTATCGGCACGTGGCACCAGGACTCTCGCGTCCACCTGAAAATCACGCCCATAGAAACCACAACTGCCTTCAAGGTAAGCCAATGGCTCCCCCGCTGTGAAACGCCCTAACCATTCGGCAAATCGTTCCATTTCGCGAGGCACAACATCTTGCTGCATATCGAGCAATAAGGCAGCGCGCGGGATATCAAGGCAACGACTCAGGAGGTGGTTCGCCAACCAGGGTGGGTCTTCGAAGTCACCAGCCCGTAGAACGCGAAGGGCCGCGTCAAACAGATCCTGTCGACGCGGCCCTTCGAAGTGAATCTGGTTCACTTATTTCTTGCCCTTGCCAGCCTTCTTATCGTTGGCGCCTGCGCGCTTGGACTTCTCGTCAGCCTTGATAGCTTTGGCCGGCTTCTCTGCGGCGGCGGCAGGATCCTCACCACGGCGTGCAGCGCGGGCGGCCTTACGTGAGGCAATTTCAGCTTCTTGCTTGGCCTTGTTGTCGGCCAGACCCTTTTTGGCGCCATGGAACAACTCATAACCAGCAAAGGCACCCCCAAGCAAAGTGAGCAGCGGCGGCAGGCCATACTGCAGGAAATCCTGGTTGCCTTCCCCAGGCCATTGGTTGGCAAGCATGTCGACTGCGTTGTCGCCCATCGCCACGCGCACCACACCGACAAGGCCAAGCAGCAGCGCTTCCAGGGGTGCCAGAAACAGAATCAAACCGAGCGCGCCAGAGGTGACAGCTGGCATCGACCACATCTTCCACATGCCCGACCAGGAAGCCCACAGACCCAGCACACAGCAAAGGAAGGTGACCACCCCGAGGTAAGTGTCGAGCCCAGAGTTGCCACCGCTAGACCAGGCCAAGGGCAGGCTCACAAGCACCAGCATGTAGGCGAGGAAGGACCTCGAGAACTGCTGGTCAACTGGGGCGTCGGGGGCGGCTGGTGGCAACTTGGAATCCGCCCCCTTAGCCATGGCAGGAGCAGCGAGCGCAAGAGCACCACCAAAGATGGCGAAGATGCCCCCCATCATGCCGAACTCGTCTTCGCCCTTCATGGCAATGCCGAGACCACCGGCGAGGATCGCCAAGGCTGGCCCAATTGGCTTATGCGCGGTGGCGGTTGGCTTGATGCGGCCAAGACCGTTGGCGGCCAAATCCCAGACGATAAAGGCTACAGCCAAGGCGGCAATGGCCTGAAACTGAGGAGCGCCGTAAGGGCTCAGCAAGCCAGCCAAGGCGATCAACAGACCAATACTGCTGTTGGAGACGCTCTTGCGCAGGGGCATTGGGCCACTGGGAGCACCAGCAAGCGGCTTAGCACCTGTGGCCGAGGCGGGAGCAGACGCAGGCGCAACGGCCGGAGCTGCAGGAGCCTCTTCAACGACTTCGAAGGTCGCCCCCAGAGGCATGATTTCCTTTTCTTTGTTTTCCATTGCAGGGTTTGGCCTACTGCCGTGAGGGCAGGACGGCCTGGTTACAGGGCAGCCAGCTTGGCTTCGCGGTCGGAAGCCTGCAAGGCATCAAAAATCGGGTCGAGCTGACCTTCAAGCACTTTCTCGAGACTGAAACTAGCACCGATACGATGATCCGTCACGCGATTCTGTGGCCAGTTGTAAGTTCGCACCCGCTGGCTACGGTCGCCGGTACCAACTTGCGTACGGCGCAACTCCGAGCGCGCTTCCTCCCTCTTCATGCGCTCAATCTCATAGAGTTTGGCACGCAACAGATCCAAAGCCTTGGCCTTGTTGCGCAGTTGGGACTTATCTTCCTGACATTTGACCTGTATCCCAGTGGGCAAGTGAATCACGCGGATTGCCGACGAAGTCTTGTTCACATGTTGTCCCCCTGGGCCGGAAGAACGCATCGCAGTGATCTCCAGCTCCTCAGGGTCCAACTCAAAATCCAAGGCTTCCACTTCAGGCATCACTGCAACGGTGGCGGCGGATGTGTGGATGCGACCTTGGGTCTCAGTGGCCGGTACGCGCTGCACACGGTGTCCGCCCGACTCATACCGCATCGTGCGGAATGCGTCGTCGCCGGTGAACTTCAGCACGATTTCCTTGAAGCCCCCCATCTCCGATTCGGAGACATCCATGATTTCGTTCTGCCAACCACGTTCGGCAGCGTAACGTGAATAGACATTGACTAGATCGCGGGCGAACAACGAAGCTTCGTCGCCGCCGGCTCCGGCGCGGATCTCGATGAGAGCGGGCTTGTCGGCGTCGGGGTCGTCCTCCAACACACGGTCGAGGATATCCTGTTCAACCAGGGCGAAACGGGCCTCCAATTCCGGAAGTTCGGCTTCGGCCAATTCCTTCATGTCTGGATCGCCTCCAGCAATGAACTCCTTGGCCTCGTCGATTTCATCGGCCAAGGAAGTGTATTCCTGCCACGGACCGAGCACCTTCTGCAAGGAGCCGAGTTCACGCAACATCGCGGGATAGCCAGGCTTGCCGACCTCCTCGGGGTCGGAAACAGCAGCTTCCAACTCCTTCTGCCGGGCTTCAAATTCATCGACGCGCCCCCGCAGTACTTCAACCAGGCTC
>JASMKM010000121.1 GCA_030749235.1 Planctomycetota bacterium | reverse complement strand
TCTTGTCCAACCACTTGCGTACGCCCGGAAGCGCGTCGAAGTATTGGTCGATAAAGGTCTGCGCCTCCTTGAAGGAGAAGCCGGTCTCACGTGCGAGGCGTTGCGGTCCCATGCCGTAGAGGATGCCGAAGTTGATCGCTTTGGCGCGCGAACGCATTTCACCATCCACATCGCCGGGATCCACGCCAAAGACCAAGGCGGCGGTGCGTGCGTGGACGTCGGCATCGTCGCGGAAGGCCGAGATGAGGGCAGGATCCTGCGACAGGTGGGCGACCACGCGAAGTTCCACCTGCGAATAGTCGGCCGAAAGCAATACCCAATCGCTGGCGCGCGGAATGAAGGCGCGGCGGATCTCGCGGCCGGCATCGGTGCGAATTGGGATATTCTGTAGGTTGGGGTCGCTCGACGACAGGCGGCCTGTGCTGGCTACAGCCTGGTTAAAGGAGCTGTGAATGTGGCCGGTCTCGGGGTGGATATAGCCCGGCAGGGCATCCACATAAGTGCCGATCAATTTGGTGATGCGGCGGTACTCCAACAAAGCATCGACGATCTCAATGCCAGCGTACTTCTCCATGGTGGTGGCGTCGGTCTTGTAGCCGGTCTTCGTGCGACCCACGCGCTTGACCTTGGCCAACTCCTGAACCTTCAGCTTCTCGAATAGGATGGGGCCAAGCTGCTTCGGCGAGTTCAGGTTGAAGACTTCACCAGCCAGCTCATGGACCTTGGCTTGCAGTTCGGCTTGACGTTCTCCGAGAGTAACGCGCATCTCGGCCAGCCGGGTGCGGTCAACGCGTACGCCTTCGGCTTCCATGCGTTCCAATACGCCGACCAGAGGCATTTCCACTTCGCGGAACAGCTTGTCGGCGCCAACCCGCTTGAGACCTTGGCGCAACGGGGCGACCAAGCGGAAGGTGGCGTCGGCGTCTTCGCAGGCATATTCGGCGACGGTCTTGACCGGCAGCTGGTCCATGGTCAATGTCTTCTTGCCGGTCCCTAACAGGTCCTTGGTGGGAATCTTTTGCAGTCCCAGCATGTTCCACGCCATCGCATCCAGATTGTGCGCAGCGATTGGATCGACCAGGAAGTGGGCGATCATGGTGTCGAACTCCCAACCCTGAATCTCCACATCATGGCGACGCATCACATGGGCGTCGTACTTGGTGTTCTGCCCATATTTCGGGAGCTTCGGATCCTCCAGCACCGGACGTAGGTATTCGATTGCCGATTCACCGCCAGGCCCCGTCACCGGCTCCGGCAGGTTCTCAGCGACATACCAAGCTTTGTCGTCTTGCCACGAAAAGGACATGCCGACCAGCTTGGCGCGCATCGGGTCGATGCTGGTGGTCTCGGTGTCGAAGGCGAAGCCATCACAAGCCTGCAGGCCATTCCTCAACTCGACCAGATCCTCGGTGCTCTGGACCAGGCGATAGTCGCCACTGGCCATCGCGGCTGCGGCCCGAGCGGCCGCCGGGTTGACCTCGGCGGGGGATTGTTCGTCGAACAGGCCGGGGCCACCAGAGTTCGCGGTCGTGGCCGACGCCTTGGCTTTCCTTGAGTCTTGGTCACCATTACCAGCTTCGGGATCCTGACTTGATTTGCTGCCTGGACCTTTCGAAGAGGAACCTGCCGAATCCTTTTTCTTCAGCGCCTTCTTCGGGGTCGACGCCAAGCCTGGTAAACCGCCGTCCTCGGCAAAAGCAGCGAAGCGCTTACCCAGGGTGTTGAGGCTGTGGTCGGCGCAGAACTTCTTGACGGCATTGAAATCGGCAGCACTCGGCTTCAGTTGCTCGGCTGCGGGCACGTCCATGTCGGTACGCATTGTGACCATCTTGAGAGCCAGCCGCGCCGAATCCTCGAAGTTAGCCAGGTTCTCGGCCAGCTTACCCTTCTCCTCTTGTGGGCCGCGGGCGAGCACCTCCTCCAAACCTCCATACTTCTGCAGCAAGGTGGTGGCGCGTTTCGGTCCAACCCCCGGCATACCTTTGATGTTGTCGGTGCTGTCGCCGACCAGCGCTTGCCATTCAGCCATCATATTGGGCGGCAGGCCGTATTTTTCCTCGATGTCTTTGGGCCCAAGGATCACCGCAGGTGCTTGTTGCTTTGGCGGTGGGCATTGCAGGACGCGTTCGCTAACGACCTGTGCGAGGTCCTTATCGGAAGTGAACATGCGTACCTCCCAGCCCTGGTCGGCGGATTGCGCACCGAGGGAAGCGATGATGTCGTCGGCCTCGAAACCGACCTCATCCAGTGACGGGATGCCGAGCAGCTCGGTAATTTCTCGCATCCATGGGAACTGCAGCCGCAAATCCTCATCCAAGTCCTCGCGATTGGCCTTGTAGCTGTCATCCATCTCATGTCGGAAGGTCGGTTCACCGCGGTCCCAAGCCACCGCAACACTGGTGGCGGGATGGTCCTCCAAGGCACGCAACAAGGCTGCCACATAACCGTACAGCGCTCCCGATGGACGCCCCTCATCATCGGTCAAACCGCGGATGGCAAAGAAGGCGCGGAAAGCAAGTGCTGTACCGTCGATGACCAACAGCAGCGGGGGGTCGCTCTTCGATTCCGCCATCATCCGATGTATTTCAGCAGCATGAAGCCGCCTACGAGGAGCACCGCGAAAGCAATCGCGGCAAGATCGAACCACTTGTCCATCAACTCGACGACCGGTTGGCCGAAGTGGCGTAGCAGATAGCCTTCGAGGTAGAAACGGAAACCGCGGCCAACGATGCAAGCACCGATGAAAGGCCACAAAGTGATCGCCGCCATGGCACCCGAGGCGATGGTGAAAACCTTGAAGGGGATTGGCGTGATTGCCGCGATTAGCAAGGCCATCAGACCGTACTGGTCGAACCAGTCCTCAATCTTGGCCCAAGTGTGTCGCTCCATCTCACCGTCGGCATTCTCAACCATCGGATCATAGATGTCGAGCAACCAGGTACCGACACTGCCCATCAGGAAATAGCCGATGGCGAAGCCGAGCACGCCGCCCAACACGGATGCGATGGTCGTGACGCCGGCATAGCGCACGGCACGTTCGGGTTTGCTCGCGCCCATTGCCATTAGCAAAGGATCGGGTGGAATCGGGAAGAAGCTTGATTCGGCGAAGGACAAGCCAAACAGCGCGCGTTCGGCGTAGGGCTTGTCGGCGAAGGCCAGCATCCAGTCATAGAGGCGGCGTGCGCCGCGCATGATCTGGGCAAAGACTGGAATTTTCATTTCGGGGAATACTGAATCAGGGGACGGTCTGAAAATCGCGGATGGTCCATTCGACCGAGCTGCGTCCGCGGAAATGATTTAAGCCTACATTGACGACCACATCGACGCGGTCGCCGACGTTTAGCTCACGCGCGCGGTCGGCCATACGCCAACCCAGTGCACGCACCACTTGGCCATCGCGTTCCAGGCGCAACTCCACATGGGAGCCGTCGCCGATGAACTTGGGGGCGACTGCGAGACGTGCACCGCTGCACAAAAACATCGGTTCGTCGAAGCCCTGGCCGAAAGGTTCGAGCTGTTCGATGGCATGTACGGTGGCGCGATCAATTTCGGCCGGGCCAATTTCGCTGTCGATGGTCAAGCTGGCCGGCTGCGGCTTCGGCAACATGGCAGCGCCTGCCTGCAAGGCAGCAGCAACTTGGTCGGCATGTTCCGGCTTGAAATGGAACCCTGCCGCACGCGCATGGCCGCCATAACCGAGTAGGTACTCTGCGGCGTGGTCGAGAATCTTGACTAGGTGGAACCCTTCTGGCGAACGTGCACTGCCGCGCGCCACCCCAGGCGTGCATTCGGCCCACAACAGGCTAGGCAGACCAGTGCGTTCCATCACCTGATTGGCGACAATGCCAAGCACGCCAAAGTGGGCATCAGAATGGCCACTGAAGATGACTGCATCACCACGCTGGAACTGTTCTTCAACAGAGCCGTGGAGCTGTTCAACCTCGCGTTGCTGGATGTTGCGTCGCTCCAGGTTCAGTGCCTCCAGTTGCGCGCATAGGCGATCGGCTTCTGGTGCGCTGGTGGTGGCCAAGGAACGGAAAGCAACCTCGGCCTGGAACAGGCGTCCGGCGGCGTTCAGGCGCGGCCCAATGCGGAAGCCCACATCGGTGGCGGTCGGAGTGTCGCGGATGCCGGCACTCTTGACGATGGCGCGCAAGCCGGGGAAGCTCGATTCGCGCAGGGTAGCCAAGCCATGATGAACCAGGCCGCGGTTCGGACCACGCAAGGGCATGACGTCGCAGATGGTGGCGATGGCCGCATAACCGAGCCCATCGAATAGAAAACGGCGATCCTTATCGGACAGCTTGTCGCTGCCAAGGATGTGGCGCAGCACCCCCCAGGTCAGCAGCCAAGCCACGGCAGCACCGCAGAACTCCGGGAAGATTACCGGCTTGCCGTCTTCGCCAGGCAGCCACGGGTTCATTAAGGCGGCGCATTCCGGCAGCTCCTCACCCGGTAGGTGGTGGTCGACCACGATGACCGCCACACCTGATTCGGCCAACTTCTTCAGCGGTGTGATGGCGGTGGTGCCGTTATCCACGGCGATTACCAGCTTGGCACCGCAGGCCTCAATCGCCGCCAGCGAGTTTTCGCTGAAGCTGTATCCATCGCGCACCCGATCGGGAATGAAGACCTCGGATTCCAACCCCAAGCGGTTCATGAGATGATGGAGGAGCACCGAGCCGCAGGTGCCATCGACGTCGTAGTCGCCGTGGATCAGCACCTTGTGCTTAGCCTCTTGCGCCTTCAGAAGCGTGTCGAGGGCGTCAGCGAAGCCTGGAACGGTGGTCGGGTCGGGTAACTCGGCCAGCGAGGCCTTCAGCAGGCGGTCTGCCTCTTCGAGATCCTCGACCCCGCGATTAAGCAGCAATTGGGCAATCAGGGGGCGTAACTCCAGACCTTGGGCCAGGCGATCCCGAGTCCCCGGATCGGAGGGTTGCAATTTCCAACGAAATTGCGGTGCGACAGCCGTACTACTCACCCCTAAGATTCTAGGATTCCCATGACTGAGAATCCTCCCCGCATTCCGTCGATGAACGAAATTCTCGAAAGCTGCGCTGAGCGCGGCCTCGAGAGCTATGGGCGCGAGGCTTGTCGCGCCGCCTGCAGCCGCGCTTTGGATGGCTTGCGCGCCCGGCGAAAGGCTGGGGATCGCTTATCAGCGGTCGATGAGGCCTTCTGGTCCCAAGTGGAGGCCTATCTGGCCGTATTGCCATCCATCCAGCTGCGTGGTGCCATCAATGCCACCGGCGTGGTACTGCATACCAATCTCGGGCGTGCTCCTTGGCCGCAGGAGGCGGTGGAGGCAGCAGGCGCGGCAGCCAACGCCTCGCTGTGCGAAATCGACCGCCACACGGGGGGGCGAGGGCGTCGCGATCGCCCAGTTTCGGAGCTGCTGGCACGGGTCACCGGTGCCGAAGCCGGCCTACCGGTCAACAACAACGCTGCCACTGTACTGCTGGCGGTGTCGGCCTTGGCACGCGGGCGCAAGGTTGTGGTGGCGCGGAAGGAACTGGTCGAGATCGGTGGCTCTTATCGTATGCCCGAAGTCATCGCCGCAGCCGGCGCCGAGATGGTCGAGATCGGCACCACCAACCGTGTGCACCTAAAGGATTTCGAGGACGCCATGGAGGATCCCGAGGTTTCCTTGGTGCTGCGCATCCATCCGAGTAACTTCCGTATCCAGGGCTTCACCAAGGAGCCACCAATGAAGGAGGTCGCCGCCATGTGCCACGCGCGCGGCCTGCCATTGGTCTATGACCTAGGCAGCGGTGTCCTGAACGGCAGTGAGCTCCGTGGTCTGGAACTCGAGCATCCGGTGCAGGCTTCGCTGGCCGACGGCTGCGACCTGGTGACCTTCTCCGGCGACAAGTTGTTGGGTGGACCGCAGGCGGGTTTGATTGTCGGGGCCAAACCGCTGGTCGAACGCTTACGTCGCGACATGCTGACGCGTTGCTTGCGTCTGGATAAGACCATATTGGCGGCCTTGGAAGCGGTGTTGAGCATCCATGCCCTTGGTGAAGAAGCGGCATGTACTCGCATTCCTGCCTTGCAGCGCTTGGCCATGACGCAGGAGCAACTGCGCGACCGGGCTACAGCCTTTGCCGAGGTCATTAACAAGGCGGGCAAGACCGTCAAGGCTACCGTGGTGGATTGCGCTGGTCGCGTCGGTTCCGGTGCTTCACCGACTGAAGATCTGCCCAGTGCCGGCGTGTTGCTGACGCAGGATGGTTTGAGCGCTGAGCAACTAGTGCAGCGCCTGCGTGATGCCGAACCGCCCACATTCGCCCGCATCCAAGACGAAGCGGTGTTGTTGGACCTGCGCACCGTCGCCGAGCATGAGTTGGAGATTCTGCAGCAATTGCTGAGCAGCTGAAGACCTGCGCAGTGGGTGCAAGGCAGGCTTACAAGAACGGTTCAATCGTAGATCAGGATGGTCGCCACTTCGTTCGGCGCTACCGTCAGGAAGATTGTGGCGCTGGTCGGAGGCAAGGCGGTGTGCGGGCGTTCGGCAAGGTCGCAAGCCCAAGCACTGGACCATGAAAACGGCGGCGTGATGGTGACCGCACCACCGACCTCATCGGCACGCAGACGCACGATGGTGCCACTGTCGTCTTCGGCGCGCTTCATTGCCGTCACCATCACCGGTCCGCTAACGTTCAGGAAGGTGCCGCTGACGGTGGAGGAGTTGCCTTGTCCTTGACTCACCCAAGTGGCGAAGGGTGGTTGCAAATCGCGACGTTGTGTTTCACGGTTGGGTGCTGCCAGCGGATTCTCACCGACTCGTACCTTGAAGTGATACTGCAGTAGGTCCGGCAAGCCCGGCTCGATTTCGACCTTACGGATTGCGCCGCCCAGCATCTGTCCTTCACTGTGGTGGCGGATTAGCTTCCAGGTCAAGGCGGTTGCATCGGTGTTGGCGGTAGTGGTTGGGGCTGAACTCATGCCATCCAGGTCCAGGCTAGGCGTATCCAAAGAACTGACCGAGATCCAACGCCCTTGGGCGCCAACCAGGGTGGCTCCAGTGGATGCGCCGAAATGCGCCAGCTGCACGCCTGGTAGCGAATCCGGGCCGGGGCGGTAATGACCGTCGGCACCGTCGATAATCAACTCGGTGGGAGGGGTCAAATCCGCCGGAAAGCTCATGCCGTAGTGGATTGAATGCTTGTCAAAGGTCACATAGGGCAGGTCCGAGCGGCGGAAGCGGAACAGCACATCCACCCGCGCCTCATCTTCGTAGACTCGATACTCGCGACTCCAGTTCTGGCCGTTGGGTTCGAGCACGCGTAAACGCGTGAACAACGGGCCCGCGCTTTCGACCTCAATACCGCCCATCGGCACCACCTGTGGGTATCCCTGGCCGAAGAAGATACGCTGGTTGCTGCCAGCTTCGACGCCAGCGAAGGGGTAGGCCGAAGTATTCTGCAACCAATCGATGCCGTTTCGGTTATCCAACCATTGCGTTGCGACTCCAGTGGCGGGGTCCAAGAAGAAGCTGAAGGGACCCGTGGTCAAGCTGTGGCCGGCGGTCCAGGTGGGTGGTGGTGGGGTGGTGCCACCACCAAGAATTTCCCAGCGACTCCAGCCGTAGGCAGGTAGGTCGACCTGGATGGCGATGGTGCGCCTTTGATTGTCGAGCCAACGGAAGACCGCGTCGGCTCCACCATTGGGTGCAGCCAGACGAAGGTCTGTTGGCTGACTGCTGCCGGTGTCCACCTCGACAATTCCCGAATAAGCCTCGCCCAGAGGGTTGTAGAGCACCAATCCGGCCTCGCCACTCGGGACGACCAGCGGCCCATCCAGCTCAAGGGCCTGTTCCAGGTTTTCGGTGAAGATGTGCTCGGCATCCAAGGCGATTTGCACGAACTCCGCGTTCTCCTGTTCGACCTCGGCCAAGGTCAGGTGGCCGGGCCAGCCGACGCCACCACCGGAATGCTCATCGAAGACCAGGAGCCGTCGCCAAGCGCGATTCAGTTGTGCCAATGGATAGCTCATCGCGTGGCGATGCAGCATGGCGGAACGCAGGGCCTCCAAGTCGGCCATGCCGGCGCGTGCGCGGCGCACGATGGCAGTACTTGCCGGGGTCACAGTGGTGACATCATCCCAATGACCAGAGCCGTCGCCGCGGTAGACCGGGAAAGCGTTGCCGTAGGTGCTTCGCATATGCTCAAAGAACTCATCGGCGGTGGCCAGCTTGATTTTTGGGGTGGCATGTGCGGCATTCCATTGCGCGGCCAAGTTAGCCATGCCCGAATTCGGATAGATGTTGTCGAAGGCGCGCGTCACCATGATGGCGTCATAGGTGTAACCGGCTGCGTGATACTCAGCCAGTCGCAGTGGGATGCGCCGCTCGGCATCGGCCAAGCCCAGCAGTCCCCAGTTCACGTAGCCTTCGGCGTAGGAACCATAAGTCTGCCAAGTCAACGTGCGCGAACCGTCGGAAGCTTCCCACCAGAATGGACGGTCTCCTAACGGGATCTCCGGCTCACCGCCGATGAAGTTATTGGGGCACAAAACGGCATTGGGGAAGCCGGCGCTAGCGAGCACACGCGGGGTGGCATTGCTGAAACCCGGCACGTCGCAAAGGAAGGCGGTCTTGGTCTGGGTGTTGAACAAGCTGTCGTACTTGGCGGCAGCGTAGGTCAAGCGGTTTAGCTGTTCCTCGCCAACATTCGCCGAATGCACGTTGGTGTAGTTGGAACCCAAGGCGATGCGCCCTTGGTTGAGCCGGTTCTGGAAGCGCATGCGGTCAAAATCAGAGGCGCGTTGCAGGAATCCTTCCAGTTGGTGGGTGGTTTCCACCGTCCAGTGGAAGTCTGGCCAGGAGTTCATCAGATTCAACGCGTCGACCATGCGGTCATGGTTGTTCTGCGCCATCTGTGACGGCGGCGCATCGAAGCCGATGTCGGAATGGCAGAACTCGACCACGTAGATGGTCTGGATTGTGGTGGCCGTGTCATTCTGCGCTGGCAGACCAAGCGAAGCAGCGAGCAAGAGGGCTGAGAGCATTATTCTAAGGTACCACGAATCGGCAGACGCGCCGGAAAGGACAGGGCAGTGTCCGGTCCTGAGGTGGTCAGCAACAGGGCGCCCAAACTCCCTTGCGGCAAGGCTTGATTTGTGATCTCGCCGTTGACTTTGATAGTCACCTCATTCTTCATGTCGACCAGGCGGTCGTCGAGCAGTACCCACATGTGCTTCAGCTCCTGTTCGCTGGAGATCTCGATAGTGTTGGAGTCGCGGTGATACTCCGACACGACGATGGCGTTCTCGATCGGGCGTTGCCAATAGAGCCAATGGTACTGATGCTTCCAATCCAGCCGCGGTTGCCAGACGATCTTTTGTGGCAGCGGATCACGCTCAAAGTCAACGATCCGCTCCAACAAGGCAAGCATGCCGCCTTCTGGATAACCATGCCCACGGCCGTTCACTTCCCAATAGGTGAACTTGTCGTAGCCGCCCCATTTCAGTTTGGCGCGCTCCACTTCTTGTACCGCCGCTTGATTGACGTCGGGAGGAACGCGCGGGTCGTCGATGCTCTGGAAGACCACCATCGCGATGTTGCGGAGGTTCGGCACCACACCGCTATCGACCTCGACGATGACGCCGCCCGGCTTGTCATAGACCGGGGTGGGGGCGCCGGCCGAGGGTGCTAGGGCGGCGACGCGGTCAGCATGATGCGCACCCAAGGTCCAACTGCCATAGCCGCCCATCGAATGGCCTGAGAAGTACACCAGATTTGGGTCAATCTCCCAGGTGCGAATTGCGGCATCGACCAGGTCCATGACCCATTCCTCGGTGCCCGAGTCTGTCCAGCCGTGCTCGGTCTTCTCGAGAACCTCAGGGAAAATGGCAATGAGGTCCAATTCTTTGGCAGCATTGGAATAAGCGCCGGCACTGGAGCTGGCATCCCCGGAACCAACGCCACCACCATGCATGCCGAGCAGTAATCCTCGCGGCTTCTTGGTGTCGCCACCGATGATGAACTTGCCGCGCCGTTCCTTCTCCCAATAGTGATAGGTGCCGGGCTTCTTGTCCAACTCGCGATGCATCTTGGCGTCCAGCTTCGCTAGGTTCTTGCGCCACTTCTTGATGTCAGACGCACGGGGCAAAGGCACACTCTCGAGTGCGTCGACGATCGCCATGGCGCGTTCGAACCCGACTTCCTCGCGCAGATTCAAGGCCATGAACTCCTCAACCAACTTGGTCTGCTGCCTCTTGGTCATGGGCTTGGAAGTTTCCTGAGCGGCAGCAATCGCCGGGGTGGCGCAACAGAGCCACGAGGAAAGCAGCAGGAGCAGCGAGAGGGGACGGCAAGGCATGCCCCAAAATACCAGAGGGATGCTGCTACAGGCGCTGGCGGTCGGTCGCCAACCACTCGCGCATTACCGACAGCAGGCGTTCCTTCACCAGTGGCTTCGACATGTAATCGTCCATGCCTTCGGCTAAGCACTTGCGCCGGTCACCGACCATCGCGTTGGCGGTCAAAGCCACGATCGGAATCTTGTTCATGGGTGCCTCCAAGGCGCGGATGCGGCGGGTGGCTTCGTAGCCATCCAATTCCGGCATCTGGCAATCCATCAGCACTAGGTCGAAGCCGCCACTGGCGACGGCATGCAGGGCTTCCAGGCCGTTGACTACGGTCGTAATCTCGAGTTTGGTTCCGGCCAACATGCGTTCGGCCAACTTACGGTTTACGGCATTGTCCTCGGCCAGCAGTACGCGACCGGTCAAGTTTTCCTCGGCATCCGGCGAGGAACGGTGAAGTTCCGACTTGGCCACCGACTTTGGTGCCTGCGGATCACCCTGGTCGCCAAGGATTTGCAGTAGTTCACGCTTCAGTCGGGAGAACTTCACCGGCTTGCATAGGTGCGAACAGAATCCCGATGTCCGTGCCAAGGCGGTGTCGCCGCGATCGCGGTTCGACGACATCAACACCATGACCAGGTCATCCAGCTGTTGATCCTGACGGATTTTGTGCGCCAACTGCATGCCGTTCATGCCTGGCATCTGCTTATCGCAAAGCATCATCGAGAAGGGGTCGTTGCTGTCGATCGCTTCCTTCAGGTGGGCAATCGCTTGGGTCGCATCCTCGGCAGTCTCATAGCGACAACCCATGCGTCGCACTTGGCCCGACAGCACGCGTCGGTTGGTCTCGATGTCGTCGACAATCAGAATTCGTCGACCGACCAACAATTCGGCAGTGCCGGAACTGGAGATTCGGTTCTTGATCACAGGGAAGTCTAGCTCCACCCAAAACACCGAGCCTTCCCCGAGGGCGCTCAAGGCGCCGAGACGTCCACCCATCAACTCAACCAGTTCGCGCGTGATCGCCAAGCCCAATCCAGAACCGCCATGGGTCCGGGTCGTGGAAGAGTCAGCCTGGGTGAACTTCTCGAACAAGCCGGGCAAGGCTTCTTCGGCGATACCACATCCGGTATCGCGCACTTCAATACGAAGGCGCACCTCATCCTCGCTGCGGTTAACCACGTCAGCCTCGACTGCAACCTCACCCTCGCTGGTGAACTTCATTGCATTGCCGGCCAGGTTGAACAAAATCTGGCGCAGGCGCGTCGAATCACCGACCAAAGTGGCCGGGACCTCATCGCTCGCTAACGCGTTCCAATCGATGTTCTTCAGCACCGCACGCGCACCCAAGCTGTCCTGTACTTCCTCGAGCAACTTGTGGATGTCGAACTCGGCGGCTTCCAATTCCATCTTGCCGGCTTCGATGCGCGACAGGTCAAGGATGTCGTTCAGGAGATCCAACATCGAATCGGCGCAACTGCGGATGGTGCTCAGGAACTCAAACTGATCGGGTTTCAGCTGGGTATCCAAGGCTAACTCGGTCATACCGATGATGCCGTTCATCGGCGTGCGGATTTCGTGGCTCATGTTGGCCAAAAATTCACTCTTGGCCCGACTGGCCTCATGGGCATGCTTGCTAGCCTGCTTGAGCTTGGTCTCGGTCTCGGCCCGACTGGTTACGTCGTGAAAGGTCAGGATCAAGCGCTTACCCAAGCGTGCGACGTTGACGTCGTAACGAGCATTGGTGAACGGATGGACGAGGTGCACGGTGTGACGCGCCTGTGAACTGGTGGCCAGGTTCGGCAGATGATGCTCTGGCGGCAACTCTTGGAACCAATCGCCCAACTCCAGCTTGTCACCCGGCATTTGGGCGAGGATGGCCTCACCCGCCGGGTTGCTCATGACCACCCTCATGCAGCCGTCATGATGTCCATGGTCTGCAGTGTGTTCGAGCACGAACATGCCGTCTTCGATCTGATTGACGGTGGCTTGTAGGTCATCTTCGGCGGACTTGCGCTTCAACTGTTCGGCGCGCATACCGGCGACCAGGGTCCGAGTCAATAGGGCGATGGTAGCCACGCCACCGCCGATCTCGGTTAGCACGAAAACTTGCTGGGCGTAATCGGGAATCCGCGACGGAATCTCGGCGATGAAGGTCTCCCAACCCCACAAGGAAAAGACCGCAGCGAAGGTTAGGCCAGTGGTGACGATGGCGCTGCGAAAACCGACCATGACACAGGCCAAGACCGGCAGGGCAAGCAACCAGGCACCGGCGATGCTGTCCACACCACCGACAGAAATCATTAGATAGAAGACGAAGCCGACCAAATAGGCAAGCTGGGCGATTGCGGCGACCAGTGGCGGTCGTTTCTGCTCATTCCACCACAAGGTGCCCACGCACAGCGCCATCATCAAGGCAACACCAATCGCCAGGTCAAAGATCCCAGCCCATAGCCAGAAGGCCAGATAGGGCGGGGCGATGACAAAGCAGACTTTGCTGACCATCCTCGAGCTGCGACGCAATTGGCTTTCCTCCTGGTAGGAATAACTCACCAGATAGGGCCAAAAGCTCTTGATGTCGGCAACAGGCATTTGCAAGGTTCCGCTAGAAAACAGGGATGCAGACATGAATCGGCTTGGAAGCCACAATCCCTGTAGTGAAAATCCTCGTTTCAAGGGCCTATTTCGATAAAATCCCGCCATGACCAAGCGCCTTACTGACTACGCAGCCTGCAGCGGCTGAGCGGCTAAGCTCCCTCAGGGGCAGCTCTCGCAGGTCCTGCGAGTGGTTGCACCCGCAGCTCAATCGCCCAAGATGCTGGCTGGCCCAGACACCTTCGATGACGTCGGAGCAGTTCGCCAGGCGGATGGCAGCGTGGGCTTGCATAGCGTCGATTTCTTCCCGCCGGTGGTTGACGATGCCGAGGCTTATGGCGCCATCGCCGCCGCCAATTCCCTGTCGGATATCTACGCCTCGGGAGGCACGCCGAGCGTGGTGCTGAACCTGGCCGGTTTCCCGCGGGATTGGGGCGATGACATTTTGCAACCGATTTTCAAAGGGGCGGTCGATGTGGTCATGGAATCGGGCGCCTTGTGGGTCGGCGGTCACTCCGTGTTGGCAGAGGAGCCGCTGTTCGGCTTCTCGGTTTACGGAAGCGTCGCCGAGGAGCACGTGATTACCAACGATGCTGCCAAGCCCGGCGACTTGCTGGCGCTGACCAAGCCGCTCGGTGCTGGCACGATTACCACCGGCGCGCAACGCGATCAGGTCAGCCAAGAACACGTCGATGCGGCGGTCCGCTTGATGCGTCGCCTCAACGACAAAGGTGCCGACGCCATGCGCGCAGCGGGCGTCAAATCTGCCACCGACATCACCGGTTTTGGCCTTCTCGGTCATGCCGGCAACATCGCCCGTGCCTCCAAGGTGCAGATGTGCATCGACAGTTTTTCCCTGCCGCTGATGGCCGGCGTGGAAGCCTATGCCCAGGAGGGCATCTTCTCGGGCGGTTCAGCTAAAGGGCGCGCCACCCTGGAATCAATGGTCACCCTTGGCAAAAACGTACCGGAATGGTTGAGTAGCGTCGGCTTCGACGCCGAGACTTCCGGAGGCCTGTTGGTCTGTGTGCCGGCTGATCGTCGTGAGGATTTCGCCGCCGCCATGCCCGAGGATCAACCCTTCGCTTGGGTCGGAGAAGTGCGTGAAGGGGGTGCTCAGGTCATCCTGTCGTAGCTCAGGCTTGTCTTGATTCCTCTGGAACTCCGTGACCGTCGGTTGGCAGCCGCTATCATGTGCGGCCAACAGGAGGGAGTGGATCGGGGCTGGTGTCCCGTCTGGCCTTCAAAGCCGGTGGGGTGTCGCACGGCGGCGCCCGGTGGGTTCGATTCCCATGCACTCCCGCCATCCTGTCATGAAGCCACTTTTTCATCACTCCCAGCTACGCGCCGCCCTCGAGAAGGGGCATTGCGAACCAGGCACCGGCAAACTGGGCTTGGAGTTCGAGCAGTTCATTCTCGATAAGCGCTGCAACACGGTCTCCTACTTCGGCACTGGCGGTGTCGAGGAAATCCTCAAGACTTTGCAGGAGCGCACCGGTTGGGAGCCTTATTTGGATCAGGGCCATCTGGTTGCATTGACCGCTGCCGATGGGAGGGCCATCACCCTCGAACCGGGCGGCCAGATTGAGTTCGGCTCCACCCCATGTGCGGACATGCAGGCGTTGAACGCCGAGGTGGCGCATTACCGTGGCTTATTGGCCGGCATCCGCGAGGACACCGGTTACTGCTTCCTGGCCTTGGGGGCCAACCCCAGTCAGCGTCCCGACGAGATCCGTCGCCTGCCAAAGTCGCGCTATGACTACATGGAGCCATGGCTGCAGGAAGCCGATGAGCTCGGTATCTGGATGATGAAGACCACCGCCGGTGTGCAGGTGAACTTCGATCATTACGACGAGGCCGATGCCATGCGCAAGTTACGCGCGGTTTACATGCTGGCGCCGGTGTTCAACGCCATGTTCGCCAACTCCTTGGTGCGTGCCGGTGAGTTGAGCGGATTCATGAGTTGGCGCGGCCATGTCTGGACCAAGACCGACAACAGTCGCTGCGGCATCTTCGAACGCTTCACCAAGCCAGGTTGCACCTTTGATGATTACATTGAGTGGATGCTCGACATCCCGATGCTGTTCCTCGAACGTGGCGGCAAGCCGGTGGATAAGCGTGGCCAGAGCTTCCGCGCCATGTATGAAGCCGGCGAAGTTACTGAAGCAGATTGGGACTTGCACTTGTCCACGCCCTTCCCGGAGGTGCGCTTCCGCCCGCAAGTGGAACTGCGTTGCGCCGATGCCGTGCCGCCGCACTATGCGTTGGCCTTGACGGCCTTGGTGGAGGGTTTGTTTTACGACGACGATGCATTGAAGCAGGCGATTGCCCTCACCGAGCATTGGAACCACGGCGAGCGCCTTGAGGCTTGGCACCAAGCCCATCGTTCGGCCTTGGCCGGTACCACCGCAGATGGCAAGAAGCTGCTTGATTACGCCCGTGAGCTGTTGCATCTAGCCAAGCCATCCGCCACGGCCGACCCATTCTTGGATCCCTTACGTGAGTTGTTGGACGACGGTCGTTCCTTGGCGGAGCGGACCGCCTTGGAGCTGGAAGGTGGCGGCCAGATTGGCGGAGCGGATTTGGAAGCGGTGTTGTCGCAGTACTGCTGCGCCTACACCAGCTAGCGGCTGGACTGCTGCGCCTATTGGACGCCGTCGCCA
>JASMKM010000120.1 GCA_030749235.1 Planctomycetota bacterium | reverse complement strand
CCGCCACCGCCTCACTCGCCGGCACCGAGACGCCATGGAAGGACTGGTCGTCGTTGCGGAAATCCATCGACAGCGCTCGAAACCGGGGCGACCAGTCGGTTTCGATCGGCGCTTCGCCAGCGGCCACATCACCTGGCCAATCAAAGAAAAGCTGGTGTTCAACACCCGCTCCTGGACCCCTGGCACCGACGGAGCCGAGCGTGGGCGCGCCGTTCTGGCCCCCACCAGCGATGAAGAGCTCGAAGCCCTGAGAGGGCACCTCAAGGGTGCATGGGTCATCGCCACTTCCGGCACCTACGCGCCACGCTTCGGCAGCGATCGCGATCAACTGCGCGATCGTTTCGGCGCACTCTGCGATGAAGAGGGAATCTCCGGCGTGATCCGCCCGAGCGGCAAGAATGGGTTGCTACGGACTTCCGGTAACTACCGCATCGAATGGGATAACCTGCCGACGCGCGTGTCGATCCTGCTGCTGCGCGACCAGTTCAGTCTGATTTATGATTACCTGAAGGAAGGGCAAGAGGTCGAGCTGGAGTTCGACATCGACCAGAGCTTCACCGAAGGCCCGATTCCGCAATACAACGTGATTGCCGAGATCCCGGGCACCGATTTGGCCGATGAGCTGATGATCTTCGGCGGCCACCTCGATTCCTGGGATGGTGCGGGTGGTGCGCAAGACAACGGCACCGGCACCTCCACCACCTTGGAAGCTGCGCGCCTGTTGATGAAGGCCATGACCGAACATGGCGTGCAACCGCGTCGGACCATCCGCTTCATGCTGTGGGGTGGTGAAGAACAGGGCCTGTTAGGCTCACGCGCTTACATCGCCCAGCACCCCGAAGAGAACGAGCGCATCTCGGCGGTCATCGTGCATGACGGTGGCACCAACGCCTGTTCCGGCATTCGTGCCACACCCTTAATGATGCCGCTATTCCAAGAGGCCTTCGCTCCAATCATTCAGTACACCGCCGACGAAGAGGATGACAACCTGCGCTTCCGCCTGGTCAGCGCCGAACGCCTGCCACGTGGTATCGGTAGCGACCACGACGCCTACCTGAGCGCCAATGTGCCGGGTTTCTTTTGGGAACAGAGAGGCACCGCCAACTACTCCTATGTGCACCACACCCAGCACGATTGGGTTCCACAAGTGGTCCAGGCATATCAGCGTGGCACGGCGCGCGTCGTTGCTTCGGCCGCATGGCGCCTGGCCAACATGAATCAGACCGTACCGCGTGACGACATGGGGCAGCGTCAGCAGCGTGGCCAGCGTGACCGAAACGCCAAGCGAGTTGGTGTCTTCCTCGGCGAAGGCATGGAGATTACCGACTTGGTTGGCGATGGCTTGGCCAAGAAGGCTGGCATGGCCAAGGGCGACGTCATCGTCAGTGTTGATGGCAAGGAGGTCGCGAACCAACGCAAGCTCGCCACCACCTTGCGCGAGTTGAAGAAAGATTCGGCCAAAATCGTGTGGAAGCGTGGCGACAAGTTGATGGCCGCGACCTTCGATTGGAAGGCCAAGACCGCCGTCAGCACCGAACCCTAAACGGTGATTGCCCCGCCCAAGGCCGGGGGCACAACTCCGCCGCCTATGCGCCAGGACCAGCGTGTCCGGTAGCGTCGACGTAGCCCTTGTAGCCACCGTAATAAGTGGTGGCCTCGGAGGCATCAATCTCCAAGACGTGCGTGGCCAGCGCTTCCAGGAAGTGACGGTCGTGACTGACGAAGATGATGGTGCCCTGGTAGTTCGCCAACGCCTCCAACAAGGCCTGCTTGGATTCCACATCGAGGTGGTTGGTAGGTTCGTCCAAGACTAAAAAGTTCGGCGGGTTGTAGAGCATACGCGCCAAGACCAGGCGCGCCTTCTCACCACCTGACAACACCGCCGTGCGCTTCTCCAGGTCGTCGGGGTCGAAACCGAAACAAGCCAAGCAAGAGCGCAGATGGCCGACGTTGGCGGTCGGGAACTCCGCCGTCATGACTTCAATCACCGAAGCCTCTGGATGAAGCAGGTCCGTGGTGTGCTGCGCGAAGTAACCGGTGGTCAATGAAGCACCGCGTTTGCATACGCCATCGTCTGCATCCAAGTCGCCCATGATGATCTTCAACAAGGTGGACTTACCAGCACCGTTGACGCCAAGCACCGCCCACCGCTCGGTGCGGCGAAGATGCAGGTTTAAGTCCATGTAAACGACATTGTCGCTGAAACTCTTGTCCAGGCCTTCGGCGACGAAGACATCATTACCCGAGCGCGGCGGTTCGGGAATCCGAAAGACTAGCTTCTGGCGACGACTACGCGGCGGTTCGAGCTTGTCGAGCTTCTCCAACTTGCGCAAGCGGCTTTGCGCCTGGGAGGCCATACGTGCCTTGGCGCGGAAGGAATTAATCCAACGCATCTCGCGCGCGACATGGGCTTCCTGACGTTCGAAGGCAGCCATGCGTTGCTTGTCTTCTAACTCGCGCTGCGCCAAGTAGAAATCGTAGTCACCTGGGAAGATGCGCAACTTGCCCTCGTCAATCTCGACGATGCGCGACACCACCCGGTTCATGAACTCGTGGTCGTGGCAGGTCATGACCACGGTGCCGCGATAGTCGCGAATGAAACCCTCCAACCACAGGATGGATTCCAGGTCCAAGTGGTTGGTCGGTTCGTCAAGCAGCAGGATGTCAGGCTGCTGCAACAGGATGCCGGCCAAGGCAACGCGCATCTTCCAGCCACCCGAAAGAATGCCGACGTCGCCATCCATCTTCTCGCGGTCGAAACCGAGCCCTGCAAGTACTTCGCGCGCGCGTGACTCGATGTCGTAGCCACCGAGGACCTGGAACTCCGCCTGCAGCCCCGAGTACTTGGCCATCATGTTGTCCATCTGCTCTAGCTTGTCGGGATCGGCTAGATCATGCTCCAGCTCCTCAAGCAGGCCACGTAGCTCGCCGACCCTGCCAGCGCAACGCACCGCCTGTTCAACCACGTCGCAACCGACCATCTCGCCAACCTTTTGGTCGAAATAGCCAAT
>JASMKM010000119.1 GCA_030749235.1 Planctomycetota bacterium | reverse complement strand
ACCGTGGTGGTCAGCCTCGTTCTAGAGAACCACGCCGCCAGGGATCTGCGGGGGAAGCAGTTGGAAGACCGTCAACTGCCCCCACACCTAATGGCTCAGGCACGTGACCTAGTTGAGGCTGTCGAGGAAGTTGAGCAGGAGAGCGACAATCAAGAGTCCTTCGAGGAACAGCGCAATCATGCCGATCGCGTCGATTCTGAGTATCGTCGTGAGTTGATGCGGATGCTGCGCCTACATCCTGGTGGCGTAGAGATTGTCGCTGAGATGACCCCAGAGCAGCTGCGTGCGCTTGCTCATAAATTATGCGCACGGAACCCGAAGCTCCGTGCGCTAATGAATTAGGTCCACTTTCTAGTCGCCCATGGTCAGCCTAGTTTCCTGGCGATGCCGATGTCTGGCCTAGGCCATTCAGCCGCCAGGTCTACCCCCTAGGCAGGGCTAACAAACTTGCCGCGACGACGACGTTTGCGGCGGATGATCGCACGACCACCAGCGGTCTTGGAGCGGGAACGAAAGCCGTACTTATTACGCTTTGCGTTGGACTTGCGGATCTTGGTTTTGCGGCCTTTCACTGATCTATTTTTACTGGGCTCGCCTAGGCAAGCTGATTGAAGCGGATGAGACGGACGGTGTTGGTGGCTCCAGAGACTGCGAAGGTGCCAGTCAAGGAAACCAGTAGCTGTTCCGGACGCAGGAAATGGTGCTTTTCGAGGTAGTGCGCCGCGAAGCGGTGCATATCCCGAATCCGGTTGACACTCGAAATCATACCGGGCCGCACTCCCCACATGAGGGACATCCGGTGGTAGGTTCGCTCGATAGTCGTAAGCGCCACAATGGCAGCTTGACCGCGGAACGAAGAGACAAGTCTAGCGGAACGGCCCGATTCCGTAAAGGCGAGAATCAGTTTGGCTTCGGAGTTTTGCGCGGCACAAACTGCGGCTTTCACCGTTGCCATTTCAGGACTCTCAGCCTGGTGGCCGCCGTGAGGCTCCACACCAGGGCGTAAGCGCCAATTATCTTGGAATAGCATAGATTCGGTGGTCCAGGCAATCTCCTTCATGAAGCGGCAGGTCTCGACAGGGTATTGCCCCACCGCAGTCTCCCCAGACAACATCACGCAGTCAGCTCCGTCGATCACGGCATTGGCCACATCGGAGACCTCGGCCCGCGTCGGCTGCGGAGCGTCGATCATGCTCTCGAGCATCTGGGTCGCGACAATCACCGGAAGACTATGCAGGTTGGCTTTGCGGATCATTCGCTTTTGCAGCGTGGGGACCACCGCATGGCCCATTTCAACGGCCAGGTCACCACGGGCGACCATAATTCCGTTGGCTTCCTTCATGATGGCGTCGAGATTCTCGATGCCCAAGGGGTGCTCAATCTTCGCCACAATCGGCATATCCAGCTCACGTTTCAGGAGTTCGCGACGCACCGCTTTAATGTCAGCCGCCGAACGTGCGAAGCTCAACGCAATCCAGTCGACTTCATGCTCCACGGCGAAGGCGATATCTTCACGGTCCTTGGCCGACAAGGCTGGCGCCGACACCACACTGTCAGGCAGGTTGACTCCCTGGTTGGCGCACAACTCACCGCCGGTCTTGACCTGGCATAGCAATTTGTTGCCCTCGATGGACAGGACCTTGAAGGTGATTCGCCCGTCCCGGAACAGGATACGGTGGCCTACCTTGACATCTTTGACCAGCCTCGGATAGTCGATTGGCAAGATGCCGTCGCGCCCCATAGTCTTGCCGACTTTAACCATAACTTCAGCGCCACGCTTGAACTGAATGGATGGGTCGAATTGGCCAAGGCGAATGCGCGGACCACGCAGGTCGGCAAGGATACCGACGGGTCTCTCTAGTTCCTTACGAGCCTCCTTGACCGTCGCGACCATAGCAGCCTGACTTTCCCGGTCGCCGTGGCTCATGTTAAGCCTGAAGGCGTTGACGCCAGCCCGAATCATCTCACGGACCTTGACAGGTTCGCAGCTAGATGGACCTAACGTGGCGAGGATTTTGGTCCTGGAGAGTGGGCGGCTAGCCATAGGCTTACATCAGGCCCTTTTCGCGCAGCGTAACGAGGTCTTCGCGGATCGCTTCCGCTGATGCATGTAGGCTCTGGCGGCCAGCGTCGTCCAGCTCAAGCTCGACGATTCGTTCCACGCCGTTTTTGCCGAGCACGCAAGGCACCCCCATATAGATATCGTTCAATCCGTATTGACCATCCAGGAAGGCGGCTGAAGGCAGGAGGCGGTTCTCATCGCGGAGAATCGACTTAGCCATGGCAACCGCAGCAGCCGAAGGTGCATAGAAGGCTGAGCCTGTCTTCAGCAGATTGACGATCTCGGCACCCCCATGTTGGGTACGAGTGTTGATGGCTTCGATTTCATC
>JASMKM010000118.1 GCA_030749235.1 Planctomycetota bacterium | reverse complement strand
TGCGGTGCTGCTCTGCACCGGCGGTTACGGCAACGTCTTCTACCTGTCGACCAATGCGATGGGCTGCAACGTCGGCGCGGCCATGCAGGCCTACAAGCGAGGCGCCGGCTTCGCCAACCCTTGCTTCACGCAGATCCACCCGACCTGCATCCCAGTCGCCAGCGATCACCAGTCGAAGCTGACCCTGATGTCGGAATCGTTGCGTAACGATGGCCGTGTCTGGGTACCGAAGAAGAAGGGCGACGACCGCGCACCCAACGACATCCCTGAGGATGAGCGCGATTACTACTTGGAGCGTCGTTACCCGAGCTTCGGCAACCTAGTCCCACGCGATGTGGCAAGCCGCGCCGCCAAGGAGCGTTGCGATGCCGGTCACGGTGTGGGCGCCACCAAGTTGGCGGTCTACCTCGACTTCGCCGACGCCATCAAGCGTCTCGGTGAGGACGTCATCCGTGCCCGATACGGCAATCTTTTCCAGATGTACGAGAAGATCACCGCCGAGAACCCCTACAAAGTTCCGATGCGCATCTTCCCTGCAGTGCACTACACCATGGGTGGCTTGTGGGTCGACTACAACCTGCAGACGACCGTCCCTGGCCTGTTCTGCCTGGGCGAGGCGAACTTCTCCGACCACGGCGCCAATCGCCTCGGTGCTTCGGCGCTAATGCAAGGCCTGGCCGACGGGTACTTTGTCGCGCCCTATACGGTAAGTGATTATCTCGCCACCCACGGCGTCATGGATGCCGACAAGAAGGTCACCACCTCACACGCCGAGTTCGAAAAGGTTGAGGGCGAAGTGCGCGCGCGGATCGACAAGCTGATGGCCATCAAGGGCACCAAGCCCGTCGACTACTTCCACAAACGCCTCGGCCTGACCATGTGGGAGAAGTGCGGCATGGGTCGTTCCGCTGAAGGCCTCAAGCAGGCCTTGGAAGAGATCCCGAAGATCCGCGAGGAATTCTGGAAAGACGTACGCATCCCTGGCGATGCCGCAGAGTTCAACCCCGAGCTCGAGAAGGCCAGTCGTGTGGCTGACTTCCTCGACTTTGCCGAGACCATGTGCCACGACGCCCTCACCCGCGAGGAATCATGCGGTGGGCACTTCCGCGAGGAACACCAGAGCGGAGAAGGCGAAGCGCAGCGCGACGACGTGAACTTCGTCAATGCTTCGGTCTGGGAATACATGGGCGAAGGCAAGGAGCCCGAGCTCACCAAAGAAGAGTTGGTCTTCGAGAACGTCAAACTCACCACCCGTAGCTACAAGTAGAGGAATCGTCATGAGAATCACCCTCCACGTTTGGCGCCAGAAGAACAGTACCGACACTGGCGGTATGAAGGAATACACCGTCGACGGCGTGTCGGAAGACATGTCCTTCCTCGAGATGCTCGACTTGGTCAACGAGAACCTGATTACCGAGGGCAGGGAACCAATCGCCTTCGACCACGACTGCCGCGAAGGCATCTGCGGGACCTGCTCGCTGATGATCAACGGCGTCGCCCATGGCCCCGACAGCGCGATCACTACCTGTCAGTTGCATATGCGCAGCTTCAAGGATGGCGACGCGATCCACATCGAGCCTTGGCGCTCGCTCGCCTTCCCGGTGGTCCGCGACCTGGTCGTGGATCGTTCGTCCTTCGACCGCATTGTGCAAGCTGGCGGTTATGTGTCGATCAACGCTGGTGCGGCGCAGGATGCCAACTGCTTGCCAATCCCGAAATCGGATAGCGATACCTCCATGGATGCCGCAGCCTGCATCGGTTGTGGTGCATGCGTGGCGAGCTGCCCCAACGGTTCCGCCATGTTGTTCGTGTCGGCCAAGATCGGTCACCTAGCGCACCTGCCGCAAGGTCAGCCTGAGCGTTACCAGCGCGCACGCGACATGGTCGCGCAGATGGACGCCGAAGGATTCGGTGCCTGCTCCAACCACTACGAGTGCGAAGCCGTCTGCCCGAAGGAGATTCCGGTCAAGTTCATCGCCAAGATGAACCGCGACTTCTTCAAGGCGTCGCTTTGCAGCGAGAGCTAGACGAGGTTCTCCTCATACGAGAGCGCCGGGGTCCGCAAGGGTCGCGGCGCTTTTCGTTTCGGGGTTGCGATGAGAGTGGTCCGCCTTGAAAGGAGGACCACTCCTGGCCATCGATTTTCTTTGGTTCGCGGTGGGCGCCTCCGGACGCACTGCTACGCTAGGAAACGATGACTGCTCGCAGCCATGAAATCGAAGCCAAGCTGGTCGCCCCTAGCGCCGACGAGTTGCTGATGCTGCCTGAACATATCAAGGCTCTTGGTTATCAGGTTTCAGATGTGCGTCGGCATGTGACTCTGGATCATTATCTAGATACGCCGGACCTGGATATCTTCCGCGGCGGTTGGGCCCTGCGCCTGCGCGATTGTGCCGGCAAGCAGCAGCTCACCATGAAGGCGTTGTCGCCCCCTTCCTCCGACGGCATCGCATGTCGCAACGAACTGGAACAGGACGTGGAGTGGGATGGCGGCGTGGAGCTGGATTTTGACGACGGCGTGCTAGGTGGTGAATTGACACCTTTGGTGGGCGATAAGACTTTGTGGCAGTTATTTCACATCCGTCAGGACCGCATGCAGTTCGACATCGTCACCGAAGAGGGCCTGAAGCTTGAGGCCAGCATGGATCAGATTCGCTGGGAAGGCCAAGACGCGATCGATCTCGGTTTCGAGGTGGAGTTGGAATTGAAGGAAGGCAGCGAAGAGGAACTGCGCACCATGTCGAAGCGGTTGATCGACCGCACCGATTGGGAGCCGGCGATCGCCTCGAAGTTTGAGCGCGGCTTGGGCGTGGCCGGGCTGGTCTAGCGAAGATCTCGATTCCGTCTCGACGCTGTAAGCACCTTACGGCCCATACTCGTAAGTTTAGTACTCTTCATTACCTCGCCAACATTCGGCCTTGCAGAACGGTTGAATGAATCGTATTGCGACGCTACATCAGTAATCTATCAACCTCCTTAGCGGCACGCACACCCGCGCGCACCGCGCCATCCATGTAGCCGCACCAGACGGTGGAAGTCTCGGTGCCTGCCCAATGGATCGGGCCGACCGGCGCTCGCAGGCTCGGGCCGAAGGCGGTAAGCAGACCAGGCTCCAACGGCGTGACGCAGCCTTCGGTCAGCGGATCCAGCCCCCACGACTTCTCATGGAAGCTGATCGGGTTCCACGCCTGTGGGCCGAACCAATCGGCGAAGGAGCGAAGCACCAATCGGCGGCGCAAAGCCAGGGTCGGCGGACGGTTCTCGCCTTCGAGGATGCCGAAACCGCCTAGCACGCCAGGCGTTCCGGAACTGGGACTGTTGTCCCAGGACATGACGATGAATTGATTATCCGAGATGGCCTGACCATTCAGACCTTGCTGGCGCCAGAAGGGCGTCGGGTAGACGGCGAAGTACTTGTCTCCGCCTCCGGCATTCCAGCGGCTCTGCAGGGCTTGGCGGTCGGCCGGTAGCTGCGGGTAAAAATGCATACGCTCGATGTCCTTCGGCATCATCGCGATGATGACCTTGCTGGCCGAGACCAGGCGACGCCCGCCATAGTGGATCAACGCGCCATGCGGACCCCAGACCACGGCATCGACGTTGGCGTTCAAGGCCACTTGATTCTGCACGCGCTGCGCCAGGCGCAAGGAGATCATCTGCGCGCCGCCTTCGATCCGCCAACGTTGGGCATCGTCGGACATGGTGTTGAAGTCGGTGCCGCTGTGTACATAGAACAGGAACCACAGGAAGGAAACCGAACGCGCTGGGCCACCGAAGTCGGCCTGCACGGTGAGGTCAATCAGGTCCTTGGCGGCATCGGTCGTCATGTTCTGGTTCATCCAATCGCGCACCGTCATCGCATCCCATTGGGCAGCGTTGGGACAGTTCCATGGATCGTTCAGCGGAACTTGCTTCGACAAGTTATCGATACGGCGGATCGCAGCGAGGTAGTCCAACAACTCGAGGGCGTTCAAGGCCTCGGAAGTGTCGTTGACCATGCGGCCGGTGTCGTAGGTCTTGAACTTGCCGATGCCAAGGTGGCCCATCAGTTGCAGCACCGCATCCTGGGTCGGCCCCACCCACTGACCGCCGAGCTCCACATAACCACCGCCGGCACTTGGCGCGTTCAGGGTGCGCCCGCCGACGCGATCGCGCGCCTCCAAGACCAGGACGTCCGGTCGGCCCATGTTCTTCAGGCTGTAGGCAGCACTCAATCCCGAGATGCCGCCACCGATCACCACCACATCATGATGAGCGTCGGGGGTGCGCTCGAAGTTCCAAGCCTTGGCTTCCTGCGGCAAGGCTGCAAGAGTCTTCGCCCAGGCGGCAGAGCCGGCGAAGATCGAGCCACCGAGGGCGTAGGCGCCGAGTTGGAGGAGGCGACGGCGCTCGGAGTCATGTCGATGGGAATATTCGAACATGACCCGAGTATATGACAGTAACGTTTCTTTTGGATGCAACTTCCAGAAGCCGCGGGCTTAAGCCCTAGTCCAAGCCCATCTCCTTCAGCAGACGTGGTGCCGGCCAGATGTCGCGCATTAGCCACAACACATACTGCATGTCCACCGAGATATTGCGCGAGCGGTCGGCATTCCAACCGAAGTCGCCGCTGACGTTCTCAAAGACGCGGTCGAAGTTCAAGCCGACCAGGCGCCCTTTGCCGTCGACCACAGGCGAACCGGAGTTGCCGCCGGTGGTATCGCCGTCGGCCAGGAAGCAGACGGTGGTCTCGGCCAGTCCCGGATCGGCGTGGACTGCCTGCAGGATCTCGTTCGGTACCACGAAGTCGCCACTACCCTGGTTCTTGGCGATCAAGCCATCGACGGTGGTGTGAGGCACATGCCAGACACCGTCGCGCGGTTCATAACCCTTCACGGTCGCGGTCGACACGCGCAAGGTGGAATTGGCGTCGGGGTAGAAGGTCTTGCCGCGCCATAGTTCCTGCGCCTCGATCCACTTCGCACCGACTGTCAGGCGACGGCCGGCCATCGAGTTCTTGAACTCGCGTTGCTCCCTAATCTCGTCAACCAGGGCGACCGCCAGGTCCCCCAAGGTGCCGAAGTCGCCACCGGCTTCACGCCACTTGTCGTAACCGACGATGCGTTCCGATTCAGGCAATTTGTCGGCCATGTCGAACAGCACGGTCAACACGCGCTCATCGACCAAGGCATAGTCCCCCATCATCTCTTCCAACGAGTCGTTGCCGACCTCGCGCCCGGACATGGCCGCACGCAGGTAACCGCGCATCGCATTGGAACGATACTGGATTTGGCTCAACACAAAATCGTGTTGTTGACGTTCGTACTCTTCCAGGTCCAGGACGAGCAGTTCATCGAGCACCGAACCAAAGCGCTTCTTGCGCGCTTCGTCGCTATCGACCCACTGGCGGAACTCGCGCTCCTCGGTGGCCTTGCGATCCACCACCTTGTTCCGCGCCAACCCCCAAACCATTCCGTCGGCGTTTTTGAAACCGTTGGCGTAACGCTTGATTGACGATTGCACCGCCAACTCCAGCTCGGGGCTGCGCGTGCCGATCTCCTCGTAGGCTTTGATCACCGCATCGAAGACCTTGTAGCGCGCCGGATAGTAATAGGACTCACGCGCGGCCACCGCGATCGACGAGAGGTAACGGCTGGTGCTGCCGGGATAGCCGAGGATCATCACGAAGTCGCCTTCATCGACGCCGTCGGGCGACACCTTCAGGAAGTGCTCGGGCTGGAACGGAACGTTGTCCTCGGAGTAGGATGCGGGCGAACCATCGGGCGCGACGTAAGCGCGGAAGAAACAGAAGTCGCCGGTGTGGCGCGGCCACATCCAGTTGTCGGTCTCGCCGCCGTACTCGCCGACCGCACGCGGTGGCGCGTAGACTAGGCGCACGTCATTCAACACGGTGCGCCAGATACGTCGCCATTCGCGGCCCTCGAAATACGGGACCACGATCGCGCTCGAATCGGGACTTTGGGCTTCCTGTTCCAGGCGCCGACGTTCGGCCTGCACCGCTTCCCATTGCTTGGCCGGATCTGGACCAGCATCCTCGGCGGCGGCATGCATGATGTCGGTAACGTCCTCGTACTTGCGCACGAAGCTGACCCGATAACCCGGTGCCGGGATCTCCTGCTCATGGTTTTCCGAGACGAAGCCATCGCGCAGAATGTTGTTGTCGACCGTGCTCGCGGCATTGATCGCGCCGAAACCACAGTGGTGGTTGGTGACGATTAGGCCGGTATCGGAGACGAAGGACGAGGAGCAGCCGTTGATCTGCACAGCGGCCGACAGCAGGCCGGACTCACCATTCCATATATCCTTGGCGCTCAACTCCAGACCGCGTGACTCCAACACGGCCCAGTCCAATTTATGCAGTTGCTCCGGCAGCCACTCGCCTTCGTCGGCGGAGAGGGAGACGAACCAAGGGGATAGCGCGGCACCGAGGACCAGGAGCAGAGGGATGACGAACTTCATCCCCACACTCTAAGGACGCGCGGGCGTTTCGCGGGGGGCCGCTCGTGAGTGCCAGGCCTTAGCGCGGGCCGCTCAGAGTCCAGCTGTGCAACAACCCCGCAGGCAGGGTGGCGACGACGGCGACGTCTTCGAGCTGGTCATCCAGCCACTTCTCCTGCGCTTCCACAGCGCGCCCCTTCATCAGGTTGGCGCGAATTGTCGGCTCCATGGCGGTAAAGGAGACGTCGACGTGCTCGCGCTTTTCCGGGTCGGGAAGTTGAGCCAGGATCTCGCTGTCGTAGAAGGCGAACAGCTCCTCTTCGGTGACTTCAGCAGCGTACTGCTGGAAGTCATCGAGCAATAGCTGCAGGCGGAACCTGCGTTCCACATGGGCGTTCCAACCGTCCTCGCCGTAGCGGGCGATTAGGGAGTCACGCACCGTGCCGGCAGCACCTTCCATGCGCTCCTTGTAGTCCTCGAAGGCATGCTTGTCGTACTCGGCGAAACGCGATTCGGCTTCGCGCAGCAACAACACGCCACGCACCAAGTCATAGAACAGTGCCTCGGGGTCGGCGAAGAATTCGTTGGTCAGTTCCTCGACCGGCGTCTCCAGTGGACGACTGCTAGCGAAGGTTGACCACAAGCCCATTAGGTAGGCCTCGGTGACAAAATGGTCGACGGGCTTGCCGGCAATCTCCAAGGCGATGCCTTCGGGAAGATCCGGGGTTTCCCACAACAGGCCGTCGCCAGCCAAATCCGCATCGCCGAACTTGGGGCCATCGCCTTCCAAAACCTTGGATTTGCCACCGGCGTTGGAGTCGGTGTCAAGGAAGCCATTGGTCGCAGCCAATCCTTGATCACCGGCAGCTTTGGCGGGATCCCCGCTATCACTGCATGCGACCAACACAGCAGCCATTAGGACTGCAGAAAAAAAGACGGGGAGCCGCAGCGGGCCCCCCGTCGTGAACATCGATTCTGCCATTAGTAACGGTTCCTCTGGTTGTTCATGACGTTGTAGTGGTTCTGGCCACTGCAGTTCTCATTATAGTTGTGAAAGCTACCGAGGTTAGAGGCGACCAGGTAGGACAACATAATGCAACCGTTGTCACAGCAGTGGTACAGGGTGTAGTTATGGCCTGCCTCGTGCTGCATGATCTCCGCTTCAAAACTGCCGTACTTTTTGGTCAGCTGGCGTGGCCAACCGATGTAGGCGATGCCGATGGCGCCACCTGGAGTGTAGTCGTTTGAAAGAGCGATCATCATGTCCTTGCCGTTGTAGCCATGCTCGGAATAAGCCTCGTCAAGCAAGGAACCGATGTCGGCGCTGTCATTGGAATCCCAAGCCTCACCGGAGGCAGGCACGAAGTTGATGCCCCAGTTAGCGTTCAACGCTGCATCGCAAACGTTGACTTCACCGATGACGTGGCTCTTTAGTGTTGGGATGTTCGGGAACGCGTTGCGGTACTCCTCGTCAACCGGAAGGTTGATAGTGACTACCGCCTGGATGGCGCCGCCCGAACCCGAGCGTGGCTGCATCATGCGGGTGGCGGCCTGCATGGCGGTGGCGTTTGCGAACTCCTTGGGAGTCAGCTCGCGGTCGATCTGGAACTTGTCACCGTTGCGGGTGGTGAAGACCTCATGGCCGACGGCAGCGTCGAACTCTGCTGCGGAAGCGTAATCGGACAGCTTCGGCAGGGTGTTCCAGACATTGCCGTGAGAGTCCACATATGGACCAGCGGAGTCGTTATTGAGGGCGGCGAATCCGAGGGCAGGAATGGCCAACAAGAGAGCGAATTTCTTCATGGAAACTTTTTACGGGTGAATGATGGAGGCTTTGAAACAGTGGTTTCTGGGGGGTCCTTTTCAATTCGATGCCAAATTTCGGCGGCAAGTTCCGAGAAAAGTGGCTGAGTCTCAGCCCTTTTCAGCCGGGATGCGTGCACTCACTGTATCCGGTCTGGCGCCAGGGACAAATGCCATCTGCAACAGATGCTTGGCAACGTGCTCCACCGAGTTATACATGTTTTGAGACTTGTATTCATGAAACTGCGCCACGTTCGGGAAGACATCCTCTTTGCAGTCACGAATCTGTGCCTGCATGTCGGTATCGATGATCCCGGGTGCCACCGAAAAACAGCTCACCCCGTTCGCGGCCTCCTCGAGCTGAAAGACCTCGGTCAGGCGATCCACCGACGCCTTGCCCATGCAATAGGCAGCCCAACCAGAGATGCCGGTGTAAGCGGCACCGGAGCTGATGTTGAGCAGCACTCCCTCGCCAGGGCGACTTTCGACATGGCGCACGAAGTTCTGACTTCCGTAGAGCACGCCCAGCACGTTCACGTCGAGGCTCTGGTAGAGGGCCGAGCCACCCAGGTCGCGCGCCTTGATTACAGGATGGATAACCCCGGCGTTGTTAATCCATAGGTCGATTCGGCCGAATCGGGCCACGGTCGCGGCGCAGAACTCCTTCATGGCTGCGGGATCGGAAACATCGAACTGGCGGGTTATCACATGTTCGCCATCCTCGAAGGGCAATGGGCTGCGCGCACTCAGCGCCACCTTCATGCCACGGGCGAGGAAGTCCGTCGCCATGCCGGCCCCAAGGCCGCGACTTGCGCCGGTGATGACGGCAACTTTTCCAGAGAGGTCAGGAAGTTCCATGCCTATAGAATAGGAGTGCGATGCGTTTAGCCCACACCATGCTCCGAGTGCGCGACCTGGAGCGCGCAGTTGGTTTCTATACCGAGTTCCTCGGCCTAAGGGAGGTCCGCAGGCATGAGATGAACGATGCCACCTTGGTCTTCCTGACCGACGCATCGGGGCACTATCACTTGGAGCTCACCCATAACCACGATGGTCGCGACTATGAACTGGGCACGCAGTTCGGTCATATCGCGCTGCATGTGGAGAACCTAGAGGCCGTAGTCGAGGAAGTCATCGAGCGAGGCTGGTGGTACCGGCGCAGCAACCCGAAGAACAAGACCAAATACATCTTCGTGCATGATCCGGATGGCTATGACATTGAAATCCTTGAAGCGCCGACGCGTGTGAACGAAGCCGACTAATCCGAGCGATGGATTACCGCTGCCGACGTGAAGTCATCATCAATGCAACTTGACCCGCCGCTTTATCTGGCGCCGATGGAGGGCGTCACCGATCCGAGTTTCCGCGCCCTATCGATTGAGACCAACGGCGCGGATTCCATCGGTGCGGTGTGCACAGAATTTCTGCGCGTCAGTGGTGTGCCGTTGCCCGAAGAATACTTGCGCAAGGAACTTGGCCAGCCCGTCGATGGCGTCCTGCATGGAATCCAACTGATGGGCAACAAGGCCGACATCATGGCCGAAACAGCAATTCGAGCTGCTTCCGCGGGAGCTGCCTTCGTCGACCTGAACTTCGGGTGCCCGGCGCCGAAGGTCTATCAGCACCGCGCCGGCTCGGCACTGCTGGATCGACCGCAACTGCTCGAGGAGATCGTGACCGCTTGCGTAGAAGCCTGTCCGGTACCGGTCACAGCCAAAATCCGCGCCGGCGGAACCGAACCGAGCGGCTTGGTCAATGTTTGCAAACGTGTCGAAGCCAGTGGCGCAGTCCTTTTGACGGTGCATGCCCGCCTACGCACAGACCGCTACACCGATCCGCCGAACTGGGATTGGATCACCACGGCCAAACAGTCGGTGGGCATCCCGGTCTATGGCAACGGCAACGCAGACTCGCTGGACAACATCGCGATGATGTCGGAACGCACCGGCTGCGACGGCATCATGATTGGACGCGGTGCCTTGCAGGACCCACTACTATTCCGCCGCTGGGCGGATTATCAACTGGGGATCGAGACCCCGGGCTGGAGTGATGCGCAGATCACCCTGTGGCTGCGTGAATACCATCGCCGCATGTTGGCTGGCGGGGCCAAGACGCATCAAGCGCTTGGACGCATCAAACATGCAATCAAGGCGCTTGGTCAGGGTGGAAAAGTAGATCCAGAGAGGCTGCCCTTCGCCCTACGCGAGCATGACTTGGATGACCTGCTCGCCCGGCTTGGCCTGCTGGATTCCTAATCCCGGCGCTCAGGTCGGCCCCACACACAAGGAGGCCTGAGAAAAGCGAACCGGGGCCGCTAAAGCGAACTCGCGAGAGGAAGTTCCTCGTGGTTGCCCTTGCAGGTGCCATCGGAGCAGCAATAACCAGCAGGAGTTGAGCACTTGCCGTCGCAGCAAATCTTGGCTGCCACCTCATCGGCGGCTTCGTTGGCCTTGGTGGCAGCGTCGCCAGCAATGTTCTCCGCGGCATTCGTGGCGCCGTCGGAATCGGTGGTTTCCTCGCCGCCGCAGGCACCGAGTGGCACCAACAATAGGGCAAGGGTGAGGGCGTGAAGTAAGGAACTCATTCGCACAGAATATCAAGTGCCTCCCCCCCCTGGATTCTGAAGCAACAACCATCTAGCATTGTCGCTACATGGCACCATCCCAGCGCTTCGGACTCGCCTTCGGCACCGCACCGCGTCAGCGAAAGACCCTTGCTGAGGCGCTGGGGAATGACTTGGATGGAGCTCTGGCGCGCTTTACCGACCACATCACCGCACCTGCAGTACTCGACAACGCCAACCCCCTTGGCACACTCATCTTAGATGATTCCGGGCCTGCCTTCGATGTGGCCGTCGCCCTCCAGGAAGCCGCCTGGCCGGTGCCTCTAAGGTTCACCCTGGTCGTGGCGCCACCCGCCGGGGCGGCGGGCTGCGACGAGGCGGTGCGCTCCAAAGCCGCCGTCACCCTCAATAGCATGGACCGCCAGTCGGTCTTTTGCTTCGATTTGCCCAGCAAATCGGAAGAAGAGCTAGCCATGGCCGACTCCACGGCCGCCCTACACCGCACCTTGGTGCTTGGCTGGACCGAAACTCGATTACATGCCGTCCGCTCCTACCGGAAGAATGGGCGCCAAGCCATGGTCGCGGCTGACTTGAACATCAGCCAGCAGGCCGTGTCGCAAATGCTCCTGGGAGCTAACTTTCGCCGCCTCAAGCGCACCGAAGAGGGTATGCGCAAGTGGCTGGCTCGGCCGCAGCGCACCATGCTGTGGCCTATGAAACGCCGCGGTTAAATTTTCGGATTTTCCACTCAAGTGGTGGTAAGCAGAAAGTCCTAAAGAGCTTTCTGACAGTTCCGATATTGGTCATGAACCTCCGGTCATTTGCTTGGCTGGGCCTTGCGCAGAATCCGCAGGGAACATCATGATCCGCTTCATCCTCCACGTCTTCGTCGTGCTGTCTGCGCCAAGCTGGGCCGTTCAGTCTGAACACAGCTACACTGGCGTCCACGAGTACATCGACATTGCCGGCCTCAAAGGGTCGGGTTCTTTTTTGCATCACAACAGGGTCGCTGGTGCCGGCGACGTCAATGGCGACGGTGTCGATGATTTCCTGGTAGGCGTTCCAGCGGCCGAGGAGAATAAAGGCCAAGTTACCTTGTACTCCGGAAGCCGTCTAAAACAGTTTCCTTGGCACACCAAACTTTGGAGTGAGACTGGCTCGCGTGGATACGGAGGCGAGGCTGCCGATGGCTTCGGATCAGGCCTTTGCGCCCTGGGAGATATCAACGGAGATCACTACGACGACTTTGCTGTAAGCTCGGGAGCCGGTCGCTATGTGTCTGTTTACTTGGGGCCGCATGGAACAATGCTTGGGTCTATGGTTACAAAGCACGGGCAGGCCAGCGATGATTTTGGAACTGCTTTGACGGCAGCTGATTTGGATGGGGATGGAATCAATGAGCTCATTGTTGGAGACCCAAGATGGAATGCAAATGGAGCGACTGAAAATGGAAGAATCGGGGTGTATAAATTCACTCAACTCGATAGATCTGGCACCGGAAGTGGAGGCAGTGGTAGTGGCAGCGGAACATTCAACGAACCGACGGCCACGGTCTCATCAATTCTGCGTTTTCTCAATGAGACCGACCCCGGTGAACTGGCCAATTCAGATGTAAAAGTAACTCTTCTTGTAACCATAGCGGGGAAGAACCAAAATCACTTTGGAACCAGCCTCGCAGGCCTGTCAACGGGCACTGACCATGATTATTTGCTTGTCGGGGCCCCCAGAATGGAGGCAACGGGTACTGGCTCGTCATCTGGTGGCGAGGTGTTCTTGTACAGAGACGATCCCACGACCAGCGAATTCGACCTCGAGAAAATCCTTGTCGTTCAGGATTCATTGACCAATGTCGAACCCAGTAAGTTCGGGTTTTGCGTCGCATCCATCGGGGACATCGACGGCAATGATGGTTATGAGGAGTTTCTTGTTGGGGCTCCTGAAGCCGACTTCAGCCACGTCAACTCCGGCTATGCAGAAGTTTTTGACGTCAACGGCAACAGCATCATGACCTTTGGCGGAACTGTCGCTAATGAGGGCTTTGGCACCAGCGTGGCAAAGCTAGGGGACATCGATGGCGACACGGTTAGCGACATGCTGATTTCGGCACCCGGCATCTCGCAAGGCCCTGGTTATGTAACCATTCTCTCGGGCGATGACGGCAGTACGATCGATACCATCGGGGATTTCGATAATAGCTCGCATTTCGGCGATTCCGTATCCACCTCCGGCGATGTTGATGGCGACGGGTCGCGCGACATTATCATTAGCAGGCGGTCGGACCATAGCTTTGCCTCTTCGGTGCATGTATATCGCCCCCTGCATTCCCTGCCTTACCGCATTACTGTAGACGCCAGCGGCACTGGCACGCACTTCGGGCCTATTCATGGCGTCAACCATGGCCCGCTACACATGTCCGCATGGTCCAAGAGTATTGATGATGATGATCACTACCTGACCAACATCACAACCGATTATTCAGAGATGTATGAGCTAGCCAACATCCCGAATACGCGCATACAGGGAGAAGGCGTCGGCGACATGAACTACATGTGGCTGCTGGATCAAGGCATTCCTGGGGACATGAGTCGCGACTTCGATGTGTCAGGTGCCGAGATTGAAAACCTAGCCAACTACGACTTTGCACAGATGGACAAGCGCATGGACGCGCAAGAGGCGATTCCCAATAGCGAAACCATCTGGCGTGTCGGTCACGACAAGGCAGAGATTCCCGGATTCGAGGAATGGTACGCTGGTTTTCGTGAGCCGCCAAACGATATGGACGGGTTTGCCGGGGTCACTGCTCAGATCCTCAAGCATTACAACGAAGGTTGGGGCGGCCGCGCCGCGCCAGACCAGAAGCTGCGCCTGATTGAGTTGTGGAACGAGCCCTACATCAACTTCTGGACTGGCACCGGCGCCCAGTTCGGTGAGCTGCACGTCGCGATGTTGAAGGCGCTCGACGAGAACTTCGATTACGACGGCGACGGCAAGGCTGACGACTATCTGATGATGACTCCAATCCCTCCAGGTGACCCTGATGGGTGGACGACTCAGTTTATGAATGTACTGGAGCAGAACTGGGATCCACAGAACCCGCATAAGACCCGCATCGATGGCGCTGTCCAGCACTGGTACGCCTCGGTCCCCAACAGCTTCTTGCGAAAATATGAAGACCTTGACACCTTCTTCAAGGAACTCGGAAAATCACATCAGGCACTGAAGCAGGGCCCAAATGGTGAAGTATTGATGCCAGAAGTCTGGATTACCGAATGGAACCGGACCATTGAAAAATACGCCAACAGTTACGCGTCGATGCCATTCATCATGAACTCTTTTTACTATCTGGACAGTCTATACCACAAAGACTTCAAGCGATCGGATGGCAAAGAGTTCGGGATTAGCTTGGGTGGCGCAAACCATTTCTCGGCAAAGATTATGCTTTGGCGAACTTTGGTAGATCCGCTCTCTTCCGACATTTACCACGTGAAAGACCATGCCGGTCTTGCCTGGGAAATCTACGGAAACACCCTTTATGAAACCGCAAGCGAACGGCTTGCAACCACGGGTTCTTTTTTTGAAGAGAACATGGATTGGGGCGAAGTCATCGACAATCCTATTAAGGACTTTACTGTCATGGCTGGACGGTCTGAGACCAGCGACCGTGTGGTTGTCGTAATAAGCTCCATGCAACTAGCAAATGCCCAGGACCACCCGAATAGTCGTGATGAAACGAGCCGCCTGCCATATGTTGTCGAATTGAAGGAGCTCGGATTCTCCCCTTCGACCATTACCCGCTACGTACAGCAAACCGACAATATTTTGTTTGCGCAAGGAATGGAGGCCGCCCTGGAGGTGGTTCCAGTCGATGGTTCCTCTACCCTTCCCTATGGCGCTTGGGAAATTGGGGTCGGCGATGGGAGCGTCAATATCGACGTGAATGACATGATTCAGAACACTTACGAAGTGATTATCATCGAGGGCTAGGCTCCTGGAGGTGGTCGCGCGACTCGGTACAATCCGAGGCCATGCGCGTCTTCCGACTCCACGTCAACGGCGACCCCATAGAAGTAGCAGCACCTGAGCATTGGACTTTGCTCGAGGTGCTGCGCTATCAATTGGGGCTAACTGGTTCAAAACAGGGCTGCGACAAAGGTGATTGCGGGGCATGCACCGTGCTGGTCGACGGCACCCCAACGCTATCTTGCTTGAGCCTCGCCGCCATCGTCGAAGACAAGCAGATCACCACCATCGAAGGCCTGCTTCCGGCCCACCGCGCAGCTGGCGGCGAGGGTGCCGATCCGCTGCAGGAATCTTTCGATGAATCGGGTGCACTGCAGTGCGGATTCTGCCAACCCGGAATGATTCTCTCGGCCAGGGCATTATTGGCGGAAAACCCTGATCCCAGCGCCGCCGACATCAAGGAATCGCTAGCAGGCAACCTTTGCCGCTGCACTGGTTACACGCAGATCTATGAAGCCGTGCTCGCCGCCGCCAAGGCTGAAATGCAGGCTGCGAATTTCACCGATTCCGCAAAGGAGGTCCAGGGCTGATGGCGGCGCGCGATCAACATGGAGCCGATGCGCCTTGGGATCAGGGATTCCGCGTCGTCGGCAGGGAGAACCGCAAGGTCGATGGCCTGTCGAAGGCCACGGGCGAGGCGATCTATACTGATGACATCCAGTTGCCCGGCATGTTGCACGCCAAGATGTTGCGCAGCCCACATGCGCATGCGCGCGTACTGTCGGTAGATACTTCTAAAGCAGAGGCGCTGCCTGGTGTGCTTGGCGTATTAGTCGGTGCCGAGTTGCCGGTGCGCTATGGCGTAATTCCATGGACTCCCGACGAGACCGCGTTGGCAGTCGATAAGGTGCGGTTCATCGGTGATGAAGTCGCGGCGGTGGCCGCAGTCGATGAAGATACAGCCAATGAGGCGCTCGACCTGATCGAGGTCGAGTATGAGGTCCTCGACGCCATCTTGGAACCGGAGCAGGCCCTAGTCACCCCCGAGCCGCCGATTCACGAGGATCGCAAGCGTCGCGACAACATCTCCAAGCATGTCGAGCTGGAGTTCGGCGACGTGGAGGCCCAGGTCGAGGGTGCCGATGTGGTCATCGAGGGGGATTACACCTTCCACTCCACCACTCACGCCGCGATCGAGCCACATTGTGCAGTGGCGCAACCCAACTCCGACGGCCGCATCACCCTATGGTCGTCCACGCAGATCACGCACTATGTTCATCGTGCCTTAGCACGCGTGCTAGAACTTGACCCGACACGCATCCGTGTAATCCAACCATGTCTCGGCGGCGGTTTCGGCGGCAAGTCCGACCCTTTCTCACTGGAGTTTGTGGTCGCGCAGTTGGCGCTGAAGACCGGTCGCCCGGTCAAGATGCTGTGGACCCGCGAAGAGGTCTTTTACGCGCACCGCGGTCGTCATCCGATGAAGATGCACTACCGCACCACCGCGCAGTCTGACGGCAAGATCACTGGCGTGGACGCCAAGTTGTTAATCGACGGCGGCTCCTATTCGAGCTTCGGCCTGGTCACTACTTATTACTCCGGTCAGTTGTTGACCGGCCCTTACGGGTTCCCGAACTATCGTTTCGACAGCACGCGGGTCTTCACCAACCGCCCACCCAATGGTCCCAAGCGCGGACATGGCTCGGTGCAACCACGCTTCGCCTTCGAGATTCAACTCGATGAGGTCGCCGAGCAGTTGTCGATTGATCCGATTGAGATCC
>JASMKM010000117.1 GCA_030749235.1 Planctomycetota bacterium | reverse complement strand
GATTTCAATGAAAACCCTCGGTTGCAACCGTGGGCGAGTGATCATCGCCGGCGTAGCCCAATTCAGCCATCGTCGCGTTGTCCTGTTCCGAGCGATCAGGCAATGCGATGTCGGGATAGAGATCCGCCTTCAATCGCTCCTTGATCTCGGCCAGAAGGCGGTCGACCTCTTTAGGGTATTGGTCCTTTAGATCGGTGGTCTCGCCAGGGTCTTCGACCAGGTCATAGAGGTGGGCAGCGCTCAGCTGATAGATACCTTTGACCGCCTGGAACTCGCCTTCCCTGTCGTCGTTGTCGTACTTGAAATTGGCGTGCAACTTCCAGCGCCCATCAAATGTGGAGATCTGGCCATTGCGGAAGCTCAGGGTGGCGCGCTGCTCGAAATCAGGAGCCAATACGTTTCTCCCTCCAGCACCCTGGGTATCCAGGCCGACGAGTTCCAGCAAGGTGCGGCTACCGTCTACCAACTCCGGAGTGAACCCGAGCTCGACTCCTTCAGGAACTCCGGGGCCATGCAAAATGAAGGGCACACTGACCTCGCTTTCATACAGCGTGTGGCCATGCGCAGGATCGTAATGAAGGCCAAAGCCCTCGCCGTGATCGGAGATGAACAACAGGATGGTCGGGCGCCCAGTCGCGCGGATGATCTCGAGCGTACGACCTAGCAAAGAATCAAAATAGGCCACCTCTTCACGATAGAGATCGTGCAGGAACTCGGTGGTCGGCATGTAGACATCCCGTTCGACAGCACCCTCCTTGCCTAGCGCGCTGACATGCACCTGGTGACGCATCTGGAACTCACCTTCGATGTCGTTCAAGAAGCCTTCTGGAAGCTCATCGTGGTTGGCGATGGTGCCGGCGAAGGCCGGAGGCGGTAGGTAAGGATCGTGCGGCTCCATGAAGTTCGTGAACAAGAAGTACGGGCGATCGTCGACCGTCAATGCCTGCATGCTCTCTTGGATCGCGGCGACCGTGGACTCTCCTTCCTCGAAGTGCAATCGATGGCCCACCATGCTGGGCCGAGAGGTCATGCGCAAAAGGAAGAAATTCAAAGGCCGCGTCTTGAAGATGATTTTGTTCGAAGCCAGGAAGCCAAGCAAACTGTTCTCTTTGGACCACTTCAGGAATCGCACGAAGGTCTTGTTGTCGCGGCTGACATCCCACCAAGAATGGAAACCTTCGCCCATCCATTGGGCCTTCTCGTCCCCCTCCGGCGTTGGCGGGTTCGGCTCCGCGATCGAAAGGATCTTGTTGCTAGCGACTGCCTGGGTTCGATAGCCGGCGTCGGCAAAGCGCGCTGCCATGGACTGGGCATTGTACTGCTCACGCAAAATCTTCCGCGACGGCCAGCGCGAACGGTTGCTGCGCATTCCGACATGTTCGATGTCCAAGGCGAACAGGAAGGATAGGTGGCTCGGCAAGGTTTGGTTGGCTGGTGCCACCGCATTCCTTGCCCAAGTGCCAGTGGCACGCAGCGCATCCAGGTTCGGAGTGGGAATGTCAGGATCCAGGATGGCATCGGCACGCAGGGTGTCGCAGACCATGAGGACCACGTCGGGGCTGCCTGGTGCAGCAGCTGGCGCATCAGCCGGGAGTGCGAGCGGATCCGGCGCCGGCATTGCTGGGTAAGGCGTATTGATGACCGGCATCAACAGCGCGATGGGAGCCAGCAGGAAGGCGAATGCGCCTCCAATCCAAATGACTCGAGCTGGCATCGGCGGCATGAATCTCCATAGCACTATGACAGCCACCACGGCAATTGGAAAACCAACTATGGTCCATGGGGCTGCACCGGCAGCCAAACCGAGCAGGAAAGCGCGGCCAGCATGTCCCCTGCATAGGAATAAAGCGAGCAGCCCAAACATGACTGCAATCAACATGGAATCCAAACTGGCGAGGAATAATTGCTCGCGCATCATCGGGACATTGGATTCCAATCCGAAACCAAGGGCGATACGGCCCACGAATGCAATCACGGCACCGGCACCGGCCGCAGCGACCATCCTGGGAAAGTTCATCAAGGGTTTAGGACTCAAAATCATCAGGTGAGGGCTATGCCCAGGGCCACGCAGATTCTACCCCACCTGATGCTCGAATGCCTAGAAGGACAGGCTTAACGCGTTTACTTCTTGGCGGCGAAGGCTTCCTTGCGCAGGGCCTCAATCGCATCCGGGTGGCGCGGGATCATGGAAGAAATTACCTCGCAACCATCTTCGGTAATTACGACCACATCCTCAATACGCACGCCCAATTCCTCATCTGGCAAGTAGATGCCTGGCTCGACGGTAATGGCCATGCCTGGCTCGAAGGCGGCATTGGACCGACCGACGTCGTGCGTGCTCATACCCAACCAGTGGCTGGTGCCGTGCCACATGGTGCCAAAGCCGCGCTCGATCAGCACCTTCTGTGCAGCCCGGTGCACGCGCCCGAGGTTGCTGCCAGGCTTGCACTCCTTGAATGCGGCCTCTTGGGCGTCGTAAACCGCCTGATAGACCTCGCGCTGACGTTCAGTGAACTTCTCCCCTGTGGGCCAAGACCGCGAGATGTCGGCAATGTAGTGGTTGTAATCGGCACCGTAATCGATCATGACCATCTCGTCTTCTTCCAACATGCGGGTGTTCTGGAAGTAATGCAGCGTGCAGGCGTTGATGCCCGACGTGGCGATGGCGGCATAACCACCCAATCCACGACCACCGGCCATCTGGAACTCGTAGGTCATGCGCGCGGCCAACTGCCACTCGTAATCCCCTGGCATGCCGGTGCGCATGGCCGCCTTATGCCCTTCGCCGGATGCAATGCAGGCACGACGCATGGCCTCGACCTCTTCCGGAGTTTTGATGACGCGCATTCCATCCAGACTGACGGTCATGTCGACGACCTCGACCTTATGAACCTCCTCGAGACGCTCTGCGAACTTGGCTTCGCGGCTCACGCGTCCGTCGTAACCGTCGGTAGCCATCGCCCCTTCCCAAGCGGTGAGGTTGTCGCGGCTCATCATCCAGTTCTCGGCCGGGCGCCTCTGCATGTAGATCTTCGGACGGTCCTTAAGCAGTTCATCGAGCAGTCGCTTCAGCTCGACGAAGCGGACCGCGCCTCGAGAATTCTTCTTGAGCGTCCGAACATCCTTGATGCCGGTAAGCTCAGCGGCCTCGTCCTTGTCGATCAGGTCGCCCATCCAGCGCTCATCCAAGGCACCGACCTCGGGCACTAAAAGATACTGCTCGCGGGTATCTGTGGTCATGACCAAAACTGCATCCGGCGTCGTGACCCCGGTGAAATACCAGAAGTTATTGTCCTGGCGGAAGGCCCGGTAATCGTTCATGGCGCCGGCTCCGCGCAATACAATCACGCCAGGTTCCTTTTCGTCCATGAAGTCGAGCAGGGCCTCGCGACGTTCACTGTGCCATTGGGATGTAAACAGGGATTGACCGCGGCCATCTTCAGCTTCCTGCTGCGGAACTGCAGCCAAAGCCAAAATGCTGGTAGTGAGAAAAGCAAGCATGGTGGCAGATTCTACGCATATTTTGCGACAATGTTGGCGTGGAACCCCCGCTGTACCTGGATCACGCCGCAACCACGCCCCCATTGCCGGTAGCGATGGCCGCGTTTAAGGCTGCTCTGCAAGACGCTTACGCCAACCCTGGTTCGCTGCACCAAGCCGGTGCTGCTGCCGCACGCGTGGTCGAACGCAGCCGAAGCAGCCTGCAGAAGGCCTTCGGCGCCAGCGCCTACAAGGTGATCTGGACCGCCACTGGCACTGAAGGAAACCACCTTGGCATCCAAGGCATGGCGCGGGCGGTGAAGCATCGCTTCGCTTCTGCCACTCCACGCATCTTGGTCGGCACGATTGAGCACCCGTCCTCGATTGCGGCCGCACAAGCCTTGGAAAAAGAAGGTTTTAAAGTGGATTTGGTGCCGGTAGATGAGCGCGGAATCGTAACCGTGGAGGTGCTAGCCCCGCTACTGGACGACGACGTGGCGGTGGTCAGCCTGCAGTGGGCAAATAACGAGATCGGCTCTCTGAATCCGATCGCCGAACTAGTCAGCTTGGTGAAAAATCAAGCTCCGAAGGCTGTATTCCATTGCGATGCTGTCCAAGCCGTTGGCAAATGCAGCACCTCGCTGGATCAGCTTGGCGCAGATTGTTACGCCGTTGCTGCCCACAAGCTTGGTGGCGTACGTGGCTGCGCCGCTTTCTTGTTGCAAGACAGCGCCCCCACTCCTGAGCCGCTCTTCGTCGGCGGCGGTCATGAGGATGGCCTGCGCAGCGGTACCGAGAACACCATGGGCATTGCCGCCTTTGCGGCCGCGGCCAAGGCTCGGCGCGACACATTGAATGTGGAGCCGGATTTCCTGACCAAGCGCCGCCTTGCCGTCTTGGCAGGACTGCGGAAACTGTTCCCGGGCCTAGTGGTGCTCGGACCCAAAGCAGAGGCCGAACAGCTCGGTGCGGTTTTGGCCGTGGCCATCCCAGGAATCCGCGCCGAAACTTTTCTGCATCTGCTCGAGAGCCAAGGGGTGTTGGTCGGCAGCGGCTCCGCTTGCCACGCGCACGGTCACAGTGAATCGGCGGTGTTGGCTGCGATTGGCTTGGCTAAGGATTTGCGTAACTCGGTTTTGCGGATTTCCTTCAGCGGATATGAGACCGAAGCCGAACTGCAGCGCACGGTCAAGGCCTTCGCCGAGGCATCGGCGAATTTTCTCTCCTAGAAGAGCGCTGATAAAGTCCCCCAGCGCCTTCGCGACCCAACTGCCTGAAAACAGCGGTTGGCTTCATAGTGCTGAAGAAAGTGCTGCCACGCAACGAAACTTGATGCTCTTGAAGGGGTTTGTCTTGGTTCCGCAGAACCCAGCCACCAATGTTGAATCTGCTCCCACTCTTCGTCCTTGCTGCTGCGACGCTGGTCCAACAGCAGTCGCCATCCACCCCCAATCAGCCGGACTCCGCAAGCGCAAGGCCTTCCGAAGTGTCAAGCCCCCAGAGTGGTTCACCAGCACGGATCCAATGGTTCGGCACCCTGGAGCAAGGGCTGGCGGAAGCCAAGCGTACCAACCGTCCCCTGCTGATGACTGCGGCTGCTCCCATGTGTCGCGACATCGCAGGTATGTGGTGACCGGGCAAGCAGGAATCGGACAGTGACTTCCTGTTCGACACCACGGTCGTGGCGTTATCGCGTGAATGGGTCTGTGTACGTCTTGCCAGCTATGAGAGCGAGCAGGAAGGGGAATACCTCAAGAACATCTTTCGCGGACGTACTGGTGAATTGAACAACACCACCTTCGCGCTGATCGCACCCGACGGCAAAACCCTGCTCGCACCATCTGGACGTGGGCCGGAGTTCGTCATCGGCAGGCGTGGCACCCCAAGCGCACCAGCTTCCTCTGACAGTCTCAGAGACTTCACCTTGAAGCTCCAACAGGAAGCGAAAGCCTTCAAACCAAAGGCAAGGATTACCAACTTGCCGCAAGCACTGGACTTTCGACGTGCATTGAACATCGCGGCATGTGACAACCAGCCGCTGGTGGTGGCTTACGCCAAGGACGCCGATGTCCGGGAGAAGATCGAGGCCCTCTTGGCGCGCAATGCATGGGACAAGGTTTTCGTCGGCCGGCTGCAATACATCATGGTCAGCAATCGCGGGGACCTGAAGGTGCTTGGTGAGATCCCTGACGGCGACTTCCTTGCCGTGGTGCAACCAGGACAGTTCGGGCTGAATGGCAGGATTCTCCGTCATCATGACGCCAATACCTTGCTCCTCGATTCCGGAGATGTTCAGCTCCGTTTAAAGAAACTTCTCCAGACGGGACTCGAGGAATTCACCCGCAAGGGATTGAGTCGCCAGGACCACCACCGCCAAGGACGTCGGGCAGAGGCCTTCTGGCAGTCGGTCATGCCGGTGACCGACGAGGGCAAGGCTTCTTCGAATCGTCGACGGCCCCGCTAAGGGAAGGGCGCCGGCCACACTGGATTCCGGCTAAGGCCGCCACGTTAGATTTGCCTGCGATGACCACCACCCTGCGCCCACCTTTTCATCTTGCGATTCCGGTCCGCGACCTCGCGGCATCGCGGCAGTTCTATGGCGAGCTGTTGGGCTGTCCGGAAGGACGTTCCAGTGAACGATGGGTGGATTTCGACCTGTTTGGACATCAGGTCGTGGCGCACTTGGTCGACGAGGATCATTGCGACAAGGACGACAATCGCGACGACCGCCACATCACCGGGCACAATCCTGTCGATGGCGAGTCCGTGCCTGTGCCCCACTTCGGCCTGGTTCTGGATTGGGAAGATTGGCTCAAGCTTGCCGAACACTTGACCGCTGCCGGCACAAAGTTCGTAATTGAACCCTGTATCCGCTTTCAGGGTCAAGTCGGAGAGCAGGCCACGATGTTCCTGCTCGACCCCTGCGGCAATGCCTTGGAGTTCAAGAGCTTCCGCGACCCATCGCAGCTCTTCGCGAAATAGTGCCAGGGAAATCCTGACTCATTCGAATCGCGCTTTCCTTAGGCGAACAGTCCGGGGATCGGCCCGGTGCTGTCGGCGAAACTTTCAGTCTTCACGTCGACGGCATTCAGCATGCTCACGAACAGGTTGCTGAATGGAGTGTCGTGATCATAAATTTTGTAGCTCCCATGCTGCGCGCCGAGCGCCTTGCCGCCGAGTAGTGCGGTCGGGTAGTTGCGCGCGTTGTGGGTGGTGCTGCATGCGCTACCGTAAAGCACCAGCGTGCTGTCGAGCAACGGACCGAACTCGTCCTGCGTGTTGGCAAGCTTGTCGATGAAGTAGGTGAACTGTTCCGCCACCCATTGGTCATAACGACCCCACTCAGGCCAGTGACCAGCACCGGTGTCGTGGCTGATTGTGTGATGACCTTTCTGGATTCCGAGCGCCAGGTTCGGGAAGTTATCGCCGAAGCCCATGCCATCTTCGCGACCACACATGTAGGTCATGACGCGAGTCAGGTCTGTCTGCAAAGCCAAGGCCATCAGGTCGAAGGTCGCCCGCACATAAGCCTTGGGGTCGACACGCGGATCGGCATCGAAGTTGACGTCGCTGGCGTCGAACTCCTTCATCGGGATATCCAACCACGCCTCATTGCGACGCACCTGCTCCTCGACTGAGTTCAGCGATTCCAGGTACTCGTCAATCTTGGCCTGGTCGTACTTGCTGAGCTGTTTCTTCAGGTTCTTGCTGTCCTCCAGCACCAGGTCGACAATCTTCTTGCCTTGCTGAAGGCTATTGCGACGCTCTTCCTGACTGCCACCGGTGGAAAAGTAACGTTCGAAAATCTGGCGATGACGATGTTCCGAGGGAATCGGTCGGCCATCGGCGGAGAAGGAAAGTGTGGAGACGCGCGACTTGTAGCCCACGCCGCCATCGACCGACAAAACCAGCGACGGGAAGCGCGTGTGCTTCTTCAACTGATGCGCCGCGACCTGATCTACAGAGATGCGGTTCTGGTAACGATCGCCGCGGACGTCGCCGGCGGTCAGGTAAGTATCGCCGGCTAGGTGACCGAGCAGCTCGCGACTTTTCGGGTGGCTCAAGCCACCAAGAAGAGACATACGATCACGAAAAGGCTCCAAGGACTTCAGCACTTTGGTGAGCTTGTAATCCTTGCCGGCGGCGGTCGGGAACCACCGCCATTGCGCGTTGTCCTTGTCCTTCAGGCTCGGCAAGCTGCAGCCATTGGGGAAGTACACATAACAAAGGCGTTTCGGCGCCGAACCTTGGCCTTGCGGGATAGCCCAAGACATGCCCTCGAGGAAGGGCAACGCGGCGGCGACACCCAGTCCGCGAAGAAAGGTGCGGCGATCAAGATTCCAGGACTTGCGACTCATGGTTGTATTTGTGCCTTTCCTACTTTAACGGATGCGGAAGGATTCGCTCTGGACGATGCCCAGAATCACCGAGCGCATGCTGTATTCGCGCTCACGGACGAAATCTAGAATCGCATCGATTTCGGCCTCGTCAGCAAAGCTGACGTCGCGGCCAAGCGCATAGGTGAACATATGTTCGATTAAGGCGCGTGCGAAGGTATCGCGCTCCTTGTCCAACAGGTGAGCCTTCAGTTCCGGCACGCCGGCGATCGGCGTACCGCTGGGAAGGACGGTGGTGGTATCAATCGGACGCCCCTTGCGTTCGCTCTCCATCAGGCCGACGGCATTGTAGTTCTCGAACACCACGCCGAAGGGGTCGATGTCGGCATGGCAGTCGTGGCAGGATGGGTTGTCACGGTGCTTGACCAACTTCTCCTTAAGGGTGAGGTTCTCGAAACCCGGAGTCTCCGAATCGAGTGGCGGTACGTTCGGAGGTGGCAACGGCGGATCGTCGCCGAGGATCTTCTGCTTCACCCACACCGCACGCTTGATTGGATGCGCTTCGTTGCCGTCGGAATGGCCGGCTAGGAAGGCACCTTGTGACAACAGGCCGCCACGTCCTTCCGACGCTGGCATCGGCACGGCACGGAAGTGGTTTCCGACCACACCTTCGATGCCATAGAACTCCGCCAGGTTCTGGTTCAACATGACGAAGTCGGAATCGATCAAGTTGAAAATGCTCATGTCGTTCGCAATCAAATGCTCAACGAAGTGATAGGTCTCTTCGGCCATGTCACGCTTGACAAATCGCGTGTAGGTCGGATAGCTGTTGACGTTCATGGTGATTAGCTGCTGTCGATCGAGCCGCAACCATTCATGGGTAAAGGAGCGCACGAAACGCCAACTGCGCTCATCGTCCAACAGTCGTGTCACCTGCTGGCCCAGGTCGCCGCGCAACTTCTTGTCGGCGGCCAATCGCGTCAGCCTTTCATCCGGTGGCGAGTTCCACAGGAAGTAGGACAGGCGCGTGGCCAAAGCATGCTCGCTCAATGTCGGTGGCCACGGATCTTCCAGACCTTCCCCGCCAGAGATGGTCTCAGGTTCGACAAGGTAGAGGAAATTCGGCGAACACAACGCCGCGATCAAGACCTCCTTGATCGAATCCTCGAAGGATGTTTCGGCGAGGCGGATGTTGTGCCAGAAGGCCATGTATCGCTCCAAGGTCTCGCCATCAACCGGCCGACGGAAGGCGCGACGGATGAAGCTGCCGATGACCTCTCTGGCATAGACCTCTTCATTGCCCTGATTGGCCGAAGCGAAGAAGATCCGGCTATGCGAGGCCGGCGGCCATTCCTCGTGGAAAGGCGCCTCGAACTCGATGGCCTCGATCAGAATCGGCGGCCCAGGATCACGTGATGACTTGACCAGGTGATCGTTCCACAGGCCAAGCACCATGAATCCGGACAGGATCTCGGTATCGCCGGACTCGGGCTCCGGGATTGGTAGGTTCTCGAGGCGACCACGGAAGGTGTAGACCTGCGCACCGCCCAGTTCTGCCTTGACCTCCTGCGATCTGTCGAAGTTTGCATAATCCATGCCGTCGTCGGTGCGGGTGCCGACAAAAGCGCGCATCGACGGCACCTTCTTGGCGAGTTCGGCAGCCAAAGCGGCACTCTTGGCCTGCAAAGGCGCAACTGCCGGATGGTCCTCGGCGACTGGGGTGACCACCAACGATTCGAAGCCAATGAAGAAGCGACCACCAATCTTCAGCTTGTGCCTGCCAGCCGGAATGTAAGCGGCGCCGACCGCGGTAACTAGGCGTTCCTGTTGAAGCTGCTCTTCACTGAGCTCAAGACGCTGATCGAGGTTGAGGTTCTGCAGACTCAAGCGTACTGACGGCATGTTGTCGATCGAAGCCGGCCGGTGCACGAGGTCGAGCTGGAAATAACCGGCTTGCTGGACAACTAGCTCGAACTCGGCGGCGCTCGGCTCCGGCACTTCGACAGGCATCAGCATGCTGCCTTGCAGCTCCATGTTCTGGATGTTCTTGGCGTCGGCCGCGGCAAACACATGCGCGTCGCGCGGCATCATCATCACCTGTTCATCGAGATAAGCAAGCGGCACCGGATCCTCGATCGCAATCAGCAGGCGCTCGGTGCTCTCGAGCAGAAACCCTCGCGAAGCACGCACGCGCATCTCGAAATCGCCGTTCTCGGGAAAGACGCGCTGCATCTCCAACTTCAGGTTCGGTGAAGGCCCTTGCCAGGATCCTGGTGCCACTTCCTTGTGCGGCAAGGCGGAGTACAGCACCACCCCTTCCTCGACCGAACGCCAACGGCTCTGAGAACTGCCGCGTAGGCCTACGCTGATATGACGCTTGATATCGTCAAACTGCTTCTGCTCAACTGCGTCGACCGCAACCTTCTCCTGCCCCTTGCTGTCGAGGATTTCGATGACAAAATCGTCGGTCGGAAATTGCACGGCCTGATAACCCCCGGTGCTTCCGGCGACCTTGCCCTTGCCACTTCCCTTTCCGAAGGTCACACGAATCCAAAACGGCGCCGGCTTCGGGCCTTCGACGATCGCCTGATCCAGCGCTTGGCGCGCAATCGCTTGGTAGTACTCCAAGTGCAGCGGGGATGCCTCAAGCACTTCGCCATTATTGGAGAAGCCCATCTCGGACTTGCCGTCATCGGGCAGCACGTTGCCGAAGTCGATTGGCAGGTGCAAAAGCTCCTGCAGCGAGTTGGTGTACTGCTGCTTGTTGAGGCGACGCAGGATAGTGCGGTTGCGTTCCACTTGCGCGACCGCGGCCTCGGCCAGGGAACTGTCCAACCAAGTCAACAACTTCTGGCGACTCGCGTCAGGAAGTGGATTGCGTTTCTCCGCCTTCGATGGTGGCATGTCCAACTCCTCGACCATTTCTTCGACTAGATTCCATGTCTCGGCATCCAGCCCGTTGACGAGGTCGTGGTCAAGCGTATCGAGGCGGATGTCGCCCTTTTGCTTGCGCGGCCCGTGACAGCCATAGCAGAACTCATCCAGGATCGGCTTAATCTCGGTCTCGAAGTCAGGCCGCTGAGCAGGCGCCTTTTGTTGGGGGCGCGCACCAACTACTGAAAGCGCTGTTGTCCAAAACAACAGCGTGTAAACCACGAACCCAAAAGTCCGGCACGAAGAATCGGTCTTTCCCATCTGAAGGGCCCCAAAGGGCCAATCCCAGCTTATCAGCCACTCTAGCGGCCGAGAGCGAATCCGATGTTAGCGACCGCAATACAACCGAATTTCTAGCCGCAAGAGTCGCGGCCTTCCTAATCGTGTTCGCTTGCAACTTGTTGATTTCGCCTCCGAACTCTAGTATTTCACGATGCTCCGCAATCTCCTGCTTCCGCTTTCTATTCTGATATTCGCTCTCGCCAGCTGCAGTGATTCCGAGAAGACCGATGGCATGGTGACCACCAGTAACACCATCAAGGTCGAGAGCCCGAACGGGACCACCGATTCCAGCTTCATCGGAGTGCAACTGTCAAAGAAAGAGCTCGAGAACAAGTTCCCGGAGCTGGTCGATCTCGCGCGGAAGGAACTGGCGGCGGCAAGTGGATTGGACTTGACGGACCTGAAGTTCGATCTGGCCGACGAGGACAAGGTCCTCGACACGTTGATAGCCAACCTTTCCTTCCAATACCTGGGCAGGGATGCTGAACTCAATCGCGAGGATATGCGCGAACTGTCACGAGGCATGATCGGTATCTACAGCATGGCTGAAGGCAAGGTTTACGTAAGCCTCGATAACTTTGAGTGGCTCACCGATGTGATGGAAATGCCAAGCTCCTTCACCAAGGAAGTCCTGTTTGCGGTGATCGCCCATGAAGGTGGGCATGCCATCGCCGACCGCAAGTATGGGCTTGTGGAGCTAATCAAAGGCGCCGATGGCGACGGTGAGTTGATGGCAGCCAACGCCATCATCGAAGGTTATGCCCAATACATCGCACGTGACATCTGCGCCAAGACCAACATGACCAAAGGCATCGAAGGCATGACCGAGTTGATTACAACGGTGCCCAACCTCGACGATCCGGTGGCGAAAATGCAGATCGCGGTGATGGTGCAGCAGTTCGCCTTCGGCTACGTCGATGGGGAATCCTTCCTAAACGCGGTGGTCGCGGCGAAAGGTAAGGCCGGGCTTGACCAGGCCTTCGCGAACCCTCCCATTAGCCGCGCCTACATCAACAATCCCGATTGGTACTTGGATCCGAACAGGCGACCAGGAGCCGACTATCAGGTCGACGTCGCGCTGGACCTTTTCGACGAAGCCTTCAGCGACCATGAGTTGACCACGAATCGTCAGGATTTTGACAAGGGCTTGTTGCGCACCGCCGCATCGGCACTTCCCGAAGAGGCCCGGGAGGAATATGTCGACACCGTAATCCAGACGCGCCTATCGCTAGGCATGGCCGGTGGGGTGAGGGACCAGCAACTGGCGATCTGCGCCTTGCATCATTGCAAGAGCATCGATCATGCCGTGCGCTTCGTCGAATTGTCCAGGCAACTTGTGGCCGCCAAGGAGGAAATGCTGAAGGATTCCGCTACGAAGATCACCGAGTCCGAAATGGGCGATGTGGATCAGCCGGGATTTTCTGGATTCAAGCTGATCCAGACGATCGACGTCGGCGGCTCCAAGGTCGGAACACAGACGGTGCAGATTATCAAGGGCGACTTGGTCTGCGAGATGACCTTGGTCAACCTCGAAATGCCACAGGATGAGATGGTGCAGCTAGCCTTCGACATGCTCGACAAGGCCACCAGCGCCGAGTAAGACTAGGACTGGGGAAGCTCTGGTTTGATTAGGGCTTGGCTAGCACTGCGAGTAACCGCAGCCCATGCACTTGCAACAACCCTCCTCGAAGACGAGGTTGGAGGCTTCGCAGGAAGGGCACTTGATCTTGAACGCACCACCGGTGCCGGTGCCGGCACGCCCTGACTTCTTGAAGCTCATCGTCGGGGCCTCATCGGGTGAGCTGGCCAGATCGTCGGGGTTGACCTCACCGAGCAGGATGGCGTGTAGGCCATAACGCTTCTTGACGTCCAGGTACCGATTCAGCGACTTGGCAAGGCCATCGGCGAGCGACATGATGCGACCATCACGACTCGGGACCGTGAGCGAGGAACCGATGCCTTCGAGCTGATCGAGCGACAACTTCAGTTCACCACCACAGCGCAGGAACAAGGAGATCATGCGGCAGATCGCCTCGAGGTCGGAGTTGGCGACGTCACCGCCCTTACCGAGCTGCGCGAAGACTTCCATCTCACGATCACGCTGCGGATCGACCGAGATCTTGACGTGCATGTTGCCGAATGGGGTGATCTGACGGATACGCACGCTTGGCATGATCTCCGGCAACTTGATCGGCTTGATGCGCGCATCGACCGGTGCGGGTGCCGGCTCAGCCGCCTTCTCCTTCAGCGCCATCGGCTGCATATCACGGCAACCGTCGCGGTAGACGGTTACACCCTTGCAACCTTCGCGCCATGCGAGAAGGTATGCGGTGCGCACGTCTTCCTCTTCGGAATCGTGTGGCAGATTGATGGTCTTAGAGACGGCATTGTCAATCGAGCTTTGCCATGCGGCCTGCATGAGGATGTGCTCGCGAGGAACCACATCGTGTGCAGTCACGTAGACCTCTTTCAGTTCGGCCGACAGTTCCGCTGCCGAGATGCTGCCATCCTCCAGTGCGACATCGATTACGCAATCGATCTCGCTGCCGGTGTGACCGGCGCCTTCGAGGGCGGCGCGGAAATCATCGTTGATCTCCTTCATGACCACAGGCACGCCATCGGCATCCTTCATGACCTGGCGCTGGAAGGCCAAGCTGAAGAGTGGCTCGATGCCACCCGAACAACCGGCGATGATCGAAATGGTGCCGGTCGGCGCGACCGTCGTCACGTGCGAGTTACGACGCGGTGCGCGACCATCCATCTGTGGCTTGGAACCTTGCCAAGCGGTGAATGGCGGACGGCCTTCCTTCTCGCACAGCGCCTCGGAAGCCGCCAAGGACTCGTTGGTCAGACGTGCCGAGAAGGCGCGGGCGATCGAGAAGCTCTGCTCCGATCCGTAGCGCACTCCCAACTGGTAGAGCAAATCGGCGAAGCCCATCACGCCCAATCCGATGCGACGCTCCTGCTCCGCACGCTCGCGGATCTCGTCGATTGGATAGTTGTTGATGGTGATCACGTCATCGAGGAAACGCGTGCAATCATGCACGGCCGAATCGAAGGCATCCCAATCGATGCGCTCTTCCCAATCCGCGGCCTCTGGGGCGTCGGGCTTGTAGAAGGTGTTGAGGTTAATCGAGCCGAGGTTGCAGGATCCGTAAGGCAGCAGCCACTGCTCACCGCACGGGTTAGTGGCCTCGTAAGTACCGAGGTTCGGAACCATGTTGTCTTCGTTGGCGCGGTCCAAGAACAACATGCCTGGCTCACCGTTGCGCCAAGCGTGCTGGATTACTTGGTCCATGACCTCGCCGTAAGTCCAGTACTCGGCGTCGGAGGGGCCTTCACCGGCAGCGAAGGCGTCGTAATCGGCCTCGGAGCAGCGGCGGGCGGCGGCCTTGCGCATCCAAGCCTTCTGACCACCATGCGGGTTGACCACAACAAAACGATCCTCAGGGCTGTCAACGACCTTCTGCATCCAGTCGTTGGTCACGGCAATCGAGATGTTGTAGTTCGTCCAGCGGCTCAGGTCGTCCTTGGCGCGCAGGAACTCGATCACGTCGGGGTGATCGCAACGCATGACACCCATGTTGGCGCCACGGCGGAAGGCACCCTGCTGGATGGCATCGGTGCCGGAGCTGAAGGCATCGATAAAGGAAAGCGGGCCGGAAGTGCGGCCGCCGGAGCTTGCCACGATGGCGCCATCCGGACGCAGACGTGCGAAGCTGAAGCCGGTGCCACCACCAGCCTTCTGGATTAGGGCGACGTGCTTGAGGGTTGTGAAAATCGCATCAATCGAATCCTCTACGGGCAGCACGAAGCAGGCAGACAACATGCCCATCGAACGGCCGGCGTTCATCAGGGTCGGCGAGTTCGGCATGAAGGTGCCGGTGGCCATGAGCTCGTAGTAGCGCTTGGCCCATTGATCACCGACGGGTTTGCCAAGCTCGGTGTACTCGGGGGCGGCGACTGCGGTAGCGACGCGCCAAAAAAGACCTTTCGGGGTTTCATTGACCTCACCGGTGGTCTCGTCTTTGGCCAAGTAACGATTTTCGAGTACGGTCCGCGAGTTTTCGGACAGCAGGGGTTCCATCAGGTCTTCAAATTTGACCTCTTTAAGGGGGGTTTTCTGCTCGTTTGTGGCTTTGGTAGTTTTCTTCGTAGACTTAGGCATGGCTGGGAGGGCTTGTTTGAAGTAGGAATGTAATCGCTCAAAATGAAGGATGCTAGTGCAAAACGGTGCGAAATATGGTGGCAGTTTTTTTGACAACCACAATATCTTGTGCTCCACAAAAAATACATTTAAGAGCGAAAATCCGTTGTGGACTTACAGCCGCTCGGCAACCGCCGCCAACACCATTTGCGGAGTCGTCTTTTGGCCGCAATAGAAGTGCTTCTCAGGGCAAGTGGGGTGACCATGGATGCCGCATGGTCTGCAGCTTAAACCCTCAACTTCCAACACGATGTCGCGCGGGCCGCGTGGAGAAAAACCGAAAGCCGGAATGGTGCTGCAGAACACGGCGACCACCGGAATGTCGGCGGCAACGCCCATGTGCATCGGTGAGGAGTCGTTGGTAATGAGGCAGGCGGCTCGTTCAAGCACGGCATAGGACTCACGCAGGTTGGTCTGGCCGCAGAGGTCGATGACATCGGCACCCTCCCCCTCTGCCAAGGCCGGCGCGCAAATCCGCGCGCTCAACTCCCGATCATCCGGGCCGCCGAGCATGACCACCCGTTGACCATCTGCCACCAGTTGCTGCACCAAGACAGCGTAGTGTTCTTCGGGCCAGCGCTTGGTGGCCCAGATGCTGCCGGGCGCTACCGCCACGAAGCCGGGCTCGGACACCAGCTGTGCGGCCCGAGCGCGTTCGGCATCCGTCGGGAAGATGCGCGGGCGTTGCCATTCCCCCCCTCCAATGAGCGCCAGGTTGCGCTGGATCTCATGCAGGTCCTTGGGGTATGGGACTTGGCGGGTGTACAGCGGAGCACCCGAAGCATTGTCGAAGCAGACACGCTCCGGAATCCTGCTGAGACGAAGCATCATCGCGGTCCGCCATGAGCGGTGCGAACAGAACACTCGCTGATAACCCTTGCCGCGCAGCAATTTCGCCATCCGCATCATGCCGCCGAGCCCCTTCTGGGCGCCGCGCTTGTCATAGACCATGACCTCACGAAGGTCAGGGTGACCAGCCAACATGCCAGCGCCACCATCCGAGGTCAGGAAGTCCACCGGCCCCAGAAAACGCTCTTTGGTGGCACGCACCAGCGGCTCGGCGCAAAGCACATCGCCAAGGAAGGAGGTATCTACGAGCAGGGTGGCTTCGGACACGGCGCTATTCTAGAACCGCCATGCACATTCTCTTACCACTCGTATGACCAACCCCCTTCCAGGCTCACGCCGGGAGGTCATGCGACTTGCGTGGCCAATTGGTGTCTCCATGTTGTCCTTCACCATGAAAGGCTTCGTGGACACCCTCATGGTCGGCCAACTTGGCACCGATGCTTTGGGCGCAGTCGGTTTCGCCACAGTCGCCACCTGGTTCGCGCTGTGCTTCCCATGGGGCATCCTGCGCGGCCAACGCCCGCTAGTCAGTCAGTACCGCGGCGCCGGCGATCGCGCACTGGCCTTCTCGTTTGGCGTGCACGCATTCGCCTTGGCGTTGATTTCCGGTCTCCTGCTGGTGATCTTCTCCGCGCCGCTTGCCGACGTCTTCCGCCATTTCTCGTCGACCACCGAACTGAGCGTGGCTGGTCAAGAGATTGGTGCATCCTATTTCCGCATTCGCTTGATGTGGATGTTGCCGACGCTACTGACCTTCGCCGTCGCCGAGTACCTGCGCTCGGCCGGCAATACGCGCGTGCCGATGGTCGTCGACCTAGTTGTCCATCCGCTGAACATCGTGCTGAACTATGCGTTGATCTTCGGCTATTGGGGTGCTCCGGAATTAGGCGCCGATGGTGCAGCACTCGGCACCGGTTTTGCCGACCTCGCTGGCTTGGGCCTGATTTTCTTCTTGAGTAAACCAATCCAAAAGTTCAACAAGGAGAACATGCTGCTGCGTTGGAGCCGCATGAAGGAAGTCATCAAGGTCGGCTGGACCGGTGGCATTCAGTTCTCGCTAGAGAACCTGTCTTTCCTGTCGATCACCTGGATTGTCGGCAAGACCGATGACGTGGCCTTAGCGGCCCACCAAGCCGGCATCCAATTAGTGCACCTGTCCTTGTTGCCAGCGGTCGCAATCGGCGATGCAGGCTCGGTCCTAATCGGCAAGTTCGTCGGCGAGTTCCGCTGGGAGGCTGTGCGCCGTACCTTACGCAGCACCTTACAGATCATGATCCCATTCATGATGAGCATGGCGGTGATCTACTTGGTCTTCGGCCGCGAACTGGCCGGCATCTTCCTGAAGAACGACGATCCGGAAATCCTCGACTACGCGCTTGACCTGGGCAAGGGCGTGATGGCCGCCTGCGCACTCTGGCAACTCGGCGACGCCTTCCAGGTAGCCTTCCGCTTCGCCCTACGCGCCGCCGGCGACCATATCTGGGTGATGTGGACCGGCATCCTCTGCACCTGGCTGTTGAGCATCCCGCTTGCGCTTGCGGTGGTCTACTGGTTCGACGGCAACGTCATCCATGTCTGGTTCACATGGGCGGCCGAGATCTTCGTCGGCGCAGCGATCTTCCTATGGCGTTGGAACAGCGACGCATGGATGAAAAAGCGCCTAGTGCAGGATGAGCTAGAGGGAAGCCAAGCCTAAAGCGCATAGATGCGACAGACAATGCCGTCCTCATCCGGAAACTGGTTGCCTTCCTCAAAGCTGGGCCTTAACCAACGCACATTATTCCTCGCGATACTTGCCGTCGGGCAGCAACCGTGGCAAGACAAAGGTCGGGTCGGTGAACAATTCGTAGGCCAAAGGGTCGCGCTGCTTCAGCGACTGCGGTGTGGGGCATTCCCATTCGTCGGCGATCCAGCGCGCGCGACCTTCTTCCATCTGCGCCCCCAACAGGCTGGTCAGCACCCAATAGGAATACTCGGCAGCCTGGCATGGGTAATCACAGGTCGGATCTCCGTAGTGGTAATGCCCACCATCCCTACGGGCAACATCCATCGCATCGCACAGCTTGCTGCCCGATTCGAACGCGAAAAA
>JASMKM010000116.1 GCA_030749235.1 Planctomycetota bacterium | reverse complement strand
CAACAGGAAGTGGATTACCTATTGGCCGCAGCAGACGGTGGGCTGGTCGGCACAAGTTCGGCAGTGATGGAGCAGCGCATGAGCGTCTACTTGAATGCCGCCCACATCGAGGGCCCGGCGGTGGCTTCGCCGGCGAGCAGTTCCAGTCGCGTGCAGGTGGACATGACGCGCGCCCAATGGGGAGCCGCACCGATGCGTTCCAATTGGGACCGCATGACCACGCCTTTTCGCATTGCGATTCACCACACTGCCGAACCCATGACTGGCACTTCAGCCAACGCCAGCGCTGCCGAAGTCCGCAACGTGCAGAGTACTCACATGAAAGATCGTGGCTTCGCCGACATCGGCTACCACTACCTGATCGATCGTACTGGTCGGGTCATCCAGGGGCGGGCGATGACTGCCCAAGGCGCACATGCCTCTGGCAGCAACAACGTCGGCAACATCGGTATCTGCCTGCTTGGCAACTTCTCGTCGCAGCCGGAGCGCGGTCCATCCTATGCCAATGCCCAGCGTCCGACGCAAGAACAGCTGGATTGCTTGGAGAAGCTCCTCGGTGAGTTGCGCGAAGTCCATGGAATCCCAGCCAGCAAGGTACAAGGTCACCGTGAACTGAAGGACACGGAATGCCCTGGCGATGAGTTGGCGCGCTGGATTAGCCGCTACCGCATGGCCAACTGATCAGCCTAGCAAGCTGGCGCTCAAGGCAATCCCACCAATTAGCCAACAATAGGGCGAGAACAGATGCAGCTTGCGTTGCTGCGTAAGCCACACCAACAGGCCCAATGCGCCGAGGCCGACCAGGAAAGAGGTTCCCAGGGCTAGGGTGACCTCCAATGCCCCCATACCAGTGTCAGTATCCAGGTCGCCGAGCTTGACGAAGGCAGCACCGAGGATCGCGGGGATCGACATCAGGAAGCTGAAGGCGGCTGCATCCCCCGCCGACAAGCCCAAGCGTAGGCCGGCGACAATCGTCATGCCGGAACGCGAAATACCCGGCAGGATGGCCAATGCCTGCATGCACCCCATGATTAGCGCACCTTTCCAGCTGAGAGTGCCGAGGTCGTCGCCGTCGACGCGTAGGCGCTTGGCATACCAAAGCACGCAACCGGTGAAGAGCAATGCGATTGATGCCGGTAACGGCGAACTGAACAGACGATCAATCGGCCCTTCTAAGCCAAAGCCGACCAAGCCTGCAGGAATCGAAGCGACCATGAGCAGGAAGACCAGGCGACGCTGTTCCCGAAAGTCATGGCCCTGACCGAAGAAACCCATGCCTAGCTTCCACACGCGCTTGCGGTAAAACAACAGCACCGATGCCAAGGTACCGACATGCAGCAGCACCTCAAGGGATGCGCCGGCGGCTAGGTTCTCACCACCAGGAAGAAAGTGCTTGGCAAGGACTAGGTGCCCAGAAGAAGACACCGGCAGGTATTCCGTCAGCCCTTGGAGGACGGCGAGCACCAAAACGATTGCGAGGATTGGCATGCGGTACTCGTGTTCCAGTCTGGATTAAAGATTGACTGCGACTTCCGTGGCGGGTGCCCAGTCCATGTTGAAGGCCTTGGCGACGGCCTCGTGGGTTAGCGTGCCGGCAAGGGCGTTGGCGCAAGTGGCCATGCGTTGGTCGTTGAGCACCGCATTTTTGGGGCCGAGGGCAGCCAGCTGCATCACGTAGGGCAAGGTCGCGTTGGTCAGGCCAAAGGTGCTGGTACGGGGAACCGCGCCCGGCATATTGGCTACGCAGTAGTGCACCACGCCATCAATCACGAAGGTGGGTTCCTCATGGGTGGTCGGTTTGCAGGTTTCGATACAGCCACCTTGGTCGACAGCGACGTCGACGATCACGGAACCGTTCGGCATAAGTTTGAGGTCTTCCTGGCCAACCAGCTTCGGTGCGCGTGCACCCGTGATCAGCACAGCGCCGATTAGCAGATCGGTGTGTGGCAGAATCTCGCGGATGGCCCCACGGCTGCTGTAGATGGTGGTGACGTTTTTCGGCATGACATCCTCGAGATAGCGCATGCGCTCAAGGTCGACATCGAAGATGTGTACGTTGGCGCCCAGGCCAGCGGCCATCCAAGCCGCTTGGGTGCCGACCACTCCACCACCGAGGATGGCCACGTTCGATGGGGCAACGCCTGGCAGGCCACCAAGTAGTACGCCACGGCCTCCTTGAGGCGCTTGCAAGTACTTGGCACCTTCCTGCACTGACATACGACCGGCAACCTCGGACATTGGGGTCAACAGTGGCAAGTGCCTGCCGACTTCCAAGGTCTCGTAGGCAAAGCAATGCGCCCCGGTGGCGATCATGCCTTCGGTCAAAGCGCGGTTGGCGGCGAAGTGGAAGTAGGTGAAGACTGTTTGGCCGGGGCGCGCTCTCGCGATCTCGACTGGCTGCGGCTCTTTCACCTTGATGATCATCTCGGCCTGCATCCAGACCTCGTCGGCATTGGGCAGGATCTTGGCACCAGCATGGACATATTCCTGATCGCTGAATCCTGACCCGTTACCGGCAGTGGTTTCGATGAGTACCTCGTGGCCAGCTCCCACCAATGTGTGTGCGCCTGCTGGGGTCAATGCAACTCGTGCCTCGAGGACCTTGATTTCTTTTGGGATGCCGAGAATCATGTGCTTTCCAGGGTTGGAAGTGCCACATTTTAGGCCCGCCGCATTAAAGTCCCTAGGGAAGCTGGGGATTTCCCGTGCCCTGGCTGGAAAACCCCGATGACCGCCGAACGCCTCGCCGAAATCCGTCACCGTATCGATCAAGCTGCCGTAAAAGTGGGCCGTCTTGGTGCCGACGTGCAACTGGTTGCAGTGGCTAAAACCGCCACGCCACAGACCTTGCGCGAAGCTTGGCAAGCCGGTCAACGCTTGTTCGGGCATAACCGAGTGCAATCCTTGGAGGAGCATCGCGCGATCCTGCCCGATGCCCAGTGGCATCTGCTAGGTCCGCTCCAAGGCAAGAAGGTCCGACGTGGCTTGGCAGCTGCCGACCTCTTTCAAGCACTCGGCGAAAGCCGCACCTTGGAGCGTATGGAACGAATTTTAGCCGAGCAGGGAGCTACACCCTATCCAGTGCTGCTGCAGGTCAACTTGCACCCAGAGGATGGGCGTTATGGCTGCACCCTAGACGACCTCGATCGCTTGCTCGATGAGGTCTGTGCCAGCAAGCAGTTACGATGCGCCGGCTTGATGACCTTGGCGCTGGCCAATGTTGCGGAATCGGAACTAAGAAGCATCTTCGCGAAGCTGCATAGGCGCTTCCAGGACTTACAATCTGAGGGCCGTCTCGCTCCTAACGCCTTCCTTTCGATGGGTATGTCCGCTGACTTTGAAACTGCCATCGAGGAAGGGGCTAATCTAGTGAGGGTTGGACGGGCCATCTTCCCGTCCCCGACTGCCGACTGATTTTGACCACACGCCTGCGCTGGAACCAACCTGGCCTTGACCATGGCGGAGCCTTCGTGCTGCGCGATGCGCCGATTTACCTCATTGTCTCTGCAGGTGGCGAGCTGGATCGGCTACATCAGGATCCCGAATCGCGTGCTGGCCTAGTCGCTGAAAGTACGGAAGGTGGCAGTATCAGGTTGAGCGGACGTGGTGGGCTAGGCTTTTTGGTGGACGGCAAGGTACGCGACCTCGCCGAGGTGCAGTTTGGCAATGACTTAATCTGTTCCTTCGAGGAGCAACAATGGACCCTAAAGGCCGAGGGCGATGCGCCAGTCGTGGATCCGTTGGTCGGGACCGACCTGGGCGGTTATCGCATCGTCGACCGGCTCGGCAACGGTTCCGTCGGTGTGGTTTATCGCGCCATCCAGGTGAACCTGGATCGTGAGGTGGCGCTGAAGGTTCTTAGCCCCAAAGCGGCCAAGAAGTCGCCACTTGCGGTCGCTTCCTTCAAGCGTGAAGCGGTCGCTGCAGGTCGCTTGTCGCACCCCAACTTGGTGCAGGTCTACGACGTCGGTTTCGAGCGCGGCTTGCATTTCTTCGCCATGGAACTCGTGCCGGGTGGCGACCTAGAACAACTGCTCGAGGAGAAGGGCCCATTGCCGTGGCGTGAGGCCTTTGCCTTCATGCTCGATTGCGTCGAGGTTTTGGGGTTTGCGCGTAAACACAAACTGGTACATCGAGACATTAAGCCCGAAAACTTAATGCTAACCATCGATGGTCGCGCCAAGCTCGCCGACTTGGGTATGGCCGCCACTCGTGGCATGGTCGAAACCAAAGCCGCCGCCGGTGGTACGCCGCATTTTATGGCCCCGGAATGCGTCAGCGGCGAACACATCGATTTTCGTTCCGATTTCTACAGCTTGGGTTGCACCCTGTTCCGCTTGCTCACCGGTAAAACCCCATACCAGGGCGAGAGCGTGCGCGACATCCTGCGTAGTCATCGCGACTCCCCTATTCCAGATATCAAGGATTACGGCATCGATGCACCGCCCGCGGTGCAGGAAGTGGTCGAGTGGTTGATGGCCAAGAATCCGGAGGAACGTCCGGCAAGTGCCAGCGAGATCTCCGAGGAGATCCAGGCCTTGTTGGAAAGTAAACAATCCAGCGGCCTGTTGATTGGCATGGTGGTCTTGGCAGTGGTCGCCGTCGGCGTCTCCTTGTATTCCATCCTTGCTGGCGAGAAGGATCCGGTCACCGTGGAGGTGGAATCGCCTGAAGTCCAGGAGGAGCGTGACCGCAACGCACGCCTTCAGGATGAAGTTGCCTTCACCCGATCGATGGCAGTTGCCGGAGGTGTCGAGCGTGAAGCCGCCCTGAAGGATTTCCTTAGCCAGAATCCGCAAAGCGAGTTCCGCATGCAGGCTTTGAATGAGTTGGACCGGCTCGCCAGTTTGCCGGATCCGGCTGAGGCCATCGCCGAGACCACCGATCCAGTGGCCGATGCCGCAGCCGAGGCGCGCCGCTTGGCCTTGGCGGAATTAGAAACCAACCTGCAGACCTTATTGCAGGAACAGAAGTATGGCCAGGCGCAAGTGCAACTCGCCGCCAGTGCCTTAAGTGCGGATCTGCTGGTGCCGCTGTGGAGTCGTGTTGACAACGCTAGCAAGGATGCTGCCTTGGTCTGGAAGACTGAACATGCATCGCTGCTGTCGGCCGAAAAATGGGACGATGCCGCCAACTTGCGGCAACGCTTTGCCACATCGATGGAAGGTGCGGTCCGCGACACCAGTGCTTGGCAGCAGCAGATCGATAACTTGGCCACCGCCGCCGCAGCTGCTGAACAAGCAGCCCTGGAGAAGGCCTTCGAGATCACTCGTTTGGCTGTAATCACTGCCTTGCAGGGTCAGGTGTTGGTTGCAGTGGACAATATGGATTTCGCCGCGGCCGCCACGGCGCTGGAGAAGACCGCCGACAATTGCAGGCATCCCGAGTTGGCTCAAGATCTTGCTGCTCGAGGTGAGCTGTTCTTGGCCGCCCAACGCAGCATGGATGCACTCTACGCCAAGCTAGATGCTACGGATCAAATTTACATCACTGAGCCCATCGGCGGTAAACGTGCCTATGCCACTGCTGCCAGTGCCGAAGGCGTGACCATCATGGTTCAGATCAAGGGCGAACGCGTAGCCCGAACCGACCCGTGGAGTGCTTTTCTCAATCCGCAGGCTTTTTCGTCCTTCCTCAATCAGGTGCTGGAAGTGGCCGAGCCGGGCGAAGACCAAGATCGCCAGGCCCTCAAGCTTCTGCTCGCTGAAGCCCACCTCGCCCGTGAGCTGCTGAACTGGGGGCAGTCTCTCCCTTCCGCAGCTGCAGCAAACGATGTTGCCGTGATGGTCGCTGGTTGGATCGACGTAATCCAATCCGTGGATTCATCCTCCGCATTCCAAGCGGAATGGATGACGCTCCAGCAAATGCTTGAGTTGAGCGAAGCCTTGGCCAACAACGACGCTTATGACGCTTTGTTGCATGCGCGCGGAATCGGTGACCACTTCTCGCTATTGTCCGTGTGGAGTTCCAACGGTACCTCCTTATGGGGATTCATGCCGTGAAATCTTGCGCCCGCTTGGTGGTGCTGGCTTCCGGCGGCGGACGTACCCTCGAGAACCTCCATCAACGGATTCTTGGTGGGCATCTCGATGCTGAAATCAGCCTGGTCATCGTCTCTCGTGGCGATCTTGGTGCTGCCGAACGTGCACGACGCCTGCAGTTGCCGATGCTGGTGATCGGTCCGAAGAACTACCCAAATACAGAACGTCGCAACGACCTATTGATCGGAGCAATTCTCGAAGCGCGGCCTGACTGGGTAATTCTGGCAGGATGGTTACAACTGTTGCCGATTCCGCCACAGTTGGAAGGCCGCGTTCTGAATATCCATCCGGCCTTGTTGCCGGCTTATGGTGGCAAGGGATTCTGGGGCCACCATGTGCATGAAGCCGTGGTCAAGGATGGCGCCTTGTTGAGTGGCTGTACGGTGCACTTCGCAACCTCGGAATACGACCAGGGTCCGGCGGTACTCCAGACCGCCGTTGCCTTGGAGGGCAAAGAAAGTGCCGATGAAGTGGCTGCCAAGGTCTTTGCTGCCGAGACGGAAGCCTTTCCGGAAGCCTTAGAATTGTTGATTGATGGTCGTTTGACTTGGCACAAAAACCAGGTCTACTGGGGCAACTCCGCTCCGGTCATCGAGGACTGATGGCAAAGACGCATACTGACGGCGTTGCTGCCCCCACTTGCTCCTAGAGCCCGAATAGGTCGCGTACGCCGAGTTCGAAATTTACGCTGGAAATCGAGGCATGCGTTGCTTTCGCCGGTGCGACCAGGTTCCGCCCCTGATCATCCACCCACCATTGCAGGACGCTGGATCCACGTTCCTGTGGGGTGCGCGAGATTGAATACAACACCCTGCCCGAAGGCGACCCTTGCGGCAAGTCCATCTCTACGCCCCACTCGAGCAAGGCAGCATGGACGACCAAAGCATTGATGAAGGCCGATTGCTCGGCAACAAGGGTGTTGTCGTCGATGTTGATCCAACCGCCGGGGCGTTTGCGGTAGATGCGTTTTTGTGATCCGTATTCCACTTGCACCGAGGAAATCTGGCTGGTGTCGAGATCAAGCACACGGTTGCTGCGGATCTGTTCGGCGCTCATGCGCAGGAAATGAAAGGCACGTTTCGAATAGGCAATTGGATACTCTCGCTGATCCGAGGTTACTCCGTCCTCGTTGATCTCCAGCCGCACCGTGCGGGAGGATTGCTTTAGGGTCAGGACACCCAACGGCTTCTCGAAGGTCATGCTCGCGCTCGGCATTGCTCCCATGCCGCTACTGCGCCAACCGAGCATCTGCATTAGAAACGGGAAGGCATGCTCGCCGAGCGGTGCAGAGTATGGTTTGCGCAGGTACCAACGCGAACCGTCGCGCTCCAGTTCCAGCAACTCACCATCGATCGGCTCCCACAGCAGGTGGTCGACATTAACCCCAAAAGGCTGCAGACGGTGGTCGCGCCATTGAAGGGTCGGCTGCACCAATCTGCGGTAGGCAGAGATCGGGAATCGGATCAGCTCACCATTGCGTTCGGCTACGCGCCAACGCCCGGTTTGCTCTTCGGCACCGATTTTCAACAGCTCGGTGTCGCCCCCGTCGTTGCGCAATTCGATGAGCGCGGCTGCTGGCTCCAGGCCAAGGTCCTCACGCGATTGACTCGCCCAGTCCTCGGGTGCGCCTTGCCAGTCATCGCCGTAAAGCACCTCTAGTGCATAGCTGATGGCCATCGGTTCAGGCAGGTCTACCAAGGGTTCCGTAATCATCCAGCCGTCTTTCTGCTTGTCGATGCGCACGCTGATGCCATAACGAGGCTGCTCCATGACGAAGCGATTCAGCTTGCTGACGTTTCCGCTCATCATCGGTGACTCGACCGTTTCTGGCAGGTTAATGAGGGGCTTGGCCTCACCGCTGCGCTCCGCCAATTTCCATAAGCCGAAGCCGGCGCCAGCCAGCACTAGACAACCAAGCAGTAGTCGTGCAGGAGTCATCGTTTTCTTCTCCAGAAGATCCACAGGCCAATCAAGAGGGTCACGCCCGGGATGCCGTAGACGCTCATGTTGTTGATGCGCGCCAGGGAGGCACGATCTGGTCGGAAGGGTCGCTCACCCAATCCGATCAAGCCACTGGCTTGCCGTTCGTCGCCACCTAGCCATTGCAGGCTGGAAGTAATGAAGTCGCGATTAAAATCGAGGCCGGGGCCGAGGCTGGCCGAAGAACCTAAGGCGACGATGCGTCCCATCCGCCCCTCCTCGCCGGGGGCCCAGCGTTCGCTGGCGACGGCGATCGAGCGGATTCCACGCTCCTCGTTCTTGTCGTAGGAAAACACGAGGCCGTTCGGATCCTGCGAATCCGCCCAAGCCAAGGGGTCAGTGCGCAGCAAGCGCTCCTGGGTGAAGTCGTTGGTGCCGCTCTGGAAGATGACTGGACGTGCACCAATCACCAACAAAAGGCGGTTGTCCTCGATCAATGGGATGGTGATGGGGTGCTGGCCGCTGAAGCGCTCGGAATTCAGCTCCAGCTTGGCGCAATCGCTACGGCCTTCGACCATGCCGTTGGCGCTGCGGATTGGCTCGCAAAGTAGTCCCGGTTCGAAGCCGGTGCCACGGTCCTTCAGCAATTGGTTCCATTGCTGGGCAGCAGCCGGGGAAGCGTTCGGTCCCAGGGCCACCAGCACTGCTTTGTCTTCTGCCAGCCAAGTCTCCATTGCGCTGAGGTCGGAGGGCAGGAAAGGCTGCTTCTGGTCGACGAAAATCAATAGGTCGCAGTCGTCTGCATCGGCAGGTCCTTCGATCTCTACCGGTTCCCAGTTGTCGCGCACAAGTAATTGGCTGAGCCCCAGTAGACCATTGGGATCCGTGGGCGAGGCCTGGCCATAACCAGTCACGATACCGGCCTTTAAGGTGGTGCCGCTTGCCAGTGCCACTGCAGCGTCTCCGAGGGCGGCATCGACCCGCTCAAGTTGGATCCGCGCAGGGGTGTTGTCGTTGACGTTGGCGCGTAGGATCTGAAACAAGTCCTCAAAGGTGATGACGCGGCGATGCCCACCGCTTTCGAGAATGATGGCCTCACCCGGCTTACGGGCGCTGCGGTTGATTTCACGCTCACGCGCCACCATCGGACTATTGATGTCGACCACCAAGGTCTGCAGCTTGCCGCCGCTCTGGACACGTGCATCCTCCATCAGGCTGGTAATGCGATCGAAAGCCTGCGGATAAACGTTGGAGTTGAACCATCGAAAGGAATCATCCTCTGGGAACAAGAAGGCGGTCAGGCGACTATCTTCGGGCAGCTGGTTCAAGGCGGTGACGGTGCGATCGCTCAAGCCCGCGGTCCCGGTGCTGGAGAGGTCGATGCGCACCCGCAGGCCGGGGCGGGAAAAGGTATAAAGCAGCAACACCGTGAAGGTAATGGCGCAGGCCGCGGCGAACATGGTCAAGAGACCCAACCGAAGGCGTCGACTCATGGCACCCATCTCCGAGAAACTAGGCGCATCCAGGTCAGGAACAAAAATAGCGCCGACAAGCCAAGCATGTAGACCAAGGCATAGCTGTCGAGCAGGCCGGCCGAGAAGCCGCGGTCGAGGAAGTTCGGCAGGTGCATACTGCGTGCCACCGCGCCAAGCGCTCCTTCATTCAACTCGAATAAGGCCGGCACGAACAACAGCAAGTAGTTCAAGGCAGCGCCGCCGCCTGCGCCGAGCACTAGGTTAGAACTCCAGGACGATGCCCATAGGCCAGTGGCGAGGAACAAGAAGGACGTAAGGATGGCGCCGGTCATACCGCCCAGCACGCGTGCCCAGTCCAAGTCTCCACCATGCCAATGCAGCAACAGGAACAACAACAACACGCCGCCCCAGAACAGTAAAAAGAAGACACAGGCTGCCAAGTACTTGGCCAGCACCACTGCGAAATCACGAATCGGTGCCGTCAGCAAGGGTTCCAAAGTGCCGACGCGATGCTCCTCGGCAAACAGGCGGATGCACAACAGGGGCGGGAAAGCTGGCAGCAACAGCCACACCAGCATTCCGCTGCCGAACAGGAAGGGCGGCAAAAGGCGCAGGTCATCCATGACTTGTTGTGTGTTCAGGGCCACCACAAACAACATGCCGTTGAGCAGGAACCATACCCCCAGCAGCACGAAGGCGAAAGGTGAGACCATCATCGAGAAGACCTCGCGCCTCCAAAGGGCTACGAAGGCTCTCATGATGGCGACTCCTCAACCAGGTTGCGGAAGAGTTGGTCCAGGTCAGGCCGTAACTCACGAAATTCAACCACCGGCAGCTTGGAGGCAGCCAGTCGCTGGAAAAGTTCGCTGCGCTTGCTGTGGTCGTTCAATTCGATCAGGTAACTCTTGTCGTTCTGCTCGGTAAAGCTGAAGTCAAGCTCCTTGGCAGCGTCGGTCAAGACCTGCTCGCATTGCGCACCGGATTCGGATAGGCGCAGGCATAGTTTGGCCTTCTCATGCAGATGGCTTTGCAAGTCCTCAAGCGTGCCGACGGCCTTCGAGCGCCCGTGGTGCAGGATTTGTACCCGCATGGCAATCTCCTCAACCTCTGGCAAGACATGGGAGCTAAAGAGGATGGCCTTTCCACTGGTGGCAAGGTTCTTGAGGATGGTTCGAAACTCCTCGCGTTGCAGCGGATCCAGCCCCGAGAAGGGTTCGTCCAGCAACAAGGCCGGAGGATCGCCCAATAAGGCATCGGCTAAGCCGACGCGTTGGCGGAAACCCTTCGACAGGGCCGAGAAGGGTTGGCGCAGGCGTGGTTCCAATCCCAAGTGCTTGGCGACGCGCTGTACTTCAGCGGGCACCTGCTTGCTGCGTAGGCCCTTCAAGGAAGCACGAAAGCGCAGATATTCCGAGACCCGAAGTTCACTGGGTGCAACGAAGTTCTCAGGCAGGTATCCGGTGCAACGTCGTGCAGCTAGGGACTCGTTCATCAGGTCCAAGCCGTTGATGCTGGCCTTGCCTGAGGTGGGCGGCAAATAACCGCTGAGAATTCGCAATGTGGTGCTTTTGCCCGCACCGTTCGGTCCCAAGAAGCCCAGAATCTCGCCAGGGGCGACTTCAAGGTCGACCTCGGTGAGTGCGTGGATGGTGCCGTAATGTTTCGTGAGCCTTTCCGTCTTGATCATCGGAAGGATGGGTGGTGCAAAAACGATGCCGGGGCTCCAGGTTACGAACCCGGAGCCCCGTATCAAGGTACCGAACAGGGCGTGCGAAAACGCCCAGTCTGGTGCTGTTCTAGTTCTTGACCTCGAAGTCCGCGTCAACGACGTCGTCAGCGGCATCATCGGCACCAGCTTCCGGTCCAGGCGGTGAACCTGGCTGGTCGCCTTCGGCCTCGGAGTAGAGCTTCGATGCAATCGGGTGCAGGGCTTGGGTGAGCTCCTCCACCTTGGCATCGATGGCTGCCATGTCCTCACCTTTCAGGGCTTCCTCGACGGCAGTGATCTTCTCCTCGATGGCAGACTTATCCGCCTCGTCAATCTTGGCCTCATTATCCTTCAGCATCTTCTGCGCCTGCCAGACCGCCTGATCGGCCAGGTTGCGCTTCTCGACGATGCCCTTGGTGGCTTCGTCTTGTTCCTTGAACTTCTCGGCGTCATCTTGCATGCGCTGGATGTCGTCATCCGATAGGCCCGAGCTCTGCTCGATGCGGACTTTTTGCTCCTTGCCGGTGGCCTTATCGACCGCATGTACATGCAGAATGCCGTTACTGTCGACGTCGAACTCGACCTCGATTTGTGGCACACCGCGCGGTGCAGGTGGGATGCCATCGAGGGTGAAGCGATCCAAGGTGCGGTTGTCCGCAGCCATGGGGCGCTCGCCCTGCAACACGTGAACCTCGACCTTCGGCTGGTTATCAGCTGCGGTTGAGAAGATCTCCTTCTTGGTGGTCGGGATGGTGGTGTTGCGTTCGATCAAGGTGGTCATCACGCTGCCCATGGTCTCGATGCCAAGACTCAGTGGAGTCACGTCCAGAAGCACCAGATCTTCCACGTCACCGGCAAGCACGCCACCTTGGATGGAAGCACCCATGGCAACGACCTCGTCCGGATTCATCGAACGGTTCGGCTCTTGCTGGAAAACAGTCTTGACGACTTCCTGGACCGCAGGGATACGGGTGGAGCCACCGACCAACAGGACCTCATCGATGTCCTTCGGCGAGATGCCCGCATCGGACAGTGCCTGCTCGCAAGGAGTTTTGCAGCGGCTAAAGAACTCGGCGTTGAGGCTCTCGAACTTGGCTCGGGTCAGGCTCACCATCAGGTGCTTGGGACCGGATGCATCGGCGGTGATGAAAGGCAGGTTGATCTGCGTCTCGGTGCCGGAGCTCAACTCGCACTTGGCCTTCTCGCAGGCTTCCTTGAGACGTTGCAGTGCCATGTTGTCCTCGCGCAGGTCGATGCCGTTCTCGCGAGCGAATTCACCAGCGACCCAATCGATTAGGGTCTGGTCAATGTCATCACCACCGAGATGGGTGTCACCGGAGGTGGAGAGCACCTCGAAGACGCCATCGCCGATATCCAGGATCGAGATGTCGAAGGTACCACCACCGAGGTCGAAGACGGCAATCTTGCCGGCCTTCTTCTTATCCATGCCGAAGGCTATCGCTGCAGCAGTTGGCTCGTTGATGATGCGCTCTACCTCGAGGCCGGCGATTTTGCCGGCATCCTTGGTGGCCTGGCGCTGCGAGTCGTTGAAGTAGGCAGGAACAGTAACAACGGCCTTGGTGACCTTGTCGCCGAGATAGTCTTCGGCGCACTCCTTCAGGTAGCCGAGAATGTAGGAGCTGATCTCCGGTGCGGAGTACTCCTTATCGCCAACCTTGACGCGCACGATGTCTTTCGGCGCACCGACGACCTCGTAAGGCACCATCTTCTCTTCGCCGCTCACTTCCTCGTGGCGACGTCCCATAAAACGCTTGATCGAGAAGATCGTGCGGGTCGGGTTGGTTACTGCCTGGCGCTTGGCCGGGCCGCCGACCAGACGCTGGCCGTTGTCCTGGAAAGCCACGACCGATGGGGTCGTGCGCCCGCCTTCTTTGTTGGGGATAACCTTGGTCTCCCCGCCTTCAAGCACGGATACAACCGAGTTGGTCGTTCCGAGGTCGATTCCGATGATTTTTGCCATGATTCAAATGGGCTGATTAGCCGCCGTGTAAGTATCAACTGCTGTGCCAGCCAGATCCTGCCAATCTGGCAGGTGTGCCCATGAGGGATACGGCCGGTGCGTGGATTTTCCTCTCGTTACAGCCAGCCAGCGGCCCACGTAGTTCAGCCCTGGTACTCCTTGAGCTTGCGGTAAAGCGTGCGCTCGCCAATTCCCAACTGGGTAGCAGTCTTCTGGCGATTCCCACCGAGCGCTTCGAGGGTACTCAGCAGCAGGTCCTTCTCGACCTCGGCCAAGGTTTTACCGACCAAGTCGTAGGTTGCCTCGGAAGAAGCCGCAGCCTCGACCTCTTCAGGCATGGCCAAGTCCGGCAGTTCGGCAGCCTTGTCGCGCAGCATGATCGGCAGGTCCTCAAGTCCGAGGATGCCGTCGGAATCGAGCACCACCATGGTCTCGACGGCGTTGCGCAGCTCGCGCACATTGCCGGGCCAAGGGTGTTCCCGGAAGACGCGTAACACCGGCTCGGAGATCGATTCGATGACCTTGTCATGACGTTTTTGCATATCCTGCAAGAAGAAGTCGACCAGCAGCGGGATATCATCGACACGCTCATTCAAGGCGGGCATGTCAATCTGCACCACCGCCAAGCGGTAGTAGAGATCCTCGCGGAACTCCCCTGCCGCCACGCGTTCCTGCAGGTTGCGGTTCGTGGCGGCGACAATGCGGACATCCACCGGTCGCGCGCTATTGCTACCCACTGGCATGACCTCGCGATTCTCCAGGACGCGCAACAATTTAGCCTGGGTACTGAGCGGCATGTCGCCGATCTCATCAAGGAACAAGGTGCCGCCTTCGGCATATTCGAACTTACCTTGCTTGGCGTCGGCAGCGCCGGTGAAGGCGCCTTTGGTGTGACCAAACAACTCGCTCTCGATCAGCGATTCGGTCAAGGCCGCACAGTTGATCGCGACGAAGCGCCGCGACGACCTTGGCGAAAGGCGGTGCAGCGCATTGGCAATTAATTCCTTGCCAGTGCCGGATTCGCCGAGAACCAGGATTGTGGCGTCGGTGGGGCCAGCTTGACGCACTAGATCGAAGACCCGTTGCATCTTTGGCGCATTGCCGACCATGCCTTCTAAGCCATAACGTTTATCAAGTGCCTGGCGTAACTCCTCGTTATCGAGCTCCAGTTGCTGTTTCTCAAGCTCGCGCTGCACGCGGGTGCGAAGTTCGCCGAGGTTGACTGGCTTGGTCAGGTAATCGACGGCGCCCTCCTGCATGGCTTCCACCGCGGTCTCGACCGAGCCATAGCCGGTGATTAGGAAAACTGACAAGCCGGGAAATAACTCACGCAGTTGGCGCAACAGGTCGAGGCCGTTGCCGTCGCCGAGCATTAGGTCAGTGAGCACCACATCGAACCTGCGCGCGCGAACCCGGTCCAGTGCGGCCATGTAGTTGTCGGCGATCTCCACCCGGTGACCATCTCGTTCCAAGGCCATCTGCATGGCCTCGGCGTGGGCGCGGTCATCATCCACCACCAGTAGACGTGATTCAGCCATCTTGCGATTCCGATTTTAGGGGCAGGCGCATGCTGACACGCGTGCCTTTGCCCGGTGCGCTTTGCACCTCCAACAAGCCGCCATGAGCCTCGACGATGCGACGCACAGTGGCCAAGCCAAGACCAGAGCCACTGCCCTTGGTCGAGTAATAGACCTCGAAGCAACGTGCCAAGGTATCCTCTTCCATGCCGGGGCCGTCGTCGACCACCTCGACCACCGCCCAGGTATCGTCATGCCGCGTGATTAAGGTGATGGTGCCGTTGCCGCGCTTCTCCATGGCCTGACGCCCATTAATCACCAGGTTCAGCAAGGCTTGGCGGATGCGGCCACTGTCAAGTGTGATTTCGGGCATCTCCAAATCTAGGTGACTGCGCATGTGGATGCCGAGTCGATCCGCTTCGGGCGAGGCGAAACGCTCGACCTGCTCCACCACCTGATTCAAGCTGCCCATGCGGGTTTCCAGCGAATCGGTGCGCGCAAAGCGCAGGAAATCCTCGAGGATGCCATTGAGACGCTCCACCTCATACTTCAGGATTCCAACAGTTTTGACCGTGCGTCGCGCCTTGACACCCTCTTCGTCGTGCCAGTCCTCATCCATCAAGGCGAGGTGCAGGCCAATGGTGCTCAGCGGATTTTTCAACTCATGCGCCAAGCCACCTGCCAATCTGGCGAGGGTCTGCGGGTCTACACCCGTGGCGCTGGAAGTTTCTTTGGAACTCATGGGGGGCCGTCGATCCACGGCGCGCATAGGATACCCCAACCCAGCGCACCCACCCCCACTTGGGGGCGTGTAGCAAACTTTGACGACCTTGTGACCTTGACGGAACTCATCGAATCCTTGCTGAATGGCCAAATCGTGGCTCTAGCCACCGACACGGTGCCTGGGCTGGCGATTCGCGCCGACGTCAGCGACGCAGGTGCAAAGTTAGCGGCGGTCAAGGGTTATGAAGAGCCGCGGCCATTCAGCCTGCATTTCGGTGACTTGGCCCAGGTTGCCGACATCGCTCCAGACCTGCCTCCGGGCCTCGCAGCCTGGCTGACCATGAACCTTCCTAAGGGTGTCACCGCGGTCTTGCCGGTGGAGTGGCTGGCCATGCCGAAGGCGTGGAAATGGCCCTGGCCCAAGGTTGGTCTGCGCTGGCCGCAGAATCAGAGCTTCCAGGCGGCTGCAAAGCAGGTCGGTGGCCCCCTATTGATGACCAGCATCAATGAGGCCCAATCCAAGCCCCTTTTCGGCCAGGAATTGATTACTTGGTTAACCCAGAAGGGTATTCCAGCGGCCGCCGAGTTAGCTGCGCAGCAGCAAGCCAGTGCTTCGGCAGTGGTTGAATTCGATCCCCTGCCGCAGCTGCGTCGCGGCGCGCTGGATGCGGAACGCCTGATCCTAGGATTGCGTGTCCTGGTGCTGTGCAGCGGCAATATTTGCCGGTCGCCAGTTGGCGAAGCCATGCTGCGTGCTGAGTTGGCGGCAGCTTGGGGTATTGCGGAGGTGGATCTGCCGCGCTTGGGGTGGGAAATCGCCTCCGCGGGGACTTTCGCGATGCCGGGTGGACCGGCCAGCGAACACTCCATAGAGGTGGCTGCCCATTTGGGCCTAGACTTAAGTCGTCACCATTCAGCCAATCTCGAGGACATGCTTTCTCGGCCGTGGGATCTGTTCCTGGGAATGGGCTTGAACCACCTGGCTGCTTTGCCAGAAAAGGCGCCAATGGCCCTCTACGACCTCCATGGTGACCCGGTACCAGACCCATTTGGCGGCCCGTTGACCGCTTATCAGGCGATGTGCGACCACCTAGAGCAAGCCACAAAGGAGCGCATCAAGCAATGGTGCTCGTGGGGCCACGAAGCTAAACCTGTTGGTGAACCCTAGGTCCAAAGGTCGACCACCTGCTGGCCGCTGCTTGCCTGAAGCAGGCTCTGGCGGAAGGCGCTGTCGCTAAGACGGCGCGCAACCTCAGTCAGGGTCTGGAGATGCGCTAGTTTTTCACTCCTAGGCACGAGGATCATAACCACCACTTTGGAAGGCAATCCATCAAGCGACTCGAACTCCAATCCGTCGGGAAGGATGGCCATACCAATGATCATCTTCGATAGGCCTTCAACCGCGGCATGAGGTACGGCGATGCCGGCCTCCATTCCTGTGGAAACGCTCTCTTCCCGAGCGATTAAGGAGCGCTGGCATTCGGTCCTCAGTTCAGCCGAAAGTTCCCATGCGTTGGCGGCGGCATCGACCATTGCGTCGAGCAAGTCCCATTTGCTCTTGAACTGAGGCGAAAGCAGCACGGTGGCTGGCCGGAAATGTGCAGGAAAATCCATGATTCGAAGGTGAGCCAGCATATCTAAACCCGACTGGCAAGGACAGCCAACAGCCCAAGATTTCGAGGAAGATGCTCTATTTTGAGTGCGTCGCAAATCAAGGCCATATCAGCCTTTGAGCGAGACTCGACAAAAGACTAGACTCTGCTCAGTCTCGGCGCCGCCCGCGCCCCCACTAACAGCAAGAGCGCATGCTCCTCACCATAAGCCTTGGCCTCGTGCCTTTCCTCTTCCAGCCGGTATTCCAGGATCCGGTTGGAGATCTTGAAGTTCCCGAAAGCGTCCTGCAGGACGACGGGGAGTATTACACCCTTGACCTGAGCGAACTCGATGACACTGGCCTTACCTTGCGCCAATTCATCAAGATCTGCCAAGTTAACACCGGCCTGAACTTCACTCTTGACGAGACCTCTACTGGCATCCGTGCCAAGTTGGATGGTCGCAAGTTGCTGCTTTATGGCCGCAAGAAGATCAAGCGGGAGGATTTTTACTCCTTCTTCCAGATCATGATGAAGATCCATGGCTTTGTCTGCGTCAAGCAAGGCTCCGGCGACCTGGCCGTGATTGTCATCACCGAACAGTTGGCATCTAACATCGTGTTGATTAAGTCCAACGCACAATATGTCGACGTTGAAAACGTTCCGGAGTTCGCCGACCAACCGGGGACTTACTTGTTCACAACGGTGCCATTGCGTTATGCCGACCCCACCGATCTCGGCACCAAGTTGCGCACGGCCATCGGCACCACATCGGGCGACAACTCCGCATTTATGGACTTGGGGCAGGAACGCGCCTTGTTGATTCAAGGCTACGGTCCATTCGTGGCGGCCTCGGTGCGCATGGTGCAAATTCTCGACCGTAAGCCCGAGTTCATCAAGCCAGATTTCCGCAAGGTCCGCCTGCGTGAAGCTAGCGCCGAGGAGCTCGCCGAGCTGCTGGCCGAGTTAGTCGAAAACATGACCGAGGGCACTAGCTCCAATAACTCCCGGAGCAACTCGCGCAACCGCCAGCCGCAGATCCAGACTCGGATCGCGACCAATATCGTTTCTTATCCCCAAGACAACTCGCTGTTAATCACAGCCGACCCGGACATCATGGATTCAATCCTGGAGCTGGTCGCTCAGTTGGATACCAAGGTTGAGGAACCGCAGTCCAACTATCACGTCTATGTGCTGCAGTACCTGAGTGCTGCAGACCTGGATGAGCCAATCACCCAGTTCATCCAAGCAACCGAGCAGGAACGTGAGCG
>JASMKM010000115.1 GCA_030749235.1 Planctomycetota bacterium | reverse complement strand
GGATGGGCGGCCTGTAGGGCGGCGACCCCTTCCGGTGCGCCGAGGATTCCCACGAACCGAATATCGGCCACACCCCAAGTCTTCAGTTCGGTGATTACCGCGACGGCAGTGCCGCCTGTAGCCAGCATCGGGTCGGCGACTAAGGCAATCGGCGGTGGGTGGTGTTCGGGCAGCTTCTGGTAGTAACTGACCGGCTGCAAGGTCTTTTCATCACGATACAAGCCGATGTGGCGGATGCTCGCTTCGGGCAACAATTCGCTCATAGTCTCCGACATGCCGAGGCCAGCACGCAGAATCGGCACAATCGCCATCGCAGTGGCCATGGCCTGGCCGCGGGTCAGGCACAACGGGGTCTCGATCTCGACAGCGGTGGTTGGCAGGTCGCGTGTGGCTTCCACCGTCAGGAACATGGTGAGTTGCCGGATAATCAAGCGGAACTCAGCCGATGAGGTACTCCGCTCGCGCAAGCGGGTGAGGAGGCAGGCGACGATGGGGTGGTCGAGGGCGAGAGCTTGCTTCACGGCAAATATCCTAGCGCATCACCCCAGCTTGGCTTGAGGGTGGTGCTTGTAATCCTGGCAGCCTCTGCGACAAGCTCGCGCGCAACCGATCAACGCAGGTGGCAGCTGGACCTCGCTACGCTCGGATACACCGGCGAAGGCTAGGGGGCGTTAGAATCCTGGCAATGACGAGGACCGACTGGATCGATGTATACCGTGAATCCGCCTACTCCTTTCCCTGTCGTGACGGAGGTTGGCATCGCTTCACTTTGAGTGAGCAGCAAGGCGACCTGCCAAAGCCCTTCGCCGACATCATCGGCCATCGCGGCAGCCTGACCATAATCACCGCTTGGAACCCGATGTCGGTGGAGCGATCGCTTTCGGCTAACGAATGCGCCAATGCCGAGTTGCGCAAGGACTTCGAGGAGGCCGGCGTGGACTTCGACCAGGCCTTTGGTTCCTCCTTGCCAGGCGTCAGCCCGAATTGGCAAGAGGACGGATTCGTCCTGTTTGGTCTGGATCAGGAACAGGCTATGCACTGGGGCCAACATGTGCAGCAGCGTGCCTTGGTATGGATGGATGCCAAGCAGGCTGGTCTGCTGTTCTGCGAAGGCAACGGCTTCGTACCCTGTGGAGTGCAGGAGATTGCTTAGAATATCGACGATGCCGAATCGCACCGTGGACAAGGTCGCCGTGGAGGCGCGCGCAGCTTCCTTTAAGACGCGCTCGATCAAGAAAGAAAGTAAGCGCCAGGGCTTACTGATGGTTGCTTCGATGATCGACCTCACCACGTTGGAAGGCAAGGATTCCGCTGCCAAAGTGCGCGCCCTATGCCAAAAGGCCATCCAGCCGGATGCCAGTTTGCCGCATGTTCCGCCCGTCGCCGCGGTTTGCGTCTACCCGCGTTGGGTGTCGTTGGCGCGTGAATTGGTCGGCGATCACGGAGTCATGGTGGCTAGCGTGGCTACGGCATTCCCCAGTGGGCAGGTCGACTTACCAACCAAGCTAGCCGATGTCCGCGAAGCGGTCGAAGCCGGTGCCGATGAAATCGACATGGTCATCCACCGTGGTGCCTTCCTTGCCGGACAACTGCAGGTAGTGGCCGATGAGATCCGTGCGGTCAAGGATGCCTGCGGCACGGCGCACCTGAAGGTCATTCTCGAGACCGGAGAACTGGAAACTTACGACAACGTCGTCCGTGCAAGTGAGTTGTCCATCGCAGCAGGCGCCGACTTCATCAAGACTTCGACCGGTAAGGTTTCACCGGCGGCCACCATGTCTGTGACCTTGGTCATGCTCGAGACCATCCGCAGCCACTTTCTGGCAACCGGTCAGATGATCGGCATGAAACCTGCCGGCGGCATCAGCACCGCCAAGGATGCGCTGCATTATCTGGCCATGCTCAAGGAGACCTTGGGCGATGCCTGGCTTACGCCTCAGTGGTTTCGCTTTGGCGCCTCTTCGCTGTTGAACGACGTACTCCTGCAACTGCACCGCCTCGAATCCGGGCAATACACAGCACATTACGATGTCACCGAGTCCTAAAACCGCTTCCAAGCCGGAACTCGATTTCGGCAACGCTTGGGAATACGCCGCAGCCCCGGAAGGCACCAAAGTGGCAATCGATGCCAAGTATGGCCTGTTCATCGACGGCGAGTTCCAGAAGCCGCGCTCCAAGCGCTACATGGATACCGTCAACCCGGCCACCGAGGAGGTCCTGGCTAAGGTGGCAATCGCCAATCAAGCGGATGTGGATCAGGCCATCGCAGCCGCCAAGGCCGCCTTCCCGAAGTGGAGGCGCCTGAAGCCCAGCGAGCGCGCCAAGTACCTGTTCCGAATCGCGCGACGCATTCAGGAACGCGCCCGCGAGTTGGCTGTGTTGGAAACCTTGGATGGCGGCAAGCCAATTAAGGAATCACGGGATGTGGATATCCCCGAGGCAGCCAAGCACTTCTTCTACCATGCCGGTTGGGCTGACAAGCTGGATTACGTCTTCCCTGGCCGTAAGGGTGCTCCGCTCGGGGTGTGTGCGCAGATCATTCCATGGAACTTCCCGCTGCTGATGGCGGCCTGGAAGATTGCGCCGGCTCTGGCTTGTGGCAACACCGTGGTGCTCAAGCCGGCCGAGACCACTTCGTTGACCGCCTTGCGTTTGGCAGAGATCTTTCAAGAAGTGGGTCTGCCGCCTGGCGTAGTGAACATCGTCACCGGCGCTGGCATCACCGGCGCAGCCTTGGCCGCACATAAGGATGTCAAGAAACTCGCCTTCACTGGCAGCACGGATGTAGGCAAGGAATTGGCTCGCAACTTGGCCGGCAGCGGCAAGCGTCTGACCTTGGAGTTGGGCGGCAAGTCGCCGAACATTATTTTCGATGATGCCAGCATCGATCAAGCGGTCGATGGCGTCGTGCAGGGTATCTACTTCAACCAAGGCCATGTTTGTTGTGCCGGATCACGACTGTTCGTGCAGGAAGGCATCATGGAAGAAGTGCTCACGCGTTTGCAGGTGCGCATCGAGAGCTTGCGCGTCGGTGATCCCTTGGACAAGAACACAGATCTCGGTGCAATCAATTCCATCGGCCAACTAGCCACCATCAAGCGTTACATTGAGGCCGGTAACAGTGAAGGTGCGCGTATGTTCCAGTCCAAGGCCAAGTTGCCGAAGCAAGGTTATTGGTGCAGGCCGACTTGGTTTACCGATGTGCAACCGTCCCACACCATCGCGCGGGAGGAGATCTTCGGGCCGGTGCTGTCCGTGATGTCCTTTCGCACCCCGGAAGAGGCCTTGACTCGCGCCAACAACACGCCTTATGGGTTGGCTGCCGGGGTCTGGACCGACAAAGGCTCGAAGATCTTCGAAATCGCTTCGCGCCTGAAGGCCGGCGTGGTGTGGTGCAACAGCTACAACCGATTCGATGCTGCCTCACCGTTCGGTGGCTACAAGCAGAGTGGCTTCGGCCGCGAAGGCGGACGTCAAGGTCTGCTGCCTTATCTGGAGTTGAACTCATGAGTCCTAGCGATCGTCTCGAGGTCCTGAAGACCTACAAGTTGTTCATTAATGGTGCCTTCCCGCGCACCGAATCCGGCCGCAGCCTGTTGGTGGAAGACAAAAGAGGCAAGCCGTTGGCACACCTGTGTCACGCCTCGCGCAAGGACTTGCGTAACGCGGTGGTGGCCGCGCGTAAGGCCGCACCTGGTTGGGCGAAGCGGTCGGCCTACAACCGCACGCAGATCCTCTATCGGATGGCCGAGATGTTAGAGGGTAAGAGCCAGGAATTCACCGACGTTATCGCCAGCACGGTGCCTGGTGGCAAGAGCCGCGCCAGCAGGGAAGTCGCCGCGGCCGTCGATCGCCTGGTCGCCTATGCCGGTTGGGCCGACAAATTCGGTCAGGTGTTGGGTTGCAATAACCCGGTTGCTGCACCTTTCTACAACTTCACAATTGCCGAAGCGATGGGGGTTGTGTGTGTCGTCGCACCCGCCGAGGAACCGCTGCTTGGATTAATCTCCCTGTTGGCGCCGGCAATTTGCGCCGGCAACACCGCCGTGGTCGTGGGTAGCAGCGAACACCCCTTGGCTACCGCGATTTTGGGCGAGGTCTGCGCCACCTCCGACGTGCCCGCAGGGGTCGTGAACTTGCTCACCGGCCAACGTCCGGAACTGCTCGAGGTGATGGCCGGCCATCGCGACGTCGATGCCATCTCTGCTGCCGGCTGTACCAAAGCCGAACGCACCACTTTGGAGCTCGGTGCCGCCGAAAACCTCAAGCGTGTCACCGTCGATACCAGCAAGGGCAAGGAATGGTATGACCTCGAGAGGATGAACTCGCCGTACCGCATCCAGCCTTTCGTGGAGATGAAGACCATCTGGCACCCGTCAGGCGCATGAGCCTGACGGTGCGCGAGGCGGTGGATGCTGACTCTGACGGCATCATCGCGCTGATTGATTCATGCTATCGGGAGTACCCGCCCAACATTCTCGATGTGGACGCGGAAGAACCGGAGTTGCGTGCCCCGGCCAGTCGCTACCCGGCCTTCTGGGTGGTCGATGGCGAGGACGGCCAAATCGTCGGCTGCATCGCCCTTCAGGTGCGTGAGCCGCGGCAGCGGATCGAGTTGAAGAAGTGTTATGTGCATGCATCGCAGCGCGGCTCAGGACTTGGGCGGTTGCTGGTGGAGCAGGTGGAGGATTGGGCACGCGCGGAGGGATGTACGCAAGTGGAGCTCTGGACCGATACGCGTTTCAAGTTGGCTCACCGCGTCTACGCGGCCTTGGGCTATCAGGCGACCGGACGTACTCGCGACCTGAACGATCTAAGCCAGACCACCGAGTTCCATTTCCTGAAGAACCTCAGCTAAGCGCAGCACGTTCAGTTGGAGCTGGCCAGGGTGTAAGGCAAAGCGAACTAGGTAAGGCAAGGAACCAGTTCGCGAGAGAGCTTCCGGATTTCCCCGCGTAAAGAGAAGCCTCAGCCGGGATAGGCTGCCTACCTTAAGACTGGTAGAATCCGCGCCATGTTCGAGCCCAGAAGCCGAGCCTACCTCACCGACCCGAACGCCTTCGAACAGGCGATTCTCAGCGTGTGGGAACAAGATGACCTGCTTGCCCAGACCGCTGCGGCACGCAAGGACGCCGACCCATTCGTGTTCTACGAGGGCCCACCGACCGCCAACGGCCGCCCCGGCATTCACCATGTGCTGGCCCGTACGCTGAAGGATTCCGTGTGCCGCTATCAGACCATGCGTGGCAAGCGCATCGAGCGAAAGGCCGGTTGGGATACCCACGGCCTGCCGGTAGAACTAGAGGTCGAGAAGCAGCTGGGGATTTCCGGCAAGCCCGACATCGAGAAGTATGGCCTGCTTCCCTTCAACGAGAAGTGCCAGCATTCGGTCTTCACCTATAAGGAGGAGTGGGAAACCCTGTCGAAGCGCATCGGCTACTTGCTCGACTATGACCACCCTTACGTGACCTTCCATAAGGATTACATCGAGTCGGTGTGGTTCCTGCTGTCGCGATTCGCCGCCAACGACCTGCTGTATCTCGGTTCCAAGGTGTTGCCTTGGTGCGGGCGTTGCGGCACCGGCTTGTCGAGCCATGAGGTCGGCCAAGGTTATCTAGACATTGACGATCCATCGGTATGGATCAACTTCCCGCTAATCGATGCGCCCGGCAAATTGGCCGGCGCCGCCTTGGTTGCTTGGACCACCACACCTTGGACACTTCCGTCCAATATGGGTGTCTGCGTGCACCCGGATTTCGAATACGCCATCATCGAGCATGACGGTGGTCGTTACATCTTGCTCGAGTCGAAGGCACAAGGGGTGTTCGGCGAGGACGGATGGGAAGTCGTAGGCAAGGTTAAGGGCAGTGAGCTCCGTGGTCTCAGCTACACGCCACTGTTCGATTGGGAAGGCGGGCGCGTGGTCCACGAAGGGCCGAACCACCACATCGTGGTGGTCGACGATTTCGTTTCGGACGAGGACGGCACGGGCATGGTTCACATGGCTCCTTATGGTGCCGACGACTTCCGTATCGCCCAACGCGACGGCCTGCAGGCGGTATTGGCTTTCGGTGATGAGGCGCGTGCCGTGGCTGAGATTGCTGGCGTCGCATTGGGTACATTCTTCCGCGATGCCAATAAGGCGTTCGTCCGAGACCTGAAGGAGCGCGGCCGCCTATTGCGCATCAGTCAGTATCGCCACAGCTATCCGCATTGCTGGCGCTGCGAGACCCCGCTGATCTACTACCCATCACCCGCTTGGTTCCTGCGTACTACCGCGTACAAGGATCAGATGGTGGAGGGGAACAAGCACATCTGCTGGGCGCCTGCCGAGATCGGTGAAGGACGATTCGGCGAATGGCTTGAGAACAACATCGATTGGGCCTTGTCACGTGATCGATTCTGGGGTACGCCATTGCCGGTCTGGGTCAACGAGGACGATCCCGAGGATTGGATCTGCATCGAGTCCTTTAAGCAACTGGAACACTACGCCGGCGACTTGGGTGAAAACTTTGATCCGCACCGCCCTGTTGTCGACGAAATCACCTTCCCCACACCGACTCCCGGCAAGAGTGGCACCATGCGCCGAGTGCCCCAGGTGATCGATTGTTGGTTCGATAGCGGTGCTATGCCCTTGGCCCAACATCATTGGCCTTTCGAGAACCGCGAGCGCGTCACCGAACAGTTCCCCGCGAGTTTCATCTGCGAGGGTCTGGATCAGACCCGCGGCTGGTTCTACTCGCTACATGCGGTCGCCACCTTCCTCACCACGCACGACACTTCCTTGTGGGAGAGTGGCGAGTTGTGGGGGCAACCGCTGCCGCGCTTGAAGCCGGGCGGCGCTTACGAGAGTTGCATGGTCAACGGCCTTCTGCTCGATAAGGATGGGGTCAAGATGTCCAAGCGATTGGGCAACATCGTCAAGCCTGCGGACGCCATCAAGGAGCATGGTGCTGACGCCATCCGTTGGGGACTGCTCGCTGGCGGTGCCGCCCACCTGTCGCGTCGTTACGACGACAAGGGCATCGCCGAGGTGCGCCGTCGTGTGCTTGGCACATTGTCTGCCAGCTATGACTTCTTTGCCTTGTATGCGCGTATGGAGAACTGGAGAGCGGATGATCCATGTCCCGATCGCAGCGAGCGGGAACCGATCGACCGTTGGGTGCTGTCACAAGTCGCTACTGCCGCCGCCGAGAATGCCGCAGCATGGGAATCCCTGCAGCCGGCCAATGCCTTGCGCAGTTTGGAGACCTTCATCGTCGATGAATTGTCGAACTGGTACATCCGTCGTTCGCGCCGCCGGTTCTGGGGTGCGGAAGGGGAGGCCAGTCAAGCCGCTGCCTTCGCCACCTTGTACGAGGTTCTGCAAGCCACCTTGCGTATGGCTGCGCCGGTGATTCCATTCCTGACCGACGCCTTGTGGAAGGAACTGACCGGCAGTAACGAGAGCGTGCATCTGCAGTTGTTCCCAGACGCCAATCACGCCGAGGACCTCGTCGCCGGCGCGATCGATCAACCGCTTTCCGAAGCCATGGACCCGATTCTGCGTGCATCTAGCTTGGGGCGCGGCATTCGTGAGCGCGTGCAGATCCGTGTGCGGCAGCCGCTGGCCAAGATGGTGGTGCACATCGCCAACGAAGGCAAACTCGGTGGTTCACCGCGTGCCTACGAGGCAGCCATCCGCGAGGAGTTGAACGTCAAGCAAGTCGAATGGGTGGACGGCACGCCGGACTTCCTCCAGGTCAAGGCCAAGCCGAACTTCCCACGACTGGGTAAGCGTGCCGGCAAGGACATGAAGGCACTCAGCGCGGCAATCGCACAGCTCGATCGTGCGACAGTCTTCGACCTGCAGGGTGGAGGAACGGTTGACGTATCCGTCGGCGACAACGTCTATACCTTGGAAGGCGACGACATCAGCCTTCAGACCGAGAGTGCTGCAGGTATGGAAGCATCTACCGATGGTTTCGTGACCATCGGATTGGTCACCGAACTGACTCCAGAGTTGGAGCGTGAAGGACTTGCGCGTGAGATTCTCAATCGCCTGCAGACGCAACGTAAGGAGAGTGGTCTCGAGGTTCAGGACCGCATCGCCGTCCGTCTCCGCGGTAGCGCTGAAGTGCAAGCTGCAGTGGAGGAGCATGGCCCTTGGATCGCCGAGGAAGTACTCGCTCCACAAGGACTGACTTGGGTGACAGAAATCGACGCGGATTCGAATGATGCCTTTCGCGATTGGGAGCTTCCGAACAATCAGAAATTGAGTATCGCAATCTCAAAGATTACATTGGAGACTGCCTGATTTTGGTGTAGAGTAAGGATGTGCCCAAAGGGTATCGCTCGGAGGCATAGGCCGCCGGTCCGATACGACAATACAGGGAGCATGTCTCCGTTTCGGGTAGACCGCAACGGGCTGCGTCCCACCTGAATTAAGGGACCAAGCGTCCTCTCTCCTCCTGCGCGCCCTGCACAAAACGAGCTCCTCATCAAACGATGAGGGGCTCGCTTTTTTTTGCATCAGCAGAAGACTGAAAAACAGTTTGAGAGGGTGGATATTTTTAGTAAAAGTGCGAAATGGCAATACCTTGAGTTCTTATTGTGTATGAATCAAGGCTCCTCGCCCCCGGCGTGCATTCTTCTCACTTCCCTGGACGCCTTCACCTCCCATGCGCCAGCGCCTAACCCTGTTCTTACTCGGCTTTATGCCGATTTTGTTCGTAGAGCTTGCCTTATCCCTGCAAGGGGTACAGGCCGGAATGACGATTGCAAGCGCATTCATGTTGATCTTCGGCTTTGGCTTTGCGTTGCTCTTCCAGTTTATTGAGAAGGTCCTGCGGCCATTGGTTCCAGTGGACTTGCGTGGCCAGCCAGTCACCAACTTGGCCATGGGCTTGGCCATGAGCGTTGCGGTCTTGGCTCCGAATCTGATGCCTGAACAGGCACAAATTTCCTTCTATAACCACTTCCGCTGGGTGCTGGGTTATCACGTCCTCAGTTTGTTAATTCTCTATCCCATCGTCGTCCGTCTGCTCGGTAAGCGCAGCATGCCACAACGCAGTGGATATGCCTTGGCTGCCTTAGTGGTAGTCCAGCTGTTGGCAGCAGTTGGCATCGAGGCCCGCGAGTTGGCACAAGCCCGTGCCCGTAAGGCCATCGCCAGTGCCGCGCCCACCAAGGTCCTCGAAGCGCCCCAGCGGCCCAACGTGCTGCTGCTGGTTCTCGACACTCTGCGTTTCGACACGCTCCACCAGACTTGGCAGGGACAGCAGCACTTCCCGGCCCTGGACGCCTATACCGAGGATGCTGCCTTCTTCCAGCGCGGCTACGCTGGCTGCAACGTGACCCCGGGAGGGCACACGACCTTGTTCACCGGCATGTATCCGGCTGAGACCGGCACCTTGCCACGTGGCTTGGTGAGCCTCGATGACCAGTACCTGACGGTGGCCGAGTTCCTGCGCTCTTATGGCTATCGCACTGTCGCGACCGTCAGCAACGCGCGAGTTAGCGGTCGCTTCGGCTATGAACAGGGCTTTGAAGTCTACGACGACAGTTTGGTCAATCCGGTAATCAACTTCAGCGCCATCGGAGAGCGCTTCGGCAGTTCCAGTCTGATTAAGTTCTTCGGCGCACCATATTCACGCAAGCTAGTGCGTTCGGCTTTCGTGCAGATGTCCTGGGGTTCCGTGTTGCCAATCGCAGAAAAGACCACCAAGCGCGCCCTGGAAGTGGTCGACAAGATGGACATTGGCGAAGACGAGCCGTGGTTCATGTTCCTGAACTACATCGATCCGCATACGCCCTTTGTGACCCGCGCTGACTTGGCCGAAGCTTTCGGCCCTAACTACGTCAGTGAAAGGCTTGAGAGCGTGCGCCGCAGCATCCCGAAGTTTCACCTCGGCCTGCAGAACCTGAAGGCCGCGATCAAGGCCGGTGAGCTGCGTGAGAACGAGCTCAATTGGCTTCAGGAGGTCTATCGCGAGCAGTGCTTGGAGCTCGACGAGGGAGTCGACCAGTTGCTGCAAGGGCTGCGCGACAACGGCATGTTGGACGACAACACCCTAATCTTGATCACCTCGGACCACGGCGAGCATCTTGGTGAGCACAACGCCTATAACCACGGCAGCACCTTGCTGGATGAGGAAGTGCGCGTGCCATTCCTGTTGTTGGGTCCTGGCATCGAGAAGGGCATCATCGAGACTCCGGTCAGCGGCGCGGATTTTTTCAGTACTGTCTGCTACGCCATGGGTTTGGATCCGAACGATTGGCCCGAGACCGCAGGAATCCCGCTGCAGTTGCCGCAAGAGGGGCGTTACATTCGGTTCGAACATGGGGAACTGCGTGGTTTCCTGCAAGGCACCTACAAGATGATTGCCCATGACATCGATGGCGAGTTGGAATGGGTGGCCGCTTACGACCTTGCTACCGACCCCAAGGAGCTCGACAACCTCATCTCCTCGGGGCTGGAGTGGGTCGAGGACTACAAGGCTAACCCGCCAATTGAGTCCAGCGAAGGCGCCGACATCATCGAGATCGGTGATGACAGCCTGGACTTGGGTGCCCTTGGCTACGCCGACGAAGTCCAGCAATAGCCGGCGGGCCCACATGGCTTTCCCATAGGCTGGTCTTCGAGCCTGGGGTGGGACGCACCAAACCTTCCACTTCGGCCAAGGCTTTGACGCTACTTCCTTGAATCGGCAGTCTTTTTGGGGCAAAATGGCGACGTCATGTCGCGCTCCCTCTTTGTTGCAGCCATCCCACTATTCCTGTTCGCTTGTGGCGGAGAGGTGTCCAAGACCGCCTCCTCCGATGTCATCGAGATTTCGCTTGATGACCCTGTCGAGTCTTTGGGTTCGCCAAAAACACCGCATCCCGACGGTGAGTCTCAGAACCCGCAAAAACCGGGTGGTCGCGAGGTCAACGCCACCCCAGCCACTGGGTCCAAGGAGGATATCCAGGCCACACCGGCGTCGGCAGGCAAGATGGATTCAACCACCGCCTTGGCGGCATTGGATTCTTGGCACCGCCAGTTGGCGGGTGAGCGCAACCAAGTCGTGTCGGGCAACTCCGCGTTGGCAGGCGAACTGCGTGGCTTCGCCGGCATCTTCCATGGCAATGCCGATGCCTATCGTGGCAGCTTGAACAATCAGCCAGCCGATGCTTTCGGCACCGACTTCGAACGATTCGCCGACGCCTGGGCCTCCGGTGGAACCGCTGGCCTGCAGCGCGCTTTGGCGCAAGGTGCCGTCGGAACCGCCAAGTTGGTCTGGACCGATGCTCTCGCCGAGCTTTGCCTCGCTTCCGATGACTACAAGTTGGCCGGCAGCGCCATGACCACTGTGATCAACGACATGTTGTCTGCTGGTTATGACCGAGAACGTGTCCTGGAGCTCCAGGAACGCGTCGCCTTGGTCGGCCGCAATGCCCACACCTTCCTGCCTTTCGAGGAGTATGTGGTCAAGAGCGGCGACAGCTATTGGGTAATCTGCCGCGATTTACGCAAGGAGGGCATGATTGCGCCGCAAGGTTGGATTTCCAGCTTCAATCACAAGCGCAACTACAACTTGCGCCTTGGTGAGACTCTGAAGATTCCCACCGCCACCTTGGAAATCAAGGCTTGGCGCGGTGCCCGCGTGATGGCTCTTTATGCCGACGGCGCCCCGATTCGCCTCTACACGGTGTCGATGGGTAAGAAGGGCGAACCGACTCCGTTGGGTTCCTTCACCTTCAGTACCGATCTGCTCGAAGAGCCGATCTACTACCCCGCAGGGGGCACGTCGGTTCCTTATGGCAACCCTGACAACCCACTTGGCGAACGTTGGATGGGCTTTCAGGAGGATCGTCAGTATGGCATACATGGCACCAACAGCGAGGAGACCATCGGTTCCTTCGAATCTGGCGGCTGCATCCGGATGCATAATGCCGACGCCATTGCATTATTTGAATTGATCGGTGCTGGATTGAAGGTCACGATCTACGCGTAGACGGCTTTCGAAGCAGAAAGCCTCCGTTTCTCGCCGTTTTTCCCTGTTGCGGCGCGTCAGCCCTGTTTGACCCTACGGTGCTGCTTGAGCCAGCCTTCGGCCAATTCCCGCCGGACACCGATGTCTGCAATGTGAACCTCACCACAGAGGCTGGGGCCTTGATTGCGCGTGAAGCCAAGTTTGGCGCCAATGAAACTGATCGTCCACTGGGCGGGCAAGCTGCAACCCAAGACCTCTCCGCTGTCGCAATCCAGTCCGCTTGGGCAATCTACAGCCACACAAGGAGCCTCATTGAGGCTGGCAGCCTCTAGAGCTTCGGCATACTTGCCTTCTACGGGGCGCCCCAAGCCAACACCGAATAGCCCGTCAATGACCAGGACAGGAGGAGATTCCTGCTGCTGGAGGGGGATTTCGAGGTCTCCAACCTCCTTTCCCCCCAAGTTCTTGTAGGCCGAATATTGGAGCTCTAGAAGGCTTTGAGGGCTAGGAGAGCCTCCAGGCAGGTGAATCATTGGGGTGATTTGAGGGTGGTTCAGCAGTTGCCGCGCTGCGGCGATGGCGTCAGCACCATTGTTTCCGGGGCCACAAAGGAATAGAATGTCGGCTGGGTCACCTTTATTTATAGCCAAAGTTAGGAACTTGGAAATCTGGGAGGCTGCTTGCTCCATCAGGCTAGCTGCTGGTAAACCCATAGCTTGGAGGTGGCGATCGAATGCCTGGCATTCAGCCGCTCGCCAAAGGCTATCCGCTTGCTTTTGGGGAGAAAGTGAGCGTTCCATACAGAAATCCAAATTTTCGAAGCGGGGTGGTTGACGACCCTTCTTTCGTTCCTAGAATACTCGACCGCTTGAGCAGCAGGCGCGCCTATTTGGCACCTCGCTCATGCTCTTGCCCAGAGCTCTGAAGTCTTTTCCCTGAAAAGGGTTGACACTATAGGGTATAGGGCTAAGATATTCGGCCGCGATTCGCGCAGGACTCTGTCCAAAAGGTGTGGAATCGCGATTGTCGGACTTCGGTCCGCGTTCTCTGAAAAATAGGATGACCCTGTCGAACACAAATGAATTGAGTGTACGATTAAGAGTTAAGGAAAACCCAGGTCAACTTCGGTTGGCCAACAATCAAAAGTGAAGGTTTTGATCCTGGCTCAGAGTGAACGCTAGCGGCGTGGATTAGGCATGCAAGTCGAGCGCGAACGGATGATGAAGGATTCTTCGGATGACTGATTCGCTTAGTAGAGCGGCGCAAGGGTGAGTAATACATGGGTAACGTACCTTCAACACTGGAACAACCACTGGAAACGGTGGCTAATGCCGGATGGTTTCATTCCTCCTCATGAAGGAATGAATAAAGGTTGGGATCTCTTCGGAGACCTCCCGGTTGAAGAGCGGCTCATGGGCTATCAGCTTGTTGGTGAGGTAAAGGCTCACCAAGGCGATGACGGCTAGGCGATCTGAGAGGATGATCGCCCACATCGGGACTGAGACACTGCCCGGACTCCTACGGGAGGCTGCAGTCGAGAATCTTCCGCAATGGGCGCAAGCCTGACGGAGCGACGCCGCGTGAGGGACGAAGGCTTT
>JASMKM010000114.1 GCA_030749235.1 Planctomycetota bacterium | reverse complement strand
CGCGGACCGAAAGAGACATCTCCTTCTTTTCCATGTCGATGGCCTTGACCTGTACGTCGATTTCCTGGCCCTTCTCGTACTCACCCTCTGGATTCGGATTCTTTTGGGTCCAGGAAAGCTCGGTGACGTGCACCAAACCTTCGACACCTGGCTCCACTTCCACGAACAGGCCGTAAGGAACGATGTTGGCAATGCGCCCCTTGTGGACCGTTCCCTGTGGGAAACGCTCTCCAATGCCTTCCCAAGGGTCCTTGGTAAGTGCCTTAAGCGACAGCGCTACGCGGCTCCGGGCACGATCGATCGAGAGCACATAGACCTCGATTTCGTCGCCGATGCGCACCATCTCGCGAGGATGCTTGATACGGCCGTAGGACATGTCGGTGACGTGCAACAGGCCGTCCATTCCGCCGAGGTCGACGAAGGCACCGAAGTCGGCGATGTTCTTGACCTCGCCCTTGCGGACCTGACCTTCTGCGATGTCCTCCAGCAGGCTCGAACGCTTCTCCATGCGCTCTTCTTCAAGCAGCATACGACGCGAGATGACAATGTTGCGACGCTCCTCGTCGATCTTGACAATCTTGGCGCGGATGTTGAGACCGATGAAATCTAGCGGGTTGGAGACTCGGCGAATGTCGATCTGCGAAGCCGGCAGGAAGACCTGCACGCCATCCACTGCGACCAAAAGGCCGCCCTTGATAAGCTTCTGTGCTTCGCCTTCGATGATGTCGCCTGGTTCGTAGATGCCGACAATCTTGGCCCAAGCACGCTCGCGATCGGCGTCCTTCTTGGAGACGACCGGAACGTTGGTGTGGCGATCATCGCCACGGTAGAAGACTTCGATGGTGGTGCCAGGCTCTGGCACGTCGCCCTCGAACTCGGTGATGGCGACAGGAGCCTCTGCCTTGCCCCCGATATCGAGCAAAACAAAGCCGTTCTCGGGATCGATGCTCAATACCTTGGCAGGTACGATCTGGTCGCGGTTCACTGCGCCGACGTTGTCCCCGATCATCTCGGAAATGGCTGCAGATTCGGAACCGCCCATGGCGGAGGCTAGTTGGGCTTCGAGTTCCTCTTCATTGAGGTCGTAGCGCCGGATGAGGTCTTTGGAGACCATAGGTTGGTTTTTTCTTGAGGTGTATCGGTGGGTGTGGTCAGCGTGAGCCGAATGGCCTAGTGCTCCGTTTCGGAGTTCAAGGTCCAATCAAGAAGGCAACCGATAGCCTCCTCGACCGTTTGGGTAGAGTTGTCGAGCAAGCGACTCCGCTCGGTGACTTGCGGTGCCGCGTCTCCGCGTGCTGCATCGCGTGCATCGCGTTCAGCGAGTGCTGCAGTGACATCGGAGAGATTCGAATTGATGCCCTTGAGCAGGTTCTGCTCATGACGACGTACGGCGCGCACCTGCAACGGCACCTCGACGAACACCATTAGGCCGGCATCGGGGAAGATGACAGTGCCAGCATCACGCCCATCAGCGACCAGACCTTGGACTCCGGGCTCCTGCAGCATCTGGCGCATGCGCTGGTTCAGCGCTTCGCGGACAATGACATGATCAGCAACGTTGGAGACATGGTGGTCGATGATGGCGGTGCGCAGCTCATTTTCGAGCAGGCGGCCATCCACGAGCACCTGGCCCTGTGGGTTGGATTCGATTTGAATGGAAGAGAGCGTGTCGAGGACCAACTGCGCATTGCAGGTATCCCCATCGGCTTCGAGCACCGCCCAGGTGAGCGCGCGATACCAAGCACCGGAGTCCAGGTAGGACCAGCCCAGCCTTTCGGCCAAGCGTTGCGCCAAGGTGCTTTTGCCTGATCCGGAATGCCCATCCAGGGTCACCACCGGCAGACTCTGGAATTGCGGTTCCGTGCCCATGAAGCCGAGAAATTTTAGTGTTTTAAACTGTTTCGTCAAGCATTTCCGCAACCATCCGCGGCGGCGTGCCTGGTTCCCAGGCTGGCAGCACCCACAAGTGCCGGTTCTGGCCTAGCTGATGACGCGCTTCGGCATGCAGATGGCCGATAACGGCCAACTCAGCCTGAAAATCGGCCATAGTCTCTTTCACTTGGCTCAGGGTCAAGGCCATGCTGTCCAGCGGTTTGCGCGCAACTTCCTGCTTGGAATAACCACGCAGACGTCTGGCGATACGCTTGCGCGCCCAGTAGGGCAAAGTGCGCAGGAATCCTCTTAATCCTGGAAAACGCAGTGTGCGACGCAACTTTTGGTAGGGACGGTCCGCCAGGCAGAAGGCGTCGCCATGAGTCAACAGGACGCGGCGCTGGCCCTGGGTTTCAAGCAGGACCGTATCGCAAACCGTGAATCCCATCAGGTTGCCATCGCGCTGGTTCATCATGACGTCACGGTTACCGCGCAGAATGTAGGTCGGACAACCGTTAGCACCTAAGTATTCCACCGCCCTTAAGAAGGGTTCAAAATGAGGGTGCACAAAGACCTCCCGCCCGATATAGACATCGAAGAGGTCGCCAAGGATAATCAAAGCGTCAGCCTTGCCCGAGAGATGACCAAGGCCCTGAATGAAGGAGATGATCTCACCGGGAGCATCCAAATGAAGGTGCAAATCGGTGTAAATCGCAGCGTTCTGAGCTTTGACCACGACGGGGGCATCTCCTGCCAAATAGGGAGCTAGTTTCTCACTCATGCGGAACTGTCCTTAGGGTCTTCGAGGCCAAGTTCCTTCATTTTCTGCCACAATACCTTGCGCGACACGCCGAGGAGCTTGGCTGCTTTCTGCTTGCGACCACCGGTAGCAGCCAAGGCGCTGCGGATCGAATCCGATTCGGCGCGGGCAGCAGCTTCACGTAGAGGCACGACCTCCTGGTTACCGTTAACGGCATGCGAACCAATGCCACCAGGCAACAGATGCTCCAGTCGCAGAATTCGTGCGCGACCGGCAAGAGCCAAGGCGCGACGCAAGGAATTCTCCAACTCGCGCACATTACCGGGCCATGGATGCAGAGCTAGCTTACGCAGAGCTTCGGGGGCGATGCGATGACGCCCTTCGGGATCCCAACGTTTCAGCAAGGCACCGAGTAACGGCGACAAATCTTCGGTGCGTTCGCGAAGCGGCACTAGGCGTAAGGGAACCACGTTGATGCGAAAATATAGGTCCTCGCGGAAGGCGCCTGCGGCGACGGCATCCTTCAGGTCGACCTTGGTGGCGGCTAGAACGCGGGCCTTGAATGGGCGCATTTTGTGCCCGCCTAGACGCATAAATTCACGCTCCTGCAAGACACGCAGCAACTTGGCTTGCGCTTCCAGAGGCACGTCATCGATGTCATCCAGGAAAAGCGTGCCATCGCCCGCTTCATCTAACAGGCCGCTACGGTCCTCTTCGGCACCGGTGAATGCTCCCTTTCGGAAACCGAATAACTCCCCCTCCAACAGGCCAGCTGGGATGGCAGAACAGGCTACCGGCACGAAGGCCTTACTGGCTCCTTGACTCAACTGATGCAGGGCACGCGCCACACGCTCCTTGCCGGTACCGCTCTCGCCGGTGATCAGCACGGTAACATCCTCGCCGGCCACCTTTTGAATGCGTTTGTTGATCTCGGTGACGGCAGTTGATGTGCCAGTCAGGTGTGTGGATTCCTCGCCGGCCTGTTGACGTAAGCGACGCAGTTCACCTTGCATTTGATGAGTTTTGGCAACCCTTTCGACCTGACTCAAAAGCGCTTCGATTGGGAAGGGCTTCTGGAGATAACTCACTGCCCCGCCGCGCATCGCATCGACGGCCTGATCGATCGAGGCATAGCCAGTCATGACCAAGACCTCGCAGGGCGGGTCCTGGGCGCGGGCGCGTTGCAGGATATTGATGCCATCGGCACCTGGCAGGCGGACGTCGGTCACCACCAATTCACAGCGATGGTCCTTCAGCCAAGCTAAGGCCGCAGCCCCGTCGTGAAGAGTCTTCACGACGTGTCCTTTTTCGCTAAGCGCATCGGCGAGCGGAATCGCCAAGGTGCGTTCATCCTCGACCAGGAGGATATCCATGGGGCTGATTCTACGTCCGCCGGGCCATCGAACGCAGGCCAGCGAGCATCATTCGGTGAGCAAGCCGTGCGCAGGCGAAATCCGAAGCATGGTGTCCCGGGACAGGCATCAACTCCAGCAACTCGGCGCCGACAATCAACCGTTGCTGCTGATCCAAAACTCGAAGTAACTCGCTGACGGTATACCAATCCAGCCCGCCGGGCTCTGGCGTACCAGTGTTTGGGACGATGGACGGATCCAAACCGTCAATATCCCAAGATAGCCACAGCGGGCCTTGAGGAAGGCCCTCCAGGATGCGCTGTACGCGCTCAGGCCCTGTCAAAGGCAGAAGTTCTCGCGCCGCAACGTAGCTGGCGGCAGACTGCGTGGGATAAAAGTCCCGCTCCTCGGGAGAGATGGCACGCAGGCCAAACGCATGGATCCTGACACCACTCTCTAACACGCGGCGCATCACGCAACCATGCCCAAAACGAGTGCCGTCGTACTCGTCTCGAAGATCGGGATGGGCATCTAGATGTAGAACCACCAAGTCCGGGTGGATCTTGGCCGCGGCACGGATCGGACCGAGACTAATCGAGTGTTCGCCACCGAGGATCAAAGGGAAGCGCCCATCGGCCAAATGTGCGCTAACGATGGCTTCAAGCTTATCTGCAAAGGATTCCGGCGCACCTTCCCCTGCCACCGCTTCCACCGTACGAATGCCGAAGCGGCGCGCTTCATCCTCCAACCATTCGTCGTAGAACTCCACCTGCTGGCTTGCTTCCAAAATCGCCTGTGGACCCGCGACGGTGCCGGTGCGGTAAGTGGTGGTAGCCTCATAAGGAACCGGAATAACCACCCCCAAGGATGTCGGCCCACTGGATTCAGGCGGCAAGCCCAAAAAGGCGCCTGGGTTGTCTTGCTTCATGAGTTTCGTAACCGAGGCTCGGAGTGAGGTAGACTTTGACACATGCGCCTGGAATATAACCAGAACCTGAAGCTTGAGCAGCGACTATCTCAGTCGCCGCAGATGATTCAGGCAATGCAGATCCTGCAGCTCACCATGCCTGAGTTGCTTGATCGAATCGCAGCAGAGCTGGAAGACAACCCTTTTCTCGAAACCTCGGACCATCCCGACAAGGCAGCAACGTCGGAACAAGACGAGGCCGCCCCTCAAGAAGAGGATCATCAGCCGGATCCGGCCGACTTGGAGAATCTCGGCAATTTGCTCGAAGGTGCACCCTCACGTTTGCCAAGTTCTCCCAACGAGGAGAACGACTACGACATGGTGCAAAACGTGGCCGCGCCTGACATCCATACCGAAGATTCGATTCTGGCTGAAATGCGCATGCGCGAGGAGCCGGCCGATGTCATCCGCAACGCCGAGTTAATCTTCCGGTTCCTTGATCCTCGCGGATTCCTGCCGCATGGCCTGGAAGAGGTCGTCGAGGTTACCGGCGTTGACTATGAGCTGCTGCACCTGGCATTGTCGCGAATCCGCATCATCGCCCACCCTGCGATTGGTTGTGAAAACTTGCGCGAGTGCTTCCTTTTGCAGCTGGATGCTCTGGACAAAGACGACTATGTGGCGCGTAAGATTCTTGTTGATTACTTCGACGACCTGTTGTCCAACCGCATCCCGCAGATTGCCAAGGCCGAGGATTTGAGCCTCGATGAGGTGCGCCATGCCCTTGAAGTACTGGCCTTGTTCGATTCACGCCCGCTAGGCGATTACGAGCAAGACTACAACCGAACCATCTTTCCAGACGTGGTCATCGAAGAAGATGATTATGGCAAGATGGTGGTACGCCTGGTGCGCGATGGCATGCCGGAAGTTCGCTTGACCCGGAAGGCCCAGGAAGCCCTTGAACAGGCCAAGGGCGACAAGCGCCTGCATGCCTTCCTAATGAAGAAAATCGAACGGGCGCGCTGGTTCCTGGACGCTGTCCAGCAACGCCGCGAAACCCTCACAAAGATTTCCAGGGAGTTGGTGCAACGCCAACGTGAGTTCCTGATCCATGGCCCCGAACGGATGCAAACCCTAAAGATGCAGGAGGTAGCCGACGCCGTCGGCGTGCATATCAGCACGGTCTCGCGTGCAATTCGCGGTAAGTATGCGCAGACTCCGCAAGGTATCCTGCCGCTGAAAGGATTCTTCTCCGGAGGCCAAAGTACGGCTAAAGGTGGACATCGCTCGCGCGTAGCGATCCAAGAGCGCATCAAGGAAATCATCTGCGCCGAAGACAAGGCCCATCCGCTGTCAGATGAAGAGATTGTAAGAGTGTTACGCGACCGAGACGGCACCAAGGTGGCGCGTCGCACCGTCACCAAATACCGTCAGGCGCTAGACATCCCATCCAGCACCATGCGCCGCTCCTATTGAGCCCTGCAGCCACAAGTGCTGCGAATCTCTGCGGTGATGGCTGCGGCCGGCTTCTGCTAAAATGCTCCGCTGTTTTCGTAGCTACTGCATCATGCCAACCATCAAAGCAAACCAGGTCCGTAAAGGGCAGATCCTCCTCATCGACAATGCCCTGTGGGTGGTGACCGATTACGAATTCCGCAAACCCGGAAAAGGCGGCTCCTTCAACCAAATTAAATGCAAGCATCACCAAACGGGGCAGTCAAAGCAGATGCGCATGACATCCGATGAGACCGTGGAACGTGCCCACCTCGACAAAAGGGGCTGCACCTTCCTATATATGGACGGCGACTCCTACGTCTTCATGGATTCGGAAAATTACGAACAATACTTCCTGGGTGCCGAGTTAGTGTCCGATGCGATGAAGTTCGTGCGCGAGAACCAGCCAATTAGCCTGACCTTCTTCGAAGGCAATGCGATTAGCGTCGACCTACCGACAGCAGTGATCTTGCAGGTCAAGGAAGCCGAAGTCTCGGCCAAGGGCGACACCGTCACTTCCGAGAAGAAAGGCGCAGTCTGCGAGACTGGCCTTGAAGTCCGTGTGCCTGGCTACATTACCGAAGGTGAGTTCATCAAGATCAACACCGAGACCGGCGACTTCCTCTCCCGCGCTAAAGAAGAGGATCTGGCCTAATCCATCGCGCCCGGACTTGCCTCTTAAAGAGACTGGGCGACTCGGCAGGGATTATTTTTCGGTTTTGCCGCCCCCCTTCTTGGGCTTGGCGGCTTTGCTTTTTTTGCGCCCTTCAATCCGCTTGGTGGCATGAATGCGTGAAGCCTGTTTGCGCGCGGTGCGCATCTGGCGTCGCCATTCTGGGCGAATGTTGGAACCTTCTTCAAGGGCACGATGGATAACCTCGGCAGCCTCGGCGGGGTTGTCAGTCACGTAGAACATGTCCGGATCCTCCTTCGAGATTGTGCCTTCGGCGATCATTGATTTCTTGATCCAGCGCACCAGTCCACCCCAGTAATCCTTTCCCATTAACACGATCGGAAAGTCGCTCATCTTCTTGGTCTGAATTAGGGTGAGCGCCTCGAAGAACTCGTCCATAGTCCCGAATCCGCCAGGCAGGACCACATAACCAAGCGCATATTTTGCGAAGCAAACCTTGCGCGCGAAGAAGTAGCGGAAATTGATCTCGACATCCTGATAAGGATTCGGCTCCTGCTCCATTGGTAAGTCGATGTTCAGACCAACGGACTTACCACCAGCCTCTTGAGCGCCACGGTTAGCCGCCTCCATCGCACCCGGGCCGCCACCAGTAATCACCGTATATCCACGTCGTGCGACTTGACCGGCTACGGCACGTCCCATTTCATAATGCTCGGTGCCTTCCTTGGTCCGGGCGCTACCAAAAATCGAGATGCCAGGGCCGACATGACGCATCGTGTCAAAGCCCTCAACGAACTCGCCCATAATCTTGAGGACCATCCATGGGTCCCCGCTTCCGGCCCGGAGTTCCTCCAAGGCTCTTTCGTATCGTCTTTCATTCATGAAGACGCTAGGATAGCGCCATGAATGCCCGACCGACAGTTTTCCTTGATCGCGACGGCACCATCTTGCGTGAAGTGCCCTATCTGGCGTCGGTCTCGCAGACGGAGTTGCTGCCCGGCGTTGCCCAGGCCTTGGCAACTTTGCAGCGCAAAGGGCTGCAACTGATTGTGGTGTCCAACCAGTCAGGCGTGGCACGCGGTCTGCTGGATGAGGGCAAGTTGCTGGGAATCCAGTTACGTATCGATGACCTACTCAGAGATCTTGGCGTGCGCATTGACGGCTATTACCACTGTCCGCACCACCCAAGTGTTGGCGTAGCCCCGGACCGACGTCGTTGCCGTTGCCGCAAGCCCCTTGGTGGCCTGCTGGATCGCGCCGCCGAAGACTTCGAAATCGATTGGGCACGCAGTGTCGGTATTGGCGACGACCTGCGTGACCTGCAGGCTTTCGCAGCCAAAGAAATGCCGTCAGTGCTAGTGGGAACCGGCAAAGGAAGAGATTCGCGTCAGAATATGGCCGAAATCGGTAAGGAACCAGATTTGTTCTGTGCTCACCTAGCCGAGGCGGTGCCGTGGATATTGCGCCATACGGTCGAACTCACGCCCTCACCTTGATAAAGTCGGGGGGTTGTACAAATGAGCAACCAACCCATCCCCTCCACAGTCCTGCTATTAATCCCCGAGGACGACCCTAGTTTGACCGCTGTAATGCGCTCATGCTGTGGCGAAAACCGTGTGTTGCGCCAGAGTTTTGAGCTGGCCAGCTGGCTTCAGGAAGGTTTTATTGCCAGCTTGGCCGGTGTGGTAGCCGACACGGATCGTCTCTCCCTGGCGGATTTGCGCATCATCGTCGCCAGCTTGGTGCAGCATGAAAACACCTGGTTAATTTTGCTGGTCGGCGACCGCGGCGTGGCCGGTTTCGAGGAATTGCTCGATTACCCGAATACCGTGTTGCTACCGAAACCATGGACCCCGCAGGGTATCCATCAAGCCTTCCGCCGCATGAACAGCAGCGGCATTCCAAAGGGTGCCTTCCCGCAGGAATTTCTGGACGGCATGGTCGAGGGCCTACGCGACCCACTAACCAGCATCTCCGGCTATCTGCAATTGCTTGGTAATCAAGCCAACGAAAGTACCCATGCCTTGATAACCCCTGCCTTGGACGCCGCCACTCAGTTGGCATCGCAACTTGAGTTCCTACACTTGGCCGCCGCCGAATTGCACCCGCATCCGGCATCGCACGACCTTAGTCACTTGGCCGAGGAACTGGTGGAATACGCTGAGAAGTCCGGCGTCGACATCGATATCGACTTGGTTGCTGATCTGCATGTCGAAGCCGATGTGCGTTATGTGCGCGCCGCCATGCAATCCGCCTTGTTGCTGCTACAACGATTCGGCAGCGGCGGTCAGATTACCCTGCGTACCTATCAGGAGGGCCGCCGATCGGTACTCCTGTGGCAACAGGGCCCGCCACCGACACCGCCACAACATCCAATTCCTCCCCCAGCCTATCTAGAGAATCTATTCGAACGCCTGTGCCGTCGAATCCCCGCACAGGCCACGATCGAACATGTACACGGCGATATCCCTCAGGTCATAGGCATCCGCTGGTAATCGTATTAGGCCGACGGCGGCGATGATGACAGCAATCGCACGCTTCGGTAACGTGCTGAAAGAATGAACCTGCAGGTCAGGAGATTACGTTGCCCCACTTACCGAAGTAGAGCAGCATGTGGTAACAAAGCAACAGCTGGTAGAAGGTCAAGGCCAATACAACGCCGATACGCGCGTTGCGGAAGTTGTTCAGCATGCAGAATACCACGCTTCCCAGTCCCACACCGAATGCCTTTACGCCGATGAAGCCACCCATACCTGCGTTCAACAATTGCACTGCCACCGGGTTGGCCTCTTCCCCACCTCGTTGAAGATAGATCAAAGTGAAGTGCGCGTCGAGAAGGTTCAACACCAAAAACACAGTGAGCATGACCCAGATCCACAAGGGATAACGATCGACGAAGACCTCGCGGTTCTCCCCAGGCCGACGCCCGCCAGTAAGGCGACGCCCGCCATAAAAAGTGAACTTCGAGAACAGCCTGGTTGGGCTCTTGCGTCGGTCCGGACCCCGATAGACGCCGTCGGCATCGAAGGGTGGCTCGTCGGCGGGTTCGTCCGTAGTGCTCATTAGTGCGTGCTGGTCTGGCGCAACATGGTTGCGACCGTCAAGCTGGCGATCGTGAGATCGAGGAACAAGGACTGGTTCTCGATGTAATAGAGGTCGTAATCCAGGTTCTCATGGATGGGTGCTTTACGAGCCTCCGAGACCTGCCACAGGCCAGTAATGCCAGGCTTGACATCCAGGCGCAGCATCTGAGTTTCGTTGTATTGCTCCACAATGAATGGCATTTCCGGACGCGGGCCGACAATTGACATGTCGCCGCGCAACACGTTCCAGAGCTGCGGAATTTCATCTAAGGACATCTTGCGCAGGAAGCGCCCGATCTTGGTGACACGCGGATCAGTTCCTGTCTGCGGGGTGACCGCGTCACCACACATATCGTTGTACATCGTGCGAAATTTCACCATCCGGAAGGAGCGATTATTAGCACCTTGTCGGATTTGAGTAAAGAACACAGGGCCTGAAGACTCGCGCTTGATAAGTAAGACCAGAATCAGGCTTAGCGGCAGAGTAATCAGAAGCACGCTGGCCGAGGCTAGGATGTCCATCAGGCGCTTAACCATTGAATAAAGCGGTTTGCCGTGCAAGGGCACCGGCGTAATCAAAGGCAGTGAATCGATCGACTCAACCGTGAAGCGTCTCGAGAAGAAATGATAGAGACGCGGCACGACTTGATATTGAATGCCAAAGTTATCCAATTTCTTACACAACCCGACAAGTTCATCCTCCTCGTAATCAGGTTTTGCAATCAGAATGCGGCGCAACTCATAACGGTCCCGCAGATGGTCAAGCTCAAAGTCATGTCCCAACACCGGAAAACCTTGGACTTCCTCAAGCCCGTCCTTCACCGCCTCGCGCTCGTCCAGAAAACCGACGAATCGGTACCCCAGCGTAGGGAACAGCTTAAGCTTCTGCTGCAAGCGACGAGCTATCTGGCCGGTGCCAAAAATCGCCACGTTCGTGTTGCCAATACCATGGGCGTAGAAGGACGACAGGATGTTAAAGGTGATCGCACGCTGGATGATTGTGAAGATGAAGATGCAGGCAAAAACCAGAATGTACAACATTCGCGAATACTGATCAGCGTTGTCCAGCTTCAGCACTGAATAGGGCACGTTGGCCAACTGATAAATCCAGTGGCTCTTAACTTCTTCCGGAAGGCCATCAACGCCGCGCAGCAGGAAAATTGCACAGGCGGTGACCAGGAAAGACATCAACGTGGCCTTGAAGATTCCGCGATATTCCTCGACGTTGAGGATGGACTTCTGCCCCTGATACAGGCCGAAAGTCCAGAAACAGGCCAAGACGATGCCGGTGATCATTACGAACAGCTGCCGGTAGTTATCCAGGTCTATCGCTTGGTTTGGCAAGATGAAATACGAGAAGGCCCAAAAACCAGTCAAGCAGGCCAACAATGTGACAAAACCATCAATCCATACCTGAACCACGATGTACAGGATGTCGAAGTTTTTCCGCAGGTAGTTCATCACGAAGGGGCCGGCGGGGTTCTATGGGGCCCCGCGTCTAAAAATACCCTCTGCGTAGGCTCTTAGCTACGAAGGTTTCCGCCTAACTCGATTGCGACCTGCTCCATCTTCTTGAGGAATTTCCGCTCCTCCTTGTCGCTCAGGGTGCGCTCAGGCGACCTCAGCAGGCTTCGGAAGGCTAGACTGCGCTGCCCTTCCTCCAGGCCAGGGCCTGTGTAGACGTCGAAAAGCTCTAGGCTATCGAGGAATTTGCCACCAAATTTTCGGATGGCGCCGACGACCTCGTCATAGGGGACGGCCTCAGGCAATGCCAGAGCAATATCCACCTTGATGCCGGGGAACTTCGAAGGTTCATGAAACTTCGGTTCCGCCTGCTCGGCAACCTTGGCTAGCGCCTCGAGGTCCAAAAGCAGGACGCCGACGTCGGCACGATCAAACTCCATTGCGGCCTGCAATCGTGGATGTACCCGACAGCTCCGGCCCAACAATGTTTCGCCAACATGATATTCCAAGGATTGCACCGGGTGGGCCCAAGTCGGCATGGGTGTTTCTGGCTGAACGGGACTGGTCCGCAGCTTGTCGAGCAAATCGAGGCTGCGCATTAAGTCCTGACTGACACCACGCAGACGCGCAAACAGGCTTTCATAGCCTTCACGCGGAGTGTCCTTGCCGGCCCACTCCACCACCGCCAACCAGCACCGTTCCCGAGGCTGCAGTTCTCCTGCAATCGGTTCGTAACCCTTGGCTAGTTCGCAGAGGCGCCCGGCTGGGTTCTCGCGCAGGTTGCCTACAGCTTGTTCCAACAAGCTCGGAATCGGGTCGCGACGCATGAGCTCCACTTCGGAATGGACAGGGTTCGCGATGCAGACAAAATCTTGACGCCCTAGGCCCAGGCTGTCCGCCCAGTTGTTGTCGAGGAAGGAATAGGACTGGGTCTCAAACGCACCGTGACTCTGCACCAAGCGTGCCAGCAACTTGCGACCAAGAAGACGTAATGGCTGCTGCACTGGAACCGCCACAGGCGCATTCAGCGGCTTTGCTTGAATGCGGTTGTAGCCGTGGATGCGACCGATCTCCTCGACGAGGTCAATGGCCAGCGAGACATCCTTGGTGGCACGCCAGCTGGGCACCGTCACCGCCAACTCCTGCCCCTGGTCCTCCACCGAGAAGCCTAAGTTTTCAAGGATACCGGTCATGGCTGGCCTGTCCATTTCGATGCCCAGCAGCTCAGAGGTGCGCACTGGGTCCAACTGCAGAACAATCTCGGGAGCAACGCTATGGCCCTCCACCTGAGGTGCACTCAAGACCTTTGCTGCTGGACGGATATCTAACAACAGCTTGCAGAAACGCGCAGTAGCCTGCTGAGTGTAGGCCGGATCAAGGGACTTCTCAAAACGAGTACTGGCTTCGCTGCGCAACGCCAGGCGTTGGGCAGTACGACGGATACGCGTGCCATGAAAAACTGCTGATTCAAGCAGAATCCGAGTGGTGTTATGAGTGACCTCGGTATCAAGACCACCCATGACTCCAGCCAAGGCAACAGCGCGTTCACCGTCGGAGATGACCAAGTCGTCGCTCTCAAGCTTGCGCTCGACCTCGTCCAGGGTGGTAAAGCTCTCACCTTCCTGGGCAGCTCTCACCTCGATGGCGTGACCACGCAAGGTGCTAGCGTCAAAGGCATGGGTTGGCTGCCCAATCTCCAGCAACACGTAGTTGGTGATGTCGACGATATCATTGACCGGACGCTGCTCCACTGCTTGCAGGCGATTACGCATCCACGTCGGCGCTTGGCCGGGAATGCCACCTAGGTCAATTTCCGTGGCCCCATATTGAGGGCAACCCTCGATGTCGCTGAGAGAAATTTTCCAACTACCCTCTTGGCGAGGCCAAGCCACGTCAAGATCCAGGGGACTCAGTGGGCGATTGAGGATAACGGACAACTCACGAGCAAAACCGTAGTGCCCCCATAGATCTGGACGGTGGGTCAACGACTTGTTGTCGAGTTCCAGCACCGAATCCTTCATTCCAAGGAAATCGATGAGGCGCTCGCCAACCGGAGCATCCTGGTGCAGTTCCAGGATGCCGTCGTGCTCCTCACTGATTTCTAGTTCCCGCTCGGAGCAAATCATGCCGCGGGACACCTCGCCACGCAGCTTAGCTTTCTTAATTTTTAGGTCGCCGGGCAACTTGCTGCCCACCGGTGCAAAGGCAATCTTCTGACCCTCACGAACATTCGGTGCCCCACAGACCACCGGCACGGGTTCCTCACCACCGTACTCAACCATGGTCAAGGACAGCTTGTCAGCAGCAGGATGTTGACCGCATTGGACCACATGTCCGACCACAACATCGCGAATGCCTTCGCCAAAGGACTCAATGCCTTCGACCTCGGCAGTATGCAAAGACAATAACTCCGCAATCTTTTCAGCCGAGAGATCGGAGATGTCGACGTAGTCGCCTACCCAATTGAGCGAAATCTTCATGCTGAGAACTGTTCGAGGAAACGCAGGTCGCCGCTCATCATCCAGCGAATGTCATGAATGCCATAGCGCAACATGGCCATGCGCGACAGGCCGAGGCCGAAGGCGAAACCGCTATAGGTTTCTGGATCCACGCCGGCTGCACACAAAACATTGGGATGCACCAGGCCGCCAGGCATCAACTCAATCCAAGTGGTGCCCTTACAGACCTTGCAGCCCTGCTTGCAGAAAGGGCAACGCGCATCAAGCTCGAAGCCTGGCTCCACGAAGGGGAAGAAGCCAGGGCGCAAACGAGTCTCCAGTTTGCGCCCGAAAATGCCTTCCAGCATGCTGTTCATGGCGTGCAACATGTGCGGCACACCGATGCCCTTATCCACGACCAATCCTTCCATCTGGTGAAAAGTATGTTCGTGGGTGGCGTCTTGAGCCTCTTGACGGAACACTCGGCCGGGAGCAACCACGCGCAAGGGCGCACCGAACTGCTTCAAGGCACGCACTTGTACCGGCGAGGTATGGGTACGCAGGCAAAGACGGCCATCCTCAGGAGTATCTTCCATCCAAATGGTGTCGTGCGATTCACGCGCGGGGTGGTCGCCGGGGATATTCAGGTTGTCGAAGTTATGAGCTTCAGTCTCAATCTCGGGACCATCCCAAACTACATAGCCCATCGAGCCAAACAGGTCCTCGAGCTCACGAGCGACCGCCATGACCGGGTGCACGCCGCCGACGGGCATTGGCGCACCGGGCATGGTGGGATCGACGCCCCTGCCGGCGAGGTCTTCCTCAAGCTCAGCCTTCTCAATCGCGGCGCGGCGGTCCTCGAGTGCCTTCTGCAGGGTTTGCTTAACCTCATTGGCGAGCTTGCCTGCCGCCGGGCGTTCCTCAGCAGACAGTTTGCCCAAGCCCTTAAGCTGGGCCGTGAGGGCACCATTACGCCCTAGTAGCTGGACTTCCACGTCCTGCAGGGCGTCGGCGCTTTGGGCTTCGGCTACCGCGGCGATTCCGTCGCGGCAAAGTGCTTCGAGACGGTCACGCATGGTGCTTGCGACTTAGGCAGCGAGTGCGGCTTGGGCCTTCTCGACCACTGCACGAAAGGCAGCGGGGTCGTGGAATGCAAGCTCGGAGAGGGCCTTGCGGTCGATCTGAATGTCGGCTTTCTTCATGCCATTCACCAAACGACTGTAGGACATGCCATTCATGCGGGCACCGGCGTTGATGCGCTGAATCCAAAGCTTGCGGAACTCGCGCTTGCGGTTCTTGCGATCGCGATAGGCGAAGTTGCCGGAGCGCAACAAGGTCTCCTTGACCGTGCGTAGCAAACGATGACGACCACCCCAGAAACCCTTCGCACGGCGCATCAGGCGCTTACGACGACGGACGCGTGGAACTACGGAACGTGTTCTAGTCATTTCTCTCTACCTAACTTTGCATGAGTTTGGCGAGATTCACTGCGATTCCGCCAGGAACCACAGCGTTGCGACGCAAGGCACGACGTCGCTTGGACGTCTTGGCGCACATAAAGTGCCCCGTCATCTGGTGACGGCGCATGACCTTACCGGTCTTGGTGAGTTTGAAGCGCTTCGAGACTGCTTTTTTAGTTTTCTGCTTGGGCACAGTATCCTCCTGTGTCTTAGGGCCAAGTGGGGAAAATCGAGCCGAATATTGTACGGTTTCAGCGGACGTGGTCAAGAAAGCCCTATTCGGACTCCTTAGGATCGTCTGAGGGCTTCTCGGCGGCGGAATCGGATTCCTCGGCCTGCGGTTCTGCGGCCTCCTGCGGCTTGGCCGGGATGGCTGGTAAATCGGCGAAATCCTCCTGGTGGGTCACCGGCATCGACTTCGACTTCGGCGTGACCTCTTCCTCCTTGGGTTCCGCAGGTTGGACTAATGGCGTAGCCCTCTTGCCTAACATCAAGTTCATGCGACGCCCTTCCATGCGTGGATCGCGCTCCACCCGGGCAATGTCCTCGAGCTCCTTGGCGACACGCAGCATCACACCACGGCCAATGCTCTGGTACGCCATCTCGCGACCGCGGAAAAGGCAAGTCACTTGAACCTTGTGCCCAGCTTCCAAGAATTCTCGGGCCTTGCGGATTTTAATATCCAGGTCATGGACATCAATCTTAGGGCGGACGCGGACTTCCTTGAGGACCGAAGAAGTGGCCTTGGGCTTCCCCTTGGACTTCTTCTTCTGTTCGTATTTGAAACGTCCGTAATCAAGGATCTTGGCGACCGGTGGGCGGGAGTTTGGAGCGACCTCGACGAGGTCGAGTCCGGCCGCCTCGGCCTTTTTCAACGCAACGTGGGTAGGAGTCGGACCAATCTGGGTACCGTTTTCATCAATAAGGAAAACCTCGCGGATACGGATCCGTCGGTTTACCCGGTATTTCTCCTTCTCAGGAGGTGCGTAACGTTTTCTAGAGCCTATGGTTATGCCTCGTTCAAGTTTTCGGGTACGAGCTGGCTGATGCCGAGCTCCCCCATTTGAGTTTCATCGACCACCGATGGCGCCCCAGTTAAGGGGCAACTGGCGGTAGCTGTCTTGGGGAAGGCGATGACATCGCGAATGGTGTCAGCGCCAAAAAGGAGTGCGTACAGGCGATCCAAGCCGATTGCGAAACCGGCATGAGGTGGAACGCCGTAACGGAAAGCCTCGAGCAGGAAGGCAAAGCGCTCGTTGGCGACTTCCTCCGACAGGCCGATGGCTTTGAAGATGCTCTTCTGCAGATCGCGATCATGGATTCGAACGGAACCGGAGCCGAGTTCCACGCCATTGAGGACCAGGTCGTAAGCACGCGAACGAATGGACTCCTTCTCGCCGGACTTCAGCGCTTCGACGTCGTCCATCACCGGGCAGGTGAATGGGTGATGCGCCGGGTGGTAGCCACCATCGTCGGTTTCCTCGAAGAGAGGGAACTCTGTAATCCACAGGAGGCAATCTGGGCCTTGGATTAAATCCATCAAGGCGCCGGCCTTATTACGAATCGCATCGAGGGCGGTCATGGCGCGACGCGGGGCATCGGCGATGGTAACCACCAGGTCGCCTGGGCTGGCGTTGAGAGCCTTCAAGAAAGCCGCACCAGCTTCAGAGAGACCGGCGATCCCGACGGGGCAAACGACTGGATGCTCATCTTCTTTAGCCTTGAGGAAGCGCGACAGCGGCCCAGTCGGGCCATCGGCGGTGACCTTGCACCAGGCGGCGCCACCGGCACCGGCATCCTTGGCAGCGGCCTCGATCGAATCGACTTGTTTACGCGATAGCGACGAACCGGCCGGAACGCGAATCCCCCGCACCCAACCGCCATCCTTCAAGACGTTGTTGAAGACGACGAAGTCGAGGACCGCGCCTTCGCTGGCAAGGTCCACCACTTCAATGGGGTTGCGCAGGTCCGGCTTATCCGAGGCGAAGCGGCGCACCGACTCCGCATAGGGCATACGCTCCAGCGGTAGCTGCAATTCCACACCCTTAATCTCACGGTAGACGGCTGCCATTACGCTTTCGACCAGCGAATAGACATCTTCCTCATCGACGAAAGACATCTCCATATCCAGCTGGGTGAACTCCGGCTGGCGATCAGCACGAAGGTCCTCGTCGCGCATGCAACGGGCGATCTGAAAGTACTTATCCATGCCGCCGACCATGCTCAACTGCTTAAACAACTGTGGCGATTGCGGCAAGGCGTACCAGGATCCTTGACGCATTCTGGATGGCACCAGGTAATCACGCGCGCCTTCCGGTGTGCTCCGCGTCAGCATCGGGGTCTCGATTTCGTAAAAACCTTCTTCGATTAGCGCTTTGCGAAATGCATGATTGGCAATGGTGCGCAGTTTCATGCGCTCCTGCATTGGCGAGCGACGCATGTCCAGATACCGATAGCGCATCAGCATCTCCTCGGGCACGTCGATGTGGTCGGCGATTTCGAAAGGCAATCGCGCTGCGGACGAGATTTTACTCGCTGAACTGACCAGAACCTCGACGTCGCCAGTGTCGCGGTCGGGATTGCGCTGTCCTTCGACACGCATACGCACAACACCCTTGACCTGGATGACGTCCTCAGGGTGAAGACCACTAAGGCCTTCCATGCCCCCTTCCGGCGCATCTTCATCGGCGACCAACTGGATCATGCCATAGCGGTCCCGTAGGTCAACAAAATGGACCACGCCATGGTCGCGACGGTTGGCTACCCAACCTGCCAACACCACCTCGGTGTCGACGTCTTCTGCGCGGAGTTGCCCGCAGGTGTGGGTACGCATGGCGGCGGAGCCGCTCATCGCTTGCGAGCCAATTTCTCGCGAATCATCGCGCGACGCAATGCCGCCAGGGCCCGAGTCAGGTCGAGTTCCGCCATGTCGCTGCGCATGATGTCGCGCGCGCGCTTGGCTGCTCGTTGGGCACGTGCCAGATCAATGTCTTCGGTCTTCTCGGCAGAACGCGACAAAATGGTCACCTCGTTGTTACGAACCTCGACGAAACCACTGTGGATGAGATATTCGAAGACTTCGCCATCGGCCCCCACCGCGCGGAGTAGACCGCTATCGGTGAGGGACACCATGGTGGCATGACGTGGCAAGACGCCGAAAAGGCCATCCTCGCCGGGCACTTGGACCGATTTGACCTGTGCATCCAAGATCGTCGCATCGGGAGAGACGATGCGGAGGGTCATGGTGGTTGCGGTAGTGCTCATGAGCTGTCAGCCTTGATTCTACAGGTTCTTAGCGCGCTCGACGGCCTCGTCGATGCCACCAACCATATAGAAGGCCTGTTCCGGCAGCTCGTCGTGCTTGCCATCAAGAATTTCACGGAAGGAGCGCACCGTATCTTCGCGCGAGACGAAGCGTCCTGGGGCACCAGTGAACTGTTCTGCCACAAAGAATGGCTGGCTCAGGAAGCGCTGCAGGCGACGTGCGCGGTGGACGACCAACTTATCTTCGTCGGACAGTTCTTCCATACCGAGAATGGCGATGATGTCCTTCAGGTCGGCGTAACGTTGTAGCATACGCTGAGCCTCCGTGGCCACGGCGTAGTGGTCATCACCGACGACCTGCGGATCCAACATTCGTGAAGTGGACTTCAGCGGGTGGACTGCAGGGTAGATGCCCAGCTCGGTAATCGCACGATCCAAGAGGATGGTGGAATCCAAGTGAGCGAAGGAGGCCACTGGCGCCGGGTCGGTGAAGTCGTCTGCAGGGACGTACACCGCCTGCATGGAAGTTACCGATCCCTTGTTGGTGGAGGTGATGCGCTCTTGCAAAGCGCCCATCTCAGAACCCAACGTAGGCTGGTAACCCACTGCCGAAGGAATACGACCCAAGAGTGCTGACACCTCAGATCCTGCCTGAGTGAAGCGGAAGATATTGTCGACAAACAGAAGCACGTCCTTGTTTTCGACGTCGCGGAAGTATTCCGCCATGGTCAATCCGGACAGAGCCACGCGCAGACGCGATCCAGGTGGTTCGTTCATCTGACCAAAGACCAACACCGCGTTGTCGATCACCGCAGCTTTAGCACCATCTGGCGTGGTGTACTCAGCCTCGGTCATCTCGATCCACAAGTCGGTTCCTTCACGGGTGCGCTCACCAACACCGCAGAATACCGAGAAGCCACCTTTCTCTACCGCGGTGATTCGGATCAGCTCCTGAATCAGGACTGTCTTACCCACACCAGCACCACCGAACAAGCCAATCTTGCCGCCTAGTGCGAATGGGCACAGTAGGTCGACCACTTTGATGCCAGTCTCAAAAACTTCCGATACAGCCTCCTGCTCCTCGAACTTCGGTGCCGGACGGTGGATCGGCCAGCGCTCCTTGACGGCAACCTCACCCTTGGCAACGGTGTCCAACGGACGACCGAGCAGGTTGAAGACACGACCCGTGGTGCAGTCACCGACGGGAACCATAATGGGAGCGCCCGTAGCCGTTGCTGGCATGCCGCGGCGCAGGCCATCGGTAGATGCCATCGCGATGCAGCGGACACTGTTGTCACCGAGGTGTTGGGCTACTTCTGCGACCAGGGAATCCTGACCGTCGCGGGGAACTTCTACCGCGTCGTTGATTGCAGGCAGGTCGCCCTCGAAGGAAATGTCGACGACTGGACCGAAGATCTGTTGAATGGAACCTTGAGCACTCATGGTTGGCTTGGGTTTTGTTTGGACTAGAGGGCCTCGGCGCCGGACACGATCTCGGAGATTTCCTGCGTGATCTTTGCCTGGCGGGCGCGGTTGTAGAGGCGAGTGAGCTCTTTCTTCATGTCACCCGCAGCATCGGTGGCGTTCTTCATTGCGAAGCGCCTGGATGCGTATTCGGAAGTGATAGCCTCGAGCAACGCGTGGTAGATTCGCGTCTCAAGGTACCGTGGGATGAGACTACCGAGGACCTGAGGGCCGCCCGGTTCGAGAATCGGTTCTTCAGAAACCGCGCTCTCCTCCTCTGCCGCAGGTGCGATTGGGAGGAAAGGATCGAAAGTGGCTTCGTAACGCACCATGGTGCGGAACTTGGTCGCACAGACAGCCACACCGGACAGCTTGCCCTTGCGAAAATCATTCACCAGCATGTTGGCGACGCCGGCAGCCTTGCCGAAGGACGACGACTCGAGGTCAAAATCTTCGAGAAAGGCATGGATGTTTAAGTCACGACGCTGGGCCTCAGCATGCGCCTTGCGGCCGATGATGTAGAGAACATATTCGCCTTGCAGCGAATCGATCATCTCCATCAGCTTGCGGAACACGTTGGTGTTGTAGGCGCCGCACAGGCCGCGGTCAGACCCCACCACCAAAATGCCCAAGGGTTGGTCTCCGCCACCTTGCTCGAACAAGACGGCTGCATCCCCTGCTGCGGCAGGTTCGGACGCGACTGCGCCGGACAATCCACGCACCAGGTTCTCAAGCTCCTCGCCATAAGGCTTCGCATCCACCGCGCGCCCCTGGAAACGACGCAACTTGGTAGTTGCAACCATTTCCATGGCACGGGTGATTTTCTGGATGTTGCCGACGCTGGTGATGCGTTGGCGCAGATCGCGGATGTTTGCCAAAGCTGGATTCCGTGGTTAGGCGGTGAACTGAGCCTTGAAGGTTTCGCAAGCCTTGCCGACAGCCTCTGCAAGCTCATCGGTCCACTTGGTCTTCCAGCCGTTCAGCTCGGTCATGATGTCGGCGTGGTTGGACTTCATGTATTCGGTGAAGCCGGTCGCGAACTCCATGACCTGGTTGACGTCGACGCTGTCGAGGTTGCCGGAGGTACCGGCGAAGATCGACACGATCTGGTCGGCGTTCTCCATCGGGTGGTATTGGCCTTGCTTCAGGAGCTCCACCAGGCGCGCACCACGAGTCAGTGCCTGCTGGGTGGCCGCATCCAGGTCGGAACCGAACTGGGCGAAAGCCTCGAGCTCACGGTATTGGGCGAGGTTGATGCGCAGACCACCTGCGACCTTCTTCATGGCCGGGGTCTGAGCAGCACCACCTACGCGCGATACCGAGATGCCGACATTCACTGCCGGACGAACGCCGGAGTAGAACAGGTCACCTTCGAGGAAGATTTGACCGTCGGTGATAGAAATCACGTTGGTTGGGATGTAGGCCGAGACATCGCCCTCTTGGGTCTCGATGATTGGCAGCGAGGTAATCGAGCCGCCACCCTTCGAATACTTCTCGGGATTGATCTCCGGGGCGTTATCGGCCACCTTTGCCGAACGCTCCAACAGGCGTGAGTGCAGGTTGAAGACGTCGCCAGGGTAAGCCTCACGGCCTGGAGGACGGCGCAGCAGCAGCATCACCTGGCGGTATGCATAAGCCTGCTTGGTGAGGTCATCGTAAATCACCAGGACGTGGCGGCCGGCGTCGCGGAAGCGCTCTGCCATGGCCGTACCGGTGTAGGGTGCGATGAACTGCATGGAAGCTTCATCCGAAGCCGACGCATTCACGATGATGGTGTACGGCGAGGCGCCTGCTGCATCGAGCTTACGCTGCACGTCTACCACGGTGGACTGTTTCTGACCGACCGCAACGTACACACAGAGGACCTGATCCTCGTTGTTGGGGTCGCCCCCACCGGTGTACTTCTGATTGATGATTGCATCGATGGCAATCGCAGTCTTGCCGGTCTGGCGGTCACCAATGACGAGCTCTCGCTGGCCACGCCCCACTGGGATCATGGCGTCAATCGCCTTCAGCCCAGTAGCCATTGGCTCTGCCACCGGCTCGCGCTCGACCACCGACGGTGCATCCTGTTCGATTGGGCGCAAGTCCTCGTCGGAGTTGCTGATTGGGCCTTTGCCATCCAGTGGTTCACCGAGTGCATCGACTACGCGGCCGAGCAGTTGGTCACCGGTGGGTACAGAGATGATGCGTCCGGTGCATTTCACGGTGTCGCCTTCCTTTACGGAAGCGGCATCACCGAGCAGCACACAGCCGACGTTGTCCTCTTCGAGGTTCAGGGCCATGCCCATTGAACCTCCGGAAAACTCGATCAGCTCTGACATCATGCAGTTGTCAAGGCCGTAGACGCGGGCGACACCGTCGCCTACTTGCAGAACCTGGCCGACCTGTTCGGTCGAGGACCCTGCCTGGAAACTCTCGATTTCCTTTTTGAGGACCGAGGTTACTTCAGATGGTTGGAGTTCCATTCTCTATTGCGGTTGGATCTGGAGAGCTCAGCCGAGCTCCACATTCTCTAAACGTTGACGAAGTCCGTCGAGGCGGCCCCTCGCAGAGCCGTCGTAGCGGGTACCGGCGAGCGTGACCCGAATGCCGCCGAGCAAATCCTCGTCGACCGTGGTTTCCAGGGAGACCTTCATGCCGGTCTGCTCGGAAAGGGCTGCCTCGACCCGCGAACGATCCTCGTCGCTCACAGGGCGGGCAGATTCGAGTTGACCGCGCAGACGACCCTCATGGCCATCCAGCAGTTCCTCGAATGCAGCAGGAATCTGCGCCAGCAAAGACAAACGGGAGCGGCTCTCCAGGACACCAAAGGTAAAGACGGTGTGCTGATTGAGGTACTCGCCAAAGGCCTTATCCAGCATCGCACGCTTCTGGCTGTCGTCCATGCGTGGATCGGCCAGAGCAGCTGCCATGGTCGGTTCCTCGAGGACTGTACCGAGTAACTTCATGTCGGCACGCACGGCATCGAGCGCGCCTTGCTCGAGTGCGACACCGAAGAGGGCGCGGCCGTAGCGACGAGCAGCAGAAGAAACGTGAATGACAGACATGCTAGTTCAGGTTTGCCTGGTTCTGGAATTCGGTGACCAAGCGCTCTTGGTCCTTGTCGGAGAACTCGCGCTTGATGACTTGCTCTGCGACATCGACACCAAGTTGGATAGCTTCTTTGCGCAGAATCTCGCGAGCACTGTTGAGTGCTTGGGCGATCTCTGCCTGAGCGCGGGCGCGCTCCTTTTCAGCTTCATCCTTGGCCGCTGCCATCAATTCCCTCTCTCGTTCGGCAGCGCGGGACTTCGCCTCTGCCACTTGCTTGGCAGCCTCACGCCGCGCAGCATCGAGATCCTCTTGGATCGCAGCCTTGAGTCGTTCGGTCTCCTCACGTGCCGCTTCAGCAGCTGCCGCAGCGTTACGCGAGTTGTCTTCGCGCTCTTCCAGGGCTTTGGTGATCGGCCCGAACACGAACTTCCACATCACGGGAAGCGAGAGCAGGAAGATCAGCGGCGTCCAGAAGAAACTACTGGAGCCGACGTCAAGCAGACGATCGAGACCGTTTCCGCCGCCAGCCATTGAGATTACAAGGAGGTTGAACATGGTTCAGAACCGGGAATCCGTGTCCCGCCGAGAATCCGGCGAGACACACACTTCCCGAAAGGGTTTACTTGAGCGCGAAAAGTAGGCCAACGACGATCGCAAAGAAGGTTGCACCTTCTACAAGCGCTGCCAAGACAATGGCGTTGCCCTTGATGTCGGCAGTAGCTTCTGGCTGACGTGCGATGGCTTCACCGGCTTTGCCGCCGATCAGGCCGATGCCGATGCCGGCACCAATCACGGAGAGGCCAGCACCGATTGCGGCGTTAGCGTGGTCGTTAGAAGCCTGAGCAATGGCAATTGTCTGCTGAAGGACTTCTTCGCTGAGCTCTGGCTGTTGTAGGAGAGTTTCAAACATCTCTTTTTAGGTTGGGAAGTGGATTCGTTAGTGGTCAGGATGCAAGCACATGCCCACGAAAATCACCGAGAGTAGGGTGAATACGTAGGCCTGCAAGAGAGCGACAAAGCCCTCAATGATCATCATGAAGACAGACATGCCGACGACGAACGGGGAAACCGTCCAGCCGACAGCAGCGCTGCTCTGCCCGAAAAAGAACATCAGGCCGAGGAATGAAAGGATAACCAGGTGGCCTCCAGTCATATTCGCCATGAGACGCATGGTCAGGGCGAAAGGTTTGATGGCCAAGCCGGCCACCTCGAGGACAAACAACAGCGGCCAAAGCGCTGCAGGCACGCCGTGGGGAACCAGGTTGAGCCAGAACTTGACTGGCCCCTGTGCCACCATTCCACCAACGAGCATCACCACCAGAATGATCGCGGCCAGCCCAGCGGTGGTATAGACACTGGCAGTGGCGGTCAGACCGTACGGTACGAGGCCGAACAGGTTCATGAAGGCGATAAAGAAGAACACCGGCAGGAACAGCGGCAGTAGCTTCTTGCCATGCTCCTTGCCGAGACTGGGGTAGACGACCTCGTCGCGAAGCCAAGCGACCCAGCCAGCCAGAATCTTCGAGAAACGACCGCTGCCGTTATTCACGATACCCTTACGCACACCGGCGAAGCACACGATCATGGCCACGATCGAGAGCAGCTGGAAGATCTGGGTATCCCAGACCTGCATGCCGAACAACTTGGGCAATTGAATGCCGTGGAAGCTCTCCTGCGGGACCACGTGCGGGAACAGGCGGTCAAAGGGGTTGCCTCCACTACCTTCCTCGCCGCCGGAAGCAGCTGAGGAGTTCACGAGTGTGTTCAGGAAGGACGGAATCACGTCAGGGTGTTGGGGTGTCGTCGGCCGGCAAGTTATGCGCAGCGCGGCGTTGACGGTTGGCGTGCGCCAGGGTCGTCAAGGAGAAAGCCTCTCCCACTGCAATCGCAGCGAGGCAGGAAGCCATGAAAGGGCCCTCTGGGAAGAGTTCGGCCTTGGCACCGAGCAGGGCACCAACCACCAGGAAGAAGAGCCTACCGAGGAAGCCGAAGGTCATCAGCATCAGCAGTTGAGCGCCACCACCTTCGCTGGTAAGCAGGGCTTTCCGGCGCTGACACAAGAGGGCTTCAGCGAGCATCATCGGGGCCCATCCGATTGCGATTGCAACCCGCCATTCCGCAGGAAAGAGCCACAGAGCTGGTAGGGCGAGGACCGAAAGGGCCAAGATAGGCTTCATTGATCTTCGTCTTCAGAATCAGGGGTTTCTTGTTCGTCGGGGGGTGGCGTCGAGATCTTCAGCTGCAGCCGGTAGATTCCGAGGCCAAGGCCAAGAAAGATACCAAACAGCAGAAAAACCGGGAAGCTGTCGGCCAAGCCGGTCCAGCGATCCAATAGCCAACCTAGCCATCCGACTAGAGCGACCGATGCGGAGAATTCAAGACCAATGCCCGAAAGGCGTGCGTAATCATTGATTTGACGCGAACCTAGGGCTTTGTCCTCGTTCTCCGAGAAACGGTTTTTCGACACGATTCTCTCCTAAAAGGGGCAAAAGAACTTCGCCATTCCCCCGTACGTTGGAGGGGGCTGGCCCAGAATCGGCAGTATTCTAGAGCCATCCATCCATTCATCAATCGAGAAACTGGCAAAGTTTGGCCAAAACGCCTATCCTCCTGCGCCCGATGGCATACTAATCCTGATTCATCAAGTGGAAACAACTCTCCTTCTTCTCAAGCCCGACGCCCTGCATCGGGGACTCACTGGCCGCATCATCTCCCGTTTCGAGGAAAAAGGCCTCCAACTGGTTGGAATGCGCCTGATGCGGATGTCCCAAGACACTGCCGCCAAGCACTATGCAGAGCATGTCGGTCGTCCCTTTTACGACGGCCTGGTTGGCTTCATGACCAGCTCCCCCATCCTTGCCATGGCTTTGCGCGGCCCTGACGCCATCGCAGTGGCACGCCGTCTCATGGGCAAGACCTTCGGCATCGAAGCCGAAGCTGGCACCATCCGTGGCGATTTCGGTTGCTCCAAGTCCTACAACCTAATCCATGGCTCAGACAGCCCTGAAAGCGCTGAACGCGAGTTGGGCATTTTCTTCCCTGATGGTGTCGAGGAATGGGAGCCAATCACGGCCCCATGGCTCTGGGACGCTGAGTAACCAGCAAGTCCGAAGGGCATATCGGCTGCGAGTCGGTTTACCCTCCCCAATGGGTAAGCCTGCCCGCATAATAGAAAACCATGGATTGGAATCGCCCCGCCCTCATGCTGGTGGTGCTGTTCAGCCTGATTGGCTGCAGCTCCAGCGAAGAAGAACTGAATCTCGAATCGCAGAAGCAAGACTATTTCGAGCGTGCGACCGATTATTACAACATGGGGCGCTACACGCAGGCTTACCAGCAAGCTCGCCGTGGCCTGGAGATCGAGCCAGAGAATGGTGGACTGAACCTAATCGCCGGCCGTTCGCTGCTGCTGCACCGCGACATTACCGAGGTCTCCCATGCACTGCTCTACCTGGAAATCGCCCAGAAAGAGCTCCAGAACCATAAGGCCGACCAGGCAATGGCCGAATGGCATTTCCGTTATGGTTCGATGCTGCTGCAGGTATCGGAAACCGAGAAACGCAAGTACACCGATTACCCGATGGACGACCCCGAGTTTCAGGCCAAGAAAATGGCCGAGGCCGAAGAGCGTGGCGTCAAGGCAATGAATCATTTCCTCAGCGCCGATGAACTACTCGATTCGGTGCTGCTGCGGAGCAACGATAACCTCAACGCTCTCGAAATGAGCGGGCAAGTCAATGCCCTTCTGGGGAACGACGTCGAAGCTTTGAAGCCACTGGTCGCCAGCCTGCGCCTGCTTGAAGAGTCTCGCGCCTACAACAACCGCCTGCTCGCCACCGAGGAGCGGCTTTCCATCGAACAGGAAGACTTCATTCGTCGTGTGCTAAAAAGTGACATGCAACGGGAAGTTGCGGTGCACTCCCTGATCGCGGGCATCCATAAGCGAGCTGGTGCCTACATGGCAGAGGAGCACGAATACACCACAATCCTGGGCCTCAGCCCGGATTCGATTTGGGCCCTGCATTCTCGCGCCTTATGTCGTTATGAGCGCGGACGCCTCTCTGAGGCTGCAGCCGATATGCGAGACTTCGTCGCTGCCACCGAGATGGATTTCGATTCCGACCAGGTCCGCCAGGCCTTGAATATCATCTCCGAGTACGACGCACTGCAGAGCAAGGCTGACTAGGCTCCGACTCGAACAGCAGGTGTTCACGACTTATTGCTCGAATTGGAGTGGGAGCTCCAGCAACGCATCTCCACGCCGCACCACCATTACGGTCTTCAGTTTGGCCGAGTGAATTGCCACCCCGAGCTCCTGAAGGCTGCCCGCGGAAAGCCCTCCGAGGCTGATGAATACGTCGCCGGCTTGCAAGCCACTAGCCTGGGCAGGACTATCGGGTAGCAAGGCGGTCACCACAACTTCCCATTTATGAGAGGGCTGTTGCTTGGGCAGCTCTACAACGTGGATTTTCTCTTCAACCAGGACACCGATGCGCCGACTAGCGTTCGCCCCCTGCTTGAAGTGCTCGGGGAAGATCTTGAAAAGTACTTCCACCGGAATCGCAAAGGAGATGCCTTGCGCCTGCTTGGCCCCTTCCAGTGAATCGTTGCCGTATTCCGCGACGTACAACTTCAGGTTGTCCTCGGCTCGTCGGGCCGCATCAGACAAGGAAGTGAGCATCATGCCAACCACTTGACCGTGACGATTGGCCAGCAGCCCTCCACAATCACCAACATTGATCGGATTCGTGATCTGCATTAGCTCGCGGGCTTTTCCAATGCCACGCTGACGTCCTGTCAGGAAGCCTAGGCTAATCGAGTTGGGTAACCCGAAGGGATGGCCTAGGCCAATCGTGACCGAGCCTTCTTCCATCCACAATCCATAGCCGAATTGAGGGGCCAAGCCCCTCAATTCCTCGGCGCGCAACAGCGAAACACCATAGTGCGCGTTCCAGGCGATGAGCTCGGCACGGTAGTTCTTGCCATCGGTGCGGTAGACCTTGATCCCGTCGACGAGCGCGTCAACCTGAGCCTTGTCTAATACGACCGGCGTGATGATCAAGCCATAGTTATCCATAACCATGCCGGAGGTCAGAACCGGGCTCCTCAGGTTGCTTTCTTCAAGAAACTGAAAATGCACCTCGACTAAGGATGGACGAAGTTTTCGGTATAGGCCGGCCATCTCGGACTCCAAGCTGGCCAAGGCGCTCATCGGCATGCTGGAGCTAAACTCCACCCCTTTGACCTGCAGAGCCTGGATGCTCTTTAGCCACTGCTCGGAAGGCATGGTCTCCATTCCCACATCGACCCGCTCCGTTGCCGGTGGCGGGTCGGGTGGTTCCGGCGTCTGTACAAGAACGGACAGGAGAAGGGGCCAGAGCATCGTTTTCCAGGCCTTACGCCTGTGGTTGTTTTCCTAGAAAGAGCGACGCGAGGCAGGAGCCGCGATCATCGGGTCGTTCAGATCTTCCAGGCTGGACTGGTCATGGCGGCCACGAAGGAGCTCGTGGAAATCATCGTAAGCAGCAGGTGCGCTTTGTGGCCCCTCCGACTCCTCAGGCAAGCCAAGCGTCTTCTGCGGTTGGACAATACCGCTGACCACCGAGTTGGTAGCTTCCCTGACCACATCGTTCGCCGGACGGAATGGGTTCCAAAGTTGCACCGTGACGACCAAGGCCATCGCAGCAGCAAGGCCGACCCAGACCGGGCGATGGAACCAATGCTTTCTATCGACCGGTTCACTCGTGACAGCATCGAGCTGGGCCTCAAGGTCACCCCACAGGTTGGTGGTGCCCATGGGCTCCCCTTTCAGCGCCTGCAAGGCATCGCGTGCGGAAGCATAGCTTTCGTACTCGACCTGACAGACTGCACAAGCCTCGAGGTGTTTCTCAAGCATGGGGACTTCGGCCGGCGGTAGGTCGTCGCCGACGTGAAGAGAGATCTGAATAGAGGCTTCGCGACAGTTCACAGTACATCTCCTCCTTCTTCGCGGCCGAGGGTTCGTTCCCATTGGTCGCGGAATAGTTTTCGCGCGTGGTGGAGGCGCCAGCGCACGGTACCTGGGGTGGCGCCGACTCGTTCCCCGATATCGGCACAGCTCAAGCTCTCGAGATCTCTAAGGATAAGGACCTCGCGGAACTGGTGAGGCAGCGCATCCAGGACGCGCCTGACCAGTTGTTTGCGCTCCAGCTCGGAAGCGCCGTGGGCCGGAGTTGCCTCGGATGAATTCCAATCGCCGACCAATTCAACAGTGCCGCCGGGAGTACCCGGTGCGGTACGGCGTACGCGATCAACAGCCTGGTTGCGCAGGATGCGGTAGAACCAGGTGCGGAATGCACGCTTTTGGTCAAAACGGTCACGTGCGGCATAGGTTTTCAGGAAGGCCTCTTGGGCGACTTCCCGAGCCGTCTCGTAGCTACCCACAATCGAGCGAGCGGTGTGAATCGCGCGCCCTTCGTAGCGCTCAACCAGCAGGTGGAAGGCCTCGCGCTCACCTTCACAGGTTAGGGCGAAGAGCTCTTCATCGCTCAAATCGGCCCACGCACCTAGGGTACTGGAGGCATCTTCAGAGGCAGGCGGTACTAGGCGAAATGCGGGTGCGGACATGGTTCAAGCAAATTTACGACTTGCACCCCAGGATGTTGGACTTTTTCGAACGGAAACGCCCGATTGGCCTGACTGAGCATGCCCTGGAAGCCTATTTCAGCTCCTCGGTGGGCTTTTGCGGTGTTTTTGCTCCTCCACCTCGCGGTGGGTCCACCGCTGCAGCATCGGCAGAATCCGGCAACGCGACTCCTTCGACGACCGGAGGCCCACTGGCTTGCACCGCCTGGCTTTGCGCTGCGGCCACGATCTCGGACTCCATTTTGGCGATGTTGCGAAACTTCAGGTCGCGTTGACGCATCAGTTCCTCGGTTTCCAACTTGCCCAATTCCGTGAGCCAAGCATTGATCTGCTTACCGACCAGCTGCACTGCCTCTTCTTTATGGTTGTGCGCGCCACCAGTGGGTTCCGCCACGACCTTATCAACGATGCCCAACTTCAGCAGGCTACTCCCGGTAAGCTTCAAGGCCTCGGCGGCCTTTTCCTTGCCCTCAGCACTACGCCAAAGGATCGAGGCGCAACCTTCCGGCGTGATGACGGAGTACCAGGAATTCTCCATCATGCCAACACGGTCACCGATGCCAATGCCCAATGCACCACCCGAGCCACCCTCTCCGATGACCATGACGATGATGGGCACCCGGATGGCGAACATCTCGTAGATGTTCTCGGCGATGGCACGCGCCTGGCCCCGCTCTTCCGCGGCGACTCCGGGATAAGCACCTGGCGTGTTGACTAGGCAGACAATCGGGAGGCCCATTCGCTCCGCCAACTTCATCTTGCGCAAGGCCTTGCGATAGCCTTCTGGGTGGGCAGAACCGAAGTTGCATGCCAGGCGATCCTTCGTGTCGCGGCCCTTACGGTGGCCGACGACCATGACTTTGTGGCCGTGAATGGTGCCCAAACCAGTGACCATAGCGCGGTCATCCCCGAAGACGCCGTCGCCGTGCAGCTCGACCCAATCCTCGCACAGTTGCTCGATATAATCCGAAGTCAGAGGGCGGTTCGGATGACGTGCGACCTGCACCCGATTCCAAGCTGTAAGATCAGCGTAGATCTCGTCGGTCAGGCGCTGGAGTCGTTCGTGGTAGAAAGACAACTCCTCCGACAAGTCGTGAGTGGTCTTCTGTGCCAGTTCTTCCAGTTCGGCGAGACGCGAGCGAACATCATCGATTGGGGCCTCGAAAGGAAGAGCGGCTGGGCCGACGAGCGGAGCTTTCTTTTTCTTTGCCATGGATTGCAACAGGGACTGCCGTAGTTCAGGAACCCGCAACACTCTAGAATAACCGCACATCTGGGTAAAACCCACCGAACAAATGAGCGCAAATGCCTGGCGAGTCGAGCTGGAACTGGAATCCAGCCGTTTTGATCCTCTTGGCGCAGCTGCCGTGCAATCACTCGCAGCTCGTGGCCTCCCCCTATCTGACGGTATTCGTGTAGGTCGAGGCTTCCTGTTGCCAGGCAGCTTAGAGCGCACCGAGGTCGATCGAATCGTGGATTCCTTGCTGGCCGACCCAGTCAATGAAACGGCCCGCATCGTCGCCCCTGGCGAAGTCGAGGAAGATGGGCAAAAAAGCCTCTTAATCCGCCGCATGGCCGGTGTTTCAGACCCAGAGGCTCACACCACAGAGCGCGCGTTGAAGCTGTTGGACATCGACTTGCCCGCAGGCACTCATGTCGAAACTTATCGCTCCTACCGAAGTCTCGGCGACGTCGCTGGAGAGCAATTCCTACAGATTGGTGCGCGGGCCTTCGGCAATCTGACCATTGAAGAGGCTTTTCTCGGCAATCAACCCGTAGGCTTGCATCCAGAGCCCTCTTCGCGCCCCAGCAAACGCCGTGATATTCCGTTAAGGAGTCTTGGAATTAAGGAGCTTTCCGCCATTTCCAGCGAGATGTCGCTGGCCTTGACAGGCGAGGAAATGCTTGCCATCCAGGAGTTCTTCGTTGCCGAAGGCCGTGAACCGAGTGATGTCGAGCTCGAAACCCTTGCCCAGACCTGGTCGGAGCACTGCAAGCACAAGACTTTGACCGGCCCAGTGAGTTTTGAGCAATTGGATGGTGAAGGCCAAAGGAAAGAGCATCGCCATTACGACAACCTGCTGAAGGAAACTGTCTTTTATGCCACTCAGAAGCTGTCGCCGGAATGGTGCTGGAGCGTGTTCAAGGACAACGCCGGCGTGATTGCGATGACCGACGACATCGGCATTGCCATCAAGGTCGAGACCCACAACCACCCGAGCGCCTTGGATCCCTACGGCGGTTCCGGCACAGGCATCGGCGGCGTGATCCGTGACATCCTTGGTACTGGCCTCGGAGCACGCCCATTCGCCTCCACCGACGTATTCTGCGTTGGCGAGGAAAACATGAACCGTGAGAACTTGCCTCCAGGGACCATGCACCCTGATCGCATTCTCGAAGGTGTGGTCGCTGGCGTGCGCGACTACGGCAACCGCATGGGCATCCCCACCGTTGCTGGCACTGTAATCCGTCACCCAGGTTATGTAGCCAATCCGCTGGTCTTCGCCGGTTCGCTTGGTGAAATTCCGCGCAAGTATGTCGACAAGGCCGCGCGACCAGGAGACTTAATCGTGGCCTTCGGTGGCCGCACCGGTAGGGATGGCATCCATGGTGCGACATTTAGCTCCGAGGCCCTTCACGAGGATTCCGAATCGATCGATGCAGCCGCTGTGCAGATTGGCGACCCGATCACCGAGAAAAAGGTGCTGGATGTCCTGATGGTTGCGCGAGATCGCGACATCTTCACCGCGGTCACCGACTGCGGTGCGGGTGGATTCAGTTCCGCTGTAGGAGAAATGGGCGAAGACATCGGCGCCGAGGTCGATTTGGAGAATGCCCCGCTGAAGTACGCGGGCCTGTCTTACTGGGAGATTTGGATCTCCGAGGCGCAAGAGCGAATGGTCGCCGCGATCCCGCCGAAGAGATTAGACGAACTACAGCATCTCTGCGACACCGCCGACGTGGAACTCACCGTGCTTGGTACCTTCGCCGACCACGAACGCCTGATTCTTCGCTGGCATGGCGAGGTCGTATGCGACATGCCGATGTCCTTTCTACATGGCGGCGTGCCGCAGCCGATTCGGCAAGCAATCGCCCCACAAGCGCCACAAAACGATACAGAGTGGTCGTCGGTCGATGATCACGGCAAGTTCCTCCAGGAAATCTTGAGTCACCCATCGGTGGCTAGTAAGGAATGGGTCGTGCGCCAGTACGACCATGAGGTGCAAGGCGGCACGGTGCTGAAGCCTTACCAAGGCGCCAATGGTCATGGTGCAGGAGATGGCACTGTGGTCAAACCACGGCTCGACCTTCCACAAGGAGTGGCGCTGGGCTGCGGTATCTACCCACGGATGGCCGAGTTGGATCCTTATGCCGCCACCGCCAATGCCATTGACGAGGCCTTGCGCAATACCGTTGCTGCCGGTGGCAACCCCCACCGCACTGCCATTTTGGATAACTTCTGCTGGGGTGACTGCCGCAAGCCTGATCGCTTCGGCTCGATGGTCTTGGCCGCCGAAGCCTGTCGCGACGCTGCCATTGCTTATGGCACGCCGTTCGTCAGTGGCAAGGATTCGCTCAACAACGAATATCGTGTCGATGGCGTCGAAAAAGCCATCCCACCAACTTTGTTGTGCACTGCAATGGCGATTGTCGAAGATTGTGGGCGGACGGTCGGCACGCCCTTGCAAGCTGCGAACAACCACTTGGTGGTGGTCGGCTACACCACTCCGGATGGTGGTGGCTCGGTCGCTGCAGACTTGCTCGGCATGGAAGACTCGGTGGTACCGAAGCCGAACTTCGAGACCGCCCCCAGCGTCTTCGCCGCCTTGCACGCGGCCATCGTCGAAGGGTCGGTGGCCGCCTGCCACGACCTCAGTGAAGGTGGGTTGGCTGCCGCTGCCGCCGAGATGGTCATCGGTGCGGATGGACTCGGTGCCAGCATCGACATCAGTCGCATTCCTGGCGACAGCGAGTTGCCGGCCCAAGCACGCCTCTACGCAGAAACGCCCACCCGATTCCTGGTAGAAGTCCCGGCAGGCCGACTCGAGCAATTCGGCCAACACTTCCGCACGCTTCCTTGGGCAGCCGTCGGCGAAGTCCAAATTGGCGAGCAGCTTGAACTGCGCGACGGTACCGCAACACTCGCGCAACTCGAATCCACTACCCTCAGCACCGCCAACCGCGTCCAGGCATGAAACCCCGCGTCCTGCAACTTTTTACTTCCGGTATCAACTGTGATCGCGAGCTGCGCTACGCCTTTGAGCTGGCCGGCGCCACGGTTCGTGAAATGCATATTCGTGAGCTGATGGAAAGCCCTGAGGCGATCCGAGACTGCGAGATGTTCGCCATCCCGGGTGGTTTCACCTACGGCGACGACCTTGGCGCAGGCCGGGTTCTAGGCCTGGAGGTGAAGCGTTTCCTCGCTAACGAACTGGATGAACACCACGATCGTGGCGGTAGCATCTTCGGAGTTTGTAACGGCTTCCAGGCCCTGGTGAAATCCGATCTGCTGCCGCGTGTTGAAGGGGTGGAAGTTTCGTTGACGTGGAACTTCAGTCACCGTTTCGAATGCCGTTGGTCACGTCTGCTGGTCGAGAAGGCGCTTGGCCATGTGTTGCCGGCGGGCAGCATCTTGCCTGCGCCATCAGCCCACGCCGAGGGCCAGATTGTGCTGGCAGCAGGCGAAGAAGATGTAGCCCGCCTCGAGGCCGCGAATGCCATCGCGCTCCGTTACTGCGACCAACAAGGCCAACCCACTTCCGAGTGGCCTGCTTGCCCAAGTGGCAGTATCGGCGCTATCGCTGGCATGGTTTCCCCGAGTGGCCGCATCCTGGGGTTGATGCCACACCCGGAACGCAACCTCTCTCCCCTTCATCTACCTGATCGCGGCGCGGGAGCCTGGGGCACCGGCAAGGAGGGCGTGGCCTTTTTCCGTGGCCTAATGGCACCCTACCTGGCCGAAATTCACTCATAATCGGAACTTTTTCCGATCCAGCGAGTCTACGGAAAGCTTGGGGTTTTGCGGCGCTAACACTGCCGATTCAAAGAAATCCGAGTTCCCGTGCAGGGCCAAAGGGATGGCGATTTCAGCTTTCCCCTAGGCCCAGCCGAAAAGATAGCTGGTGTCCAACAGCCCACAACCCCTCGCCGGCCTGATGGCAGGCTTTGAGCGACGATTGCGTCTCGCATGGTCGAGTGCTGTTCCACAGGTCCCCCGACACCTAGAAAGCTACCGCGATCGCTGGCTCGATGCCTTAGGCGGCCACCTCACCGGGACCACCTATCCAGAGCTTCAGCGGGCTGTACGGGGCTCGGAACTCATCTTGGTCTCCGACTACCACCCGCTAAAGCGTTCACGTACTGGCTTGGCCGATTTAATCGCCGAGATGCCAGAAAGCCAGCCCGTAGTCTTGGTGTTGGAGTTGTTGCCCCTGGGAACCACCTTGACCGCCCGTGAAGTCTTGCGTGGCACGGGGCCCGATTTAGTTACCGGCCAAAGCCTATGCGAAGCTTATCGCCCAGCCCTAGAAGCCTTGGCAAAACGGCGTGGCGTGGTCGTCGGCGCTTGGATAGATGCAAGCGTTAGCCGTCGCGATGAAGTCGCGGCCCAAGTCTGGACCCGCATCAATCGCCAAGGCCGACGCCGGCGCTGCGTGATGCACTTTGGCGACTGGCACCTAGCCCCTCAGCACCTTCCGGCACGCTTAGCTGCCAGTGGTGTCGAGCCTTTGGTTATTCATCAATCGCCGGAGCCGGTCTGGGAACGATTGGGTGCCAATCTTCATGACCAAACCTTTCGCAACAATCAAGGGCAATGGATTTGGCTGCATACGCCGCCATTGAGTCTGTGGGCCAACCTGCATCAGGAGATGGCTAACACCGACGAGGAAGTGTTGGCCGAGGCCGCGGAACATCTCTGCGAAAGCGCCACGAGCTTGTTGGCCAATACCTTCGGCTTGGAGACACCAAGCTGCCGCCTGAGCATCCTGCCGGCCTCCTGCTGGACCGAATTCCACGCCAAGCTTCCGAAGCATCGAGCCGCGGCTTTTCAACCCGATCAAGCTCCGAAACTGGCGGTATTCCATCCAAGCCAACCACTGCTTTGGTCCCCGCGCAAGCTGGACCTCAGTGACCTAATCCAGGGGGCAGCTCACAACCTGATCTGTGACAGTCCGCTGTCCATGGAAGTGAGTTTCCGTGGTGCCATCCGCCGCAGCAGCTTCCGCTTCCTCTGCGCCCACCTAGTGAACCCCTTCCTGCAACCCGCCGCGCCCGACAAGCTTTTGGATGCGATTTGGCCGGAGCCTGCAGTGAACCAAGACAAGTTGTTGGCCGTCTGCTACCGACGTCGGCCCGAGGAATTCCTCGGTGCCTACCTACCATCCGACATGGAAGTCCTGCTGGAGCGTTATTGGGGACAGTTGGCGGGCTCCCAGATGGCCAAATCCGCGGCCCTCAGCGAAAAGGCGGTGAAAGAATTCCTACAGCTGGCCAATGAGGTCTTCGATTGGGGTGCGCTTACGGATACAATCCGGGTTGCCTGATAGGTAACCATGAAAACACCACGCCTCTTTCTTCTCCTGCCCCTGATCCTACTCGCCTCATGCGCCGGGCCACTTGTGTTGGTCGGCATGGGAGCCGCCGTAGGCATCTGGACCTACGACGACCTCAACGACGACGGCGGACACATGATTGTGCATGCCCCTGCCCAGGACTTGTTCCTGGTCGCAAAGGGCGCCGTGGAGGCTCGGCCCAACGCGAAGGACATTACCGCTACCCGCGGGTCAATGCGCATCGAATTCCTCGAGGACAAGGCCAAGGTCACGGTCCAGGTGATGCTGATGCCCGATACCCCAGAGTTTTCCAACCTCAAGGTCTACGCGGCCGAGTTGGGTATCCGCGGGCGTCCGGATCTAGCCCGCAAAGTGGCGCAAGATATTAGTAGCCGCTTCCAGTAAGCCGCTTAGCTTTCGGTCTGGCTACCGCTGGTGGCCAGGCCGGCCTTGGTGCAGGAAGCGCAATATCCCTCTAAGCGCAAGGTGTGATCGACTAGGGTGAATCCCACCTTGGCGGCGTATTCTTCCTGCAAGCGCTCAATATCTTCACTATGGAATTCGTGAATGTCTCCACAGGCGCGACAGATCATGTGGTCATGATGCTCATGACCAAGAATATGCTCATAGAGCATGGTTCCCTTGCCGTTGTTCATCGACGACAGGAAACCCGATTCCACCAACAGGGAGAGTGTTCGATAAACGGTGGCGCGCGATGCGCCTAGTTTCATCGCCGTAACCTGCTCGAACATCTGGTCGGCAGAGAAATGATCGTGAGAACTCCATGCCGCCAGCAGAATGCCGCGACGCGGGGCGGTCATACGCAGCCCCTTGGTGCGCAGGAAGACCTCGAATTGTTCCAAGGCCCTTTCCGGGGTCATTTCATGTGCTCCAAGGCTTGCTCCGCAGCCAAGCCAATATCGCTACGTAGGATTTTGCCTTCGAACTC
>JASMKM010000113.1 GCA_030749235.1 Planctomycetota bacterium | reverse complement strand
CGGAAGTCGATGCGATGGTTATCTAACACCAAGTCGATGCGGCCATCCTGCGGCATTCGGGTCTCGGAAATATCCAAGTCGGCCAGCACCTTGATCCGCGACACGATCGCAGTCGCCAAATGGGCAGGCGGCGGATCAATCTCGTAGAGCACCCCGTCGGAACGCATACGGATGCGGAAAGTGCCTTGATAAGGTTCGAAGTGCACATCGGCGGCGCGGTCACGTACGGCACGAGTCAGGATCTGCTCCAGCAAGCGCACAATCGGCGCTGCTTCGCTGGCCTCCACTTCGGCTGCCGCCTTGACCTCGGCATGACGTTGATAAGCCGTTTCCACAGCCGAAGCAATCGCTTCGGGAGCCGCCATGACCGCCTGAATGCTGCAACCACTAACGCTCTCGAGGTCGCCCAATAAGGGCAAAGTCTCGGCGTCGGCAATCGCGACGCGCAAAACCCCATCGACCTGATCCAATGGCAGCGCACCGAAGGCACGTGCCGTGCCGGCATCGAGCAAGGCAACGGCATCCTCTTGCGGACGCAGCTCGTCGGCAGGCAACCACGGTAGACCTTGTTGGATGGCCAAGCCACGCGACAAATCTTCCTCGGTAACTGCGCCTTTGGCAATCAATAGACTACCGAGACGACCACCCATGCGTCGCTGTTCGGCCAGCGCCGCCTGAATCTGCCCCATCCCCACCACGCCGAGTTCGACGAGGATTTTGCCGATGAGTTTGTGGTCTTGCGCCATGGATCCCCTAGTTCACGGACAGGCGTTGACGCAAGTCGTTGGGTAGCTGCGCGTACTGGAATGCCGTTTCGCGCGTGATGGTGCCATCGTTGACCAACTCGAACAGGTGATCGTCCAAAAGCTGCATGCCGATGCGGCGCTGGGTTTGCATGACCGACGGGATCTTAAAGGTCTCGCCCTTACGGATGTGGTTCTCGATCGCCGAGTTGCGCACCATGATCTCAAACACGCTCTTTCGGCCTTGACCGTCGGCACGATTGACCAGCACCTGCGAGACTACCGCCTGCAAGGATACCGACAGCTGTGCACGCACCTGCTCCTGAGATTCCTTTGGGTATTGGTCGATAATCCGGTCCACGGTTCGCGCGGCACCGGTGGTGTGCAAGGTTCCAAACACCAAGTGACCAGTCTCTGCAGCGGTGATCGCTGCTGCAGTGGTCTCCAAGTCGCGCATCTCACCAAGCATGATGACGTCGGGGTCTTGACGCAGGACGCGACGAAGTGCTTCCGAGAAGGACGTGGTGTCCTCGCCGATTTCACGTTGGTTGACCACCGACATCTGCGATTCATGCAGGAATTCAATCGGGTCCTCCAGTGTGATGATGTGCTCGGAGCGGTGCTCGTTGATCTCGTGGATCAAGGAAGCCAGCGTGGTGGTCTTACCGGAACCAGTCGGGCCAGTAATCAGAATCAAGCCACGCGGCAAGTGCGCCAAGGCCTGCAGCACCGGCGGCGCGCCGATCTGTTCGAAGCTCAGGCGGTCGGCAGGCAAGCGTCGGCAGACCAGAGCCCAGGATTCTCGCTGGCGGAAGACGTTGGCGCGATAACGGTCCTGATGGTGCTCGAAAGAGAAGTCGCAGGAACCTGTGTCCTTGGCCTCCTTCATCTTGCGCTCCGGCACGATGCCGAGGCAAATCTCTTCGGTCTGTTCTACCGTCAGGATGGCTTCCGACAACGGTGTCAGGGTTCCCGACACACGCATCATCGGACGGCGTCGCGCGCCGATGTGGAGGTCAGAGGCTTCCATGGTCGCGACGGACTGAAGCCACTCATCGATCAAGCTGCCTGGTTGAATGTTGTTACTCATCTGTATTCCCCTCGGACGGTGCTGGACTCGGTACGGAAGATTCTTCTGGCTCGGGCGCTGCACTCTCATCCGCGACAGCGACCTTGGTGATACGCAGTACCTCTTCCACCGTAGTGAAACCAGCACGTGCTTTAGCGGTGGCATCCAAGACCAGAGGATGCCAGCGATCGGAGTCGTTTGCGGCGGCCACGAAATGGTTTGGATCGGAGGACTGGAACAAGGCCTCGCGTAAGGTCTCATCCATCTCCAACCATTCGAAGGCACCAAGGCGCCCCTTATAGCCGGTGCCACCACACTGCCGGCAACCTTGCGGGCGGGCCACTTCACTGCCGACTTCGACACCCAAGACTTGAGCATCCAGAAGGCCCGCTTCCTTGTTGGTACTGCATTCCGGGCACAGACGACGCATCAAGCGTTGCGCCAACACCCCTTGCAGCGAAGTCGCGATTAAGAACGGCGGTACGCCCATGTCAAGCAATCGCGTGACCGCGCTGGGGGCATCGTTGGTGTGCACCGTGGAGAACACGATATGGCCGGTCAATGAAGCTTGAATGGCTACTTCAGCGGTCTCGCGGTCGCGAATCTCGCCGACCAGCACGACGTTCGGCGCTTGGCGCAGGAAGGCTCGCAATACGCGTGAGAAGTCCAGACCGATCCGCGGATGTACTTGCACCTGGTTAATGCCTTGAATGCGATACTCGACTGGATCCTCTACGGTGAGGATCTTCTTGTCGGGGCGGTTCAAAGTCTGCAAGGCTGCGTACAAGGTGGTGGTCTTACCAGAGCCCGTCGGGCCAGTGACCAGGAAGATGCCATGCGGCCGTTCGATGAGATGCTCGAACCATTGCTTGGCTTGCTCGCTCATGCCAAGATCACTCAATGAGATGAGGTTGGCCTCGCGATCCAACAAGCGCATCACGCAGGTCTGGCCATGGCTGCTAGGCAGCAGCGAAACACGCACATCGAGCTCGCGTCCAGCAACGCGATGTTCGATGCGACCATCTTGTGGACGTCGCTTCTCCGCGATATCCAGACCACCGCCGACTTTGATGTGACTGATCAAGGGGGCATATACATCTACGGGATGTTCTGCTGCTACCTTTAGCCTGCCGTCGATTCGATAACGAACCCTGACTCGATCGGCGAAGGGCTCGATGTGGATATCCGAAGCGCGCATAGCGACGGCCTCCTCGAACATCTTGTTGACCAGGCGCACGATCGGGGCCTCGTCGGCGTTGCCATCGACATCGATGCCTTGCCCCCCGCCAGCAGCATGCTCCTGCTCGCCATAGACGCGCGTCAGAGCACCACGCAGGCCTTCTGGTGTGGCCATTGCCAGCTGGATGCCGCGGTCCAATAGGAACTGCAGCGTGTCGACCACCACCACCTTCTGAGGATCGGCGACGGCGACCACCAGATCGCCATCCTTCTCAGCGACCGGTATGGCCTCAAGCTCCCAGGCGGCCTTGCTGTCGAGCAGGTCGGTCAGCCTTGGCGGTGGCGTGCTCTCGCTGAGGTCAACGAAGGGTAAACGCGCCTGCCTGGCCAGTGCCCGAAAAACGGTCTGCTCGTCGGTGGCCCCTTGCTCGATCAAGGCTTGGCCAATCAACACCGTACGCTGATTCTGCAGCGCTAAGGCGGAGCGCAGTTGCTCTTCGGAAATCGCCCCGGAGGCGATTAGGATTTCACCGAGTCTTTTCCTCAAAGTGTTCAGCGGATGCGGGCATTCAGGACGATTTCCTTCTTCTGGAGGCCGGAAGCCTCGGGGAAGGAGATTCGCAAGATGCCGTTATAGCTGCCCGCGGGCGCGGTATCACCGATGGAAATCTTGATTTCGTGCAGTTTTCCGACTTGGATGGTCTTTACCACCGTATTCATGACCTTGGCGGCGTCGCCGAGCACCTCGACCTGCGGCTCAGGGATCTCCAATCCCATCGACTCCATCTTGACCGTGCGCGTACGACTCTGACCTTGATCGAAGATGCCGAAAGCGATGCGTCGTTGCGGGGCGAACTTGATGGCACCGAGCACATTGCCGTTGAGCAACAGCTCCAGATCGGTCTCGAGCGTGGTCTCGGCGATCAGGCTGGAAGCCAATCGTCCTTCCGACAAGGTGCTCGCCGCAGTGATCTTGAACCTACGTTCCATGCGCCCGTCATCAAGCATCACCGGCTCGCCGGCTTCCTCGACTGTGATCCCAGGAGTGACCCTGCGCCAACGCACGATCTCGAACTCCTTCATGGCGGTCACCTTGATCTCGCGACTGACCTCGGCCTTGTTCAAGGTGGCAATGTGCAACTCGCCGAAGGTGACGCTGCGCGGCATCAACTCGAACACGGGCTGCACGAATGCCTCGACGCTGAAGACCGCCTTCTTCGACAGGAAGTTTCCGCGCACGGTGATGGTCGAGGCCTTGACCTGTTCGTATCGCTGGGCGTCGAAGGTGGCGACCACAGCGCCCCTGGCACCGGCTGGAATCTCACGGTTCAAGGGCCAGAACTCACCTTCGAAATCTGGGGCCCAATCAGGTCGGATGCCTGGCTTGGTACAGCCACAGGAGGAATCGATCTCGGAGATTATGATTGGGTCTGGACCATTGACCACAAAGGGAAACTCCACCTCGTAGGTATGCTGCTGGAAGACCTTGCCCAGATCCATCTCATGGCTGTCCGCCTGTAAATCACTGCGCGAACTCGGCAGCTGCGCCTCGGCAGCATGCTTGCCATGGTCATGTCCATCGTCAAGACTGACGGTGGCACTGCTGCCGGCGGTATTGGTGTTTGTCATGTCGACTTGCTTGGAGCAGGCGACAGTGGCCAGCACAAGGCTGAGCAAAGCGGTTTGGATGAGTTTCAAAGTAAGTGCTGGGGATGGGCTCGGATCAACGGATCAAGGCCTTCAGGATGACTTCCCGCGTGGGAATGTTGGCATCCGGCGGGAAACTGACGCGCAGCAAGCCATCGTAACGCCCGGCCTCGGCATCCTTCTGGGTGGCCATCCGGATGATGTACTTCTTGCCTTCGGCATCGGTCTCTAACTTCGCTTCGATAATCTTGGCCGCTTGGCCGACAATCTCGAAGCTAGGCTCCGGTATGACTGAGCCGGAGGACTCGACCGCCAGCTTGCGCTTGACGACTTTGCCCTTATCGACCACTCCAAAAGCAATCTGTGCGGTCACCGGCGAATACTTCACCGGCCCGACCACGTGAGCCGAGACCACCCATTCTAGAGGTTCACCCAGATCCGTCTCGGCGAGAATGCTGCTGTTGAGGCGACCTTCGACAAGGTCGGCAGTGGCGATGACTTCGTAGGTGCGCGACATGCGACCTTCCTCGAGAATCTGCGCCTTGCCGACCTCGTTGACCAAGAAGCCAGGGGATACGCGGCTCCAGCCCGTAATCTGAAAGGGCCTCATAGCGGTGACCTTCACCTGCTTGGCGACCGGAGCCTTGGCCAGCTCGGTGGACTTCAGCTCTCCGAAGTTGACACCAGCAGGTTCGACCTGGAATAC
>JASMKM010000112.1 GCA_030749235.1 Planctomycetota bacterium | reverse complement strand
TGACTTTGACCACGACCTTGCCTTTCACCACACCGTTCTCTACGCGCAGGTCTTGGATGTCCAGATTGAAATTCGAGGCAGTCTGCAGTTCTTCGTGAGCTATGTCACGAACCTGGCGATACATGGCTTCGCGGTCCCGTGGGCGTCCTGCACCCGGCCCCGGCTTGGTGCCGTTCAACAAGAAGAAGCGTGCATCCTGTACCCCGCGCTCCCTGGCAATCTGCTCGGCGTAGGGGTTCACCAATGGTTCCAGGCCGCGGTTTGACATGTGGTAGGAAAGAAAAGCCGCCGAACCTTCCTTGAAGTGGCTCATCAAGGCTTCCTGCACCAGCGCGCCTGCGATGGCGCCGCCCTTCTCGTTGCCGAAGTTTCCGTTGGTGAAGAATTCGATCAGTACCACGCGGTTTGTCTTGGTCTCGGGATCCGGCTCGTACTGAGTGGCGGCACCAAAGTTCAACACCTTGCCCTCGATCATGCGCTCAATCACGTTCACCGAAAAGGCCCCCTCCTCGGGCAATTGTGGTTGCACGCGTTGCAGGGCTTCGATGGCTTGGGGGCCACTCTCGGGTTTGATTGCGGCCTGCACGAAGCGCGAGAAGGCACGTCGGTAGCGTCCTTGTCGCTCGTAAAAGCGGCCGAGGTTCAAGTTGATTAGACCATCTTCGGGCAAACCGAAGGCTGCAGACAACAGATGGCGCCAGGCTTTGTCGTCGTTGCCTCGTGCCAGATGGACCTCGCCGAGTTGGGCGTGGATTTTATGAATGGCATCGGGATAACGATCGTCGCGACCTGACTCGATGCCGATTTCGCCTGCCATAATCAGGTACTCGGGCCAGCCGTCCTCCGCCATGGCTTTCATCAGGTCGATCGCAGCAGTAGCACGCAGGTCCGCTGTGTAGTTGTCGTTGCGCCAACGCATCGCCGCAGCAATCTGCTCATCGGTGCCGCCATCGTCGACACGCATCCACAGCAGCAATTCTGCAGCTTCCGAGGACAGTCGCGCATCTGGCCACTGGCCTAGATAAGTCTCCAGGTCCTCCGCTTCCTCGGTGAGACGTGCGCGGAAAAAATCCAGGTCGGCCTGCGGGAATTCTGGAGCACCTTTCGGGGTGAGCTTGACCCACTGGTTTACGCGATCGATCTCGACCCGCATGCGCTGAAACATGTTGGTGCCAATTACGCCGACGGCACGGTCGGGATGCACCTGAAGTAACTCCTCGGGGCGGAAGGCGACGAACTCGGAAAAGTCTAGTTCGCCGACGCGCAAGGCGCCAACGTCGCCCGCTGGTGCGTCGAAGGCGGCGGCGAGGTCTCTATCGATAATGGTGTCTGCACGCGAACCACCCAATGCCATGGCGCGCTGGCGATCATCACGCATGACCACCGGTAGCCACACCAAGTCGTTAACTACGGTCACCTGGGTCGTGACGCTGCCCTCCTCATGCTTAAGGCTGTTCGGATCCAGGTCACGCGCGGGTTGCATCTCGACGTAACCGTTCGGCAGGTCGAAGATTAGGTGATAGTCCTTCAGAACCTGTGCACCGAGGGTGCCGACCACCGCGTTTTCACCCATCTCGGCACTGTGGTACTTGGTGAAATCGTTCAGGAATTCTTCGTCACCATGCTCGCGCCCCGGCACAGTGATGCGGAAATCTGGGAAGTGCAGCGTCACCGGCACCTGCTGGCCATTCTCGGTTTCGGTACCGAGCGGCGCGGCGGCACTGTTATGCAGTTGCAACCCACAGGAGGTATCCAAGTCCAGGAAAAGGTTGACCGGGATACGTCGCGCAGGCGTGGAGATGTCGCACTGAAACAGCAGGCGCCCATTGACCACGCGGACCGGGAAGCGCCCACCGTCTTGGCTGTAGGCGCTGCCGGAAAATACGCAGCTGCAAATCGCCAACAAAATGGCGAACTTCATAAGGGAGAACTGCAACACTGAGGTCGGTCAGAATTCCTCGCCGGCATCCTGGCCGCGAGGTGCACCAGTGATTTCGCCGAATGCCCAGTTTTGTTCGACCATTTCTACTTGCACATCAAGATTGCCCGGCACGCTCACGGCGACCGGTACGAATCCAGTACCTCAGCAACTGCCAGGGAAAATAGCCCTGGCGACCTCCTGCTGACTAGCACTATCGATGACCTTGAAGATTGGCGATTTGCCAACTGGTTTCCAGTTGACGTACTCCTCACCGGTGGAACCGTAGTACCACACGGCCTCTGGCGAGAAGGCAATGTTCTGGCCATCCCGCTGAAATGCAAATTCGGCGCGCACTGGACCGCCCCAGTTGACCACTTGTTCTTCACCCTTCCTAACTTGGATTGCGGGGGCCCAACCAGGCGCGACCATCACAGCCTGTTCACCCAGACCGATCTTGCCGGAGACGATGCGATATTCCCCCATAGGTACCTGCACCGGCCCTTTCTCACCCGCGAGATCGAAGCAGTGCTTGGCATCGAGGCTGCGAACCACGGCTGACATCAGCTTGCCCTGGCCGTTGAAGCCAGCAACTACACTGAGTTGACCGGTCTCCCCTTCGTAGGGGCTTAGCTCTAGCTGACCACCATCTGCATCGAGCTTCAGCGCGTGGAGCTTGCCGTCGAGTAGGATGCTGTCTCCAAGCCATGTCGCGATTTTGCCCTGGCCGATGAGGATGGCGTCTTGGCCGACCTCACCAAAGATGCCATCGTTGTCCTGGTCGATCAGGGCCAGGCGCTTGCCGTCCAACTTGCCGACTTGGGCACCGCTGGCGGCGTAGGCCCAGCCATTGGCATTGCGCTTGAGGCGAACGGCGTAACGGAAGCCATCTTCGTGGCGCAGCAAGGCACTCCCCTCTAGCCCGGTGATTCGGACATCGGTCTGGCCATCGGCATCGAGATCCAGAAGTAGGTTGGTGCCCTCCATTTTGGTGGCGAAGACATATTTGCCGTCAGCGAGCTCAATCTGTGAGCCGACCGTTGTGAAAGTCTCTTTAGGCAGCTCGATGGTCCAGTCGCGATAGCGCTTATGGCTCATCGGTACGGCCAAATCGCCCGTAGCAGCGTTTCCGCTGGCGCCTAGGATGGTGCAAAAAAGTGTTTCCAGGAGCATGTGTATTTTGCGGGTTGGAAGTTCTTAAGGGCCCTAAAGCTCAAGTCTCCAGGCTATCCGATATGGACGTGGTAGAAACGCTATTCCTCCTGCTAATTTGTGTTTGAATCGCAGTTCCTTGCCCCTAACCGTGTAACGGGGCTGTCGTAAACTCCTAAAACCCCCTTTGGATCGCGGCACCCCCTGAACCACTCATGCTCTCCCACCTGCTGCTTGCCCTACTCTTCTCCGCTCAGGAGCCGGTTGAGGCATCTGAGCTAGCGCGCATGTTTGGCAAACGGGTCACCCCGGAAGCATCGGTCTACGAGACGGCCGGCAAGTCTGTGGTCAGCGTCGATGTCTATGAACGCAGGGCTCTGACCTCGGTGCTAAATCCGGTTGACATGCTCACGCCGGTCAGTAAGCCGATTAGTCAGGGCAGCGGCGTGGTGATTGATTCCCGCGGTTTCGTCATCACCAACGCCCATGTGGTCAGTCCACGCAAGAGCCTGACTGTTGAAAATCTGCTCATCGTCCTAAGCTTTCCTGACGACGAGGCCGTCTTCGCCAGGGTGGTGCGCGCCGATTTCGAATGGGATCTGGCGCTGCTCGAAATTGAGAAGGACAAGGACTATCCAGCCATCCTGCTGGCTGACGATGACGACCTGCTGATTGGCGAGAAGGTCATCGCCATCGGTACAGCCTTGGGCAATTCGCATTCGGTAACTTCCGGCATCCTTTCTGGCGTACATCGCAATGTTCACATCCTCGATGTCGATGGCAGCTCCACCCATGAACTCAGCGGCCTTCTGCAGACCGATGCAGCCATCAATCCTGGCAACTCTGGTGGGCCTTTGTTGAATATTCACGGCGAGTTGATCGGCATTAACAGTGCCACCTTAGAGGCCGCCGACGGCATCAGTTATGCCGTCCCGGTCGCTCAGGTGAACAAGATCCTTCGCGATACCCTTTACCAGCCGCGTGTATGGATGGGCTTGAACCTTGCCGGATCTGCCGCACCGGTGATTGAAGCAGTGCATCCGCGTGGACCAGCCGCCCAGGTCGGGCTGTTACCCGGCGACCGTATCGTCGCCGTGGATGGCGTGGCGGTCCTGACCGGTCAGGAGGTCCGCAACGAGATGGTGGTTTTCAAGCCGGGTGATTCGGTGGTTATTGATTTCGAACGCGAGGATCGCCGCCGGGTGGTCAGCATTAGCTTGGCCAGCGCTGAGCATCGCGATGCCTTTGGCCTGTTGGGTTTCCTTTGTGAAGGCAAGACCCAGTTCGTTGATGATGGGACTTCGCCTTGGCCAGTGAGCTACTCAGTGCTCGAGATCACCGGCGTATTTTCCGGCACTAGCGCTGATCAGCTTGGCCTTAAGCCCAAAGACGTCATCGTCGGCGTGCACCTATTGAACCAGACCAAAGGCAGTGGCTGGGTGCCGGTGTCGTCACAGAAGCAGTTGATCCAACTCATCCGTCACCCGGATTTTGATTTCGGTGGATTCAACCTGATGTGGAAGGCCGGTGGTTTGGCCAGCGATGCACCACCTATGCAAGGACGTTTGACCTTCGACGACCCGAACATTCTGGCGCGCGTCGACCAGGAAAGTTAAGGAATGACTGCCGCCGTTTCCGCGGCTCTGGCTACCGCAGGGAAGCGCGAGGAATCAACCTTGCAGCGAATCCAAGGTCTGCTGAATACCATCGCGCAGGCTAACGTCGGCGGCGAAGCCGAGCTCGCTATGGATCTTGGCCAAGCTGGCACCGGAGTGACGCACATCACCTTGACGCGACTCGAGAAAGTTCGGTGTACCGGCAGAACGGCTGGCCACCATACACATGGTGTTCCATAGCTCGGCGATGCTAATGCTGGTACCCGTGGCGACGTTGTAGACCGGTGCTGGATTCGGCTGCAGGGCCTCGGCTGCAAGCAGGTTGGCCTTGACCACGTCGGCAACATAGACGAAGTCTCGGGTCTGTTGACCATCGCCGTAAAAGGTAGGATCTACGCCTTCTTTGACCCATTTAGCGAACAATGAGATGACGCCACTGTAGGGCGAACTGGGGTCTTGGCGCGGGCCATAGACGTTGAAGTAACGAAGGCTGGCGGCCTCCAGCTTGCCGGCGCTGGCTGCAGCATGAAGGGCAATCTCGCCAGCCAACTTATGTTCGGCATATGGCGATTTTGGTGCCGGCACCATGCTCTCGGTCTTTGGAAGCTCCGGGGAGTCGCCATAGATTGCCGAGCTGGAGGAGAACACCAGACGACGTACGCCTGCCTCGGCGGCGGCCTCGATTAAGGACAAGGTGGTGCCATGGTTGGCGTGATAGGCAAGCTCTGGTTCTTTGAAGCTCCATGGCACGCTGGGGCGCGCACCAAAGTGGAAAATTCGCTCCACTCCTTGACAGGCGGCCGCGGCAGTAGACAGATCGGCGGCATCGGCATGCACGAACTCGCAGTCTAGACCTTGGATATTGTGGGTATAGCCGGTGGTCAGGTCATCCAGCACGCGCACTTCGCGCCCAAGCTTCAGCAAGGCCTCGACCATGTGTGAACCGATGAAGCCGCACCCGCCACAAACCAAGTCTTTATGGCTCATTGATGATCCTCTTGCTCCTGCACCCTCGGTCCTTCGCCCTGATCCAGCCATGCTAAGTACGCGCGCAAGCCATCATCAAGACTTGTGAGCGGTACATAACCGATCGCTTTGGCGGCAGATTGGATGTCGGCGCAGGTTAGTTGCACGTCGCCAGGTTGATTGGCCTGCTGGTCGATGCGAGGTTCCACTTGGCAGGCGCGGCCGACGGCGGCAATCATATCCTTCAAACTGACCGGCGAGGCGTTACCGAGGTTGTAGATTGCATAACCGGAGCATTGTTCCATGGCACCTTGGATGCCTGCTGTGACATCGTCGATAAAGGTGTAGTCGCGCGCCGAGTCGCCATCTCCAAACATCGGAATGGTCTTGCCCTCGCGGATGAGCTTAACAAACTTGGCTATTGCCATTTCGGGGCGTTGCCGTGGCCCATAGACGGTAAAAAAACGCAGCAAGGTAATCGGAATGTCGAACAGATGGTGATAGCAATGCGTAAGCACCTCGCCCGCCTTCTTGCTGGCAGCATAAGGGGAGACTGGGCGGGCTGTCTCCATGTCCTCATGGAAGGGTGGGGTCAGCAAGTTGCCATAGACGCTCGACGACGACGCCATCACGAACCGTTGCCCGGGATTGTGCCGCACCAACTCCAGCAGATTCATCGTGCCATCGACGTTGTTGCGGAAATAAGCCGCAGGGTCGGCGATCGACGGGCGAACGCCAGCGAGGGCAGCTAGATGTACGACGACGTCAAATTTATATTCCTGGAATAGCCGCGCCAGCAATTCCTTGTCAAGGATGTCGCCTTCAAACAGTTGAAAGTTGGGATTACCGCTGGCTACCTCCAGGTTGCGCCGCTTGGCCGCTGGCGAGTAATAGGGATCAAAGTTGTCCAGTCCGACCACAGTCTTGCCGGCGGCCAATAGGCGGTCCACCAAACTGCTGCCGATGAAGCCGGCAGCACCGGTCACCAACACGCAGTCGAAGTCTTGGCCAAGCTTGGTCTTGTTCATTCCACTGTGACGGACTTGGCCAGATTACGCGGTTGATCGATGTCTTTGCCCAGTGCCAGCGCGACTTCATAGGAGAGCAACTGCAGCGGTACGATGGTGACCAATGGTGCCAGCAGTTCTGGAACCTCCGGCACCGGCAAAATGTAGTCCGCTGAGGCGGCGGCACGTTCATCGCCGAAGGCGGCGACGGCGATCACCTTGCCGTTTCGGGCACGCACTTCCTGCAGGGTGGAAAGCATCTTCTCATGGGTGATGCCGGGCGTTGCCAATGCAATCACCGGGAAATTCTCGTCAATCAAGGCAATCGGTCCATGCTTCATCTCCCCTGCCGGGTAACCTTCTGCGTGGATGTAGGAGATTTCCTTGAGTTTTAAGGCACCTTCCATGGCAACCGGATGCTGCATGGCGCGGCCCAGGAAAAGGCAGGAAGGTACGCTGGCCAGGAACTCGGCGGCATCCTTGATGGCCTTCATGGATTCCTCTTGATAGAGGGCATCGAGTTCGTGACGTAGGGCACGTAGATCATGCAACAAAGCGGAGCCTTGAGAGGCATCCAACACCTTGCGGGCGCGCCCCAGACGGATTGCTAGCAGATAAAGTGCAGTGACCTGGCCGAAGAAGGCTTTGGTCGACGCAACGCCCACCTCTGGACCGCAATGAGTCAGGATCAAGTGGTCGGCCTCGCGCGCCAAAGTGCTGCCCTGCACGTTGCATATACCTAACACGCGACCACCGCGACGTTGCACCTCACGCATAGCGCGTAGGCTGTCGGCGGTCTCTCCGGATTGCGACACCACTACCGTCAGCGCGTGGCCCTCTTCCAGTTCGGGGCTGTACAAGAACTCGGACGCGTTCAGTGTTTCACCTGGCAGGCGCGCCAACTCACCGAGCATCTTTTGCCCTAATTGTGCAGCATGTAAAGAAGTGCCCATGGCCATGAAGCGTAAACGCTCAAAACTGCACAGGTCCTCGTCGCTGAGCCCAAAATCGTCCTCGAAGACAACATCGCCATTGGTGTCGTGGCAACGGTCGAAGGCGGTACGGGCCAGGACATCGGGCTGCTCATGGATTTCCTTGAGCATGAAGTGCGAATAACCACCGCGCTCGGCCTGCTCCGGGGTCCAATCGCAACGAATCGGTTGGCGCTCGATCAAGGCACCCTCGGCATCGAAGAGCTGGTGCGCGTTGGGTCCCAATACGGCGGTTTCGCCGTTCTCAAGGATTAGGAAATCGCGTGTCAAATGCAGCAGCGCAGGCATGTCGCTGGCGGCGTAACGACCATCCTTGCCAATACCCACCACCAAAGGTGAATCCATGCGCGCGACAACGATTTCATTGGGGTTCGCCGCTGCCATCACCACCAGCCCATAAGCGCCGTCGACCTTATCCAAGGCGCGACGTACGGCAGCGTGCAGGCAACCACCATCACGCTTGTAATGCGCAATCAGGTTGGCGAGCACCTCGGTATCGGTGTCGGTGTGGAACTCGTGGCCGACTTCGCTCAATAGCGAACGCAATTCCAGGTAGTTCTCAATGATACCGTTGTGCACCACCACGATTTCAGAGCGATCGTCACGGTGCGGGTGGGCGTTGCGGTCGGCAGGCACGCCGTGGGTGGCCCAACGGGTATGGGCAATGGCCTGCTTCGACTGCGGTAACTGGTTGCGCAGGAGTTCCTCCTCGAGATTGGCAATCTTGCCCATCTTGCGACGCACCCGCAGACCCTCCTCGGTCCACACCGCCATGCCAGCAGAATCGTAGCCACGGTATTCGAGGGTCTTTAGGCCGGTGAGGACATCGGTGCGGACATCGTGTCCAGCCGACACGGCTGCGACAATCCCACACATTAGGCTTCGGTCTCCTCAGTCACCCGGGCACGGAAATAATCGAGCGACTTCATCAGGCCGGTCCTTAGGTCGATGGTCGGCTCCCAGTCCAAGAGGGTCTTAGCCTTGGTGATGTCGGGCTTGCGGATTTTCGGGTCGTTCTCCGGCAAGGGATCGAATTGGATCGGCTGGCTGGAACCTACGACCTCGTTGACGGTCTTGGCGAAATCGAGAATGCTCATCTCCACCGGGTTGCCAATGTTGGTCGGCAGGTGCTCGTCGCTCTCCATTAGGCGGCAGATGCCTTCGAGCAGGTCGTCCACGTAACAGAAGCTGCGCGTCTGCGAGCCGTCGCCGAAGATGGTCAGGGCTTCACCACGTAAGGCCGACCCCATCAAGGCAGGCACCACGCGCCCATCATGCAATCGCATTCGTGGACCATAGGTGTTGAAGATACGCACCATCCGCGTCTCTACGCCATGGGCACGATGGTAAGCCATGACCATGGCCTCGGCGAATCGCTTAGCCTCGTCGTAGCAGGAACGTGGGCCAATCGGGTTCACGTTGCCCCAATAGGTTTCAACCTGGGGGTGGATTTCCGGATCGCCATAACACTCGGAGGTTGAAGCTTGCAGGAAGCGCGCCCCCTTCTCCTTGGCTAAGTCGAGACAGTTCTGCACCCCATAGCTCCCCACCTCGAGCGTCTCAATTGGGATCTGCTGATAGTCGATTGGCGAGGCCGGCGACGCCATGTTGAAGATACGATCAAGCGAACCGTCGAGAGTGAAGGGTTCGGTGATGTCGTGTTCGATGAACTCGAAAGAAGGGTGGTCCTTCAGGTGTGCCAAGTTACGCGGGTCGCCGGTGACGTAGTTGTCCATGACGACGACCTCGTAACCGTTGGCCAGCAACTTATCGGTTAAGTGGGAGCCGAGGAATCCGGCGCCACCAGTGACGAGTGCTCTGGGCATGTTAGGAATCCAAGTAGCGTTCTAGGTAACCTGTATCAATTTCGCCCTTCTGGAATTCAGGCTGATCGAGTAGCTGGAGATGGAGAGGCACGGTGGTCGCCAGGCCTGGGCCTTCGACCCGTACCTCGTTGAGTGCGCGGCGCGAGATCGCCAGGGCTTCCTCGCGAGTCTCGCCGAAGACGATGAGCTTGGCAATCATCGAGTCGTAGTGCCGCGGGATGGTGTAACCGGCTGCGGCATGGGAATCAATGCGGATACCAGGTCCACCGGGGAAGAACAGCCGTTCGATCCGACCTGGAGCCGGTGCGAAGTTGCGCGCCGGGTTCTCAGCGTTGATGCGGTATTCAATTGCATGGCCTTGCACCTTGACGTCGTCTTGGGTGAAGTCGAGGTTCTCCCCGGCCGCCACCTGGATTTGCCACTTCACTAGATCGACACCGCTGACGACTTCCGATACGCAGTGCTCCACCTGGATCCGCGCGTTTAATTCGATGAAGTAGAAATCACCATTATGGTCGAGCAGGAACTCGACGGTACCGGCATTGACGTACCCCGCAGCCTTGGCGAAGGCTACCGCGGCCTCGCCCATGCGCTTGGAGATTTCCGGGGTGGTGGCCGGTGATGGCGACTCTTCAATCAATTTCTGATGCCGGCGCTGGATGGAGCAATCCCGTTCGCCCAAGTGCACCACCTCGCCATCGGCACCGGCGAGAATCTGCACCTCGACGTGACGTGGATTAACGATGAACTTCTCGATGTACACCTTGGAATCATTGAATGCTGCCGCTGCCTCCTGTTGGGCCTGCAGGAAGCAGTTGTGGAAGACGCTGGCATCCTTAGCCATGCGCATGCCACGACCTCCACCTCCAGCAGCGGCCTTGATGATGACCGGAAAACCGATTTCCTCGGCAATCTTGGCCGCATCGTCGACGTTTTCGACTGCGCCATCGGAGCCAGGCACCACTGGCACACCGGCGTTGGCTGCCGTGGTCTTGGCCTTTGACTTGTCGCCACAGCTGTCGATCACTTCCGGTGAAGGGCCGATGAACTTGATGCCACAAGATTGGCAGACTTCGGCGAAGTGGGCGTTCTCGGCCAGGAACCCGTAGCCGGGATGAATCGCTTCCACATCGGCGATTTCGGCGGCGGCAATGATGGCCGGGATATTGAGGTAGGACTGTGCGCTGACTGCAGGTCCGATGCAGATGGCTTCGTCGGCGATGTCCAGATAAGGGGCGTCACGATCAGCTTCGCTGTAAACGGCGACCGCCTCGATTCCTAGATCATGCGCGGCGCGGATGATGCGCAACGCGATCTCGCCGCGGTTGGCAACCAGGATGCGTTTGAACATCAGGCTGTCCTAAGAAGTGCGGATCTTGAACAGTGGCTGGTCGTACTCGACAGCTTCGCCATCTTTGACTAGCGATTCAAGAATGGTACCGGAGAACTCTGCCTTGATCTCGTTGAACACCTTCATCGCCTCGATGAGGCACACAACGCTCTCACCATCGACTGAGTCGCCGGCGTTGACATAGGCGTCAGCGTCAGGACTAGGCTTGCGATAGAAGGTGCCAACCATCGGCGAGCGGAAGTACTCGGCGCTCTCGTCTTCGGCAGGAGTTTCCGGAGCTGCCGGAGCTGGAGCGGGTGCAGCTGCGGGAGCTGGGGCCGCTGCCATCGGCGCACCTTGCGCAGGGGCCGTGTAGACGACTGGCGCAGGATTGTCCTGTTGACGGGAAAGGCGGATCTCAGTTTCGCCCTGCACATAGTGGAGCTCAGTGAGCCCCCCTTCTTGCATCAGGGCCAGCAGGTCTTCAACGATTTTCAGGTCCACGGTGGTTCCTACAAAGGGTGGTACCGGGGGGGTGGCCGGTACGAGACCCCCTATTGTGCCTGCCACTCGCTTGATTTTCCGCCAGATTTCTTCAGCAAACGGACTTTTTCGATAACAATGCCCTTGTCAAGCCCTTTCGTCATGTCGTAGAGGGTGAGAGCGGCAACTGTCGCGCCAGTCATGGCCTCCATTTCCACACCAGTCTTCCCCGTCAGGGAGGCGCTGCAAAGCACCTGGAAGGCCGGTTCTTCGCCCTTCAAGGGCGTGATCGAAACCTCCACTTGCTCTACCTGCAGGCCATGGCACATCGGAATCAGCTCCGAGGTGCGTTTCGCGGCCATGATTCCGGCGATACGTGCTGGCTCGATGATGCCACCCTTTGGCAGATCTCCAGCCAGAACGCGGTTGAATGTGTCGATGGGATACCGAACGATAGCCTCGGCTTGGGCCATCCGGGCCGTAGGCTGCTTACCACCGACGTCGACCATCCGTGGACTGCCGTCGTCGGCGAGGTGGCTTAAAGATGCAGAATCACTCATGTTCTCAACAAACCAGCGTAATGTCGCTTGGCTCGACGACTATAAGATAACCTAGGCGCAACCCTACTCGCATGAAAGTCCTTGCTTTACTCACTCTTCTTGCAGCTCCCCAGGAGCCTGCCTCTAGCCTCGAGGAACTGCTCGTCGAGGCCTCTTCCGCGAGTCCCGCCGCAGTCTTGCAGCTGGCCGATGCCAACGCCCTGGGGCTTTCTGCAGAGGTTCTCGATACCCTGAGCGCCCGCACCGCCAGCGCTGAAGGCAAGCAACTGTTGCTAATCAGCCGCTTGCAGGCTTGGGCCGACAATCCAGCGGGTGTCGAGCGCTTGGTCGAGTTGTTGAATCCTGAAGACCTGGACTTGAGCTTCGCTGCCTTGCAGACCTTGCGCCTGCCCGCCTTCTACGGTCAGGAAGCCGCCAATTCCGCTTTGGGCGTTTGGCTTTCCAATCAAGTGGCCGAGGATTTCCCGTCCCTGTGGGTGGAAGGACAGTACACCTTGTTTAAGAGCAGCACCGGCGCCCACCGCCGCGCAGCCTTGCGCAACCTGCGCAGCGTTTTGATGAGCGAGGACTTGTCGCTGCGTACTTCTGCGGTGTTGGCCCTGGGTCGTTCCGGTAGTCCGCTGGGCGCTGATGAAGTCGAGACTCTACAGAAGATCGCCGACGGCATCGGCTCGGATGCGGTATTGGCCGAAGCTCTTCTGCAACAAGTGGATCAACAGCAGCGTTTCCGTAGCAAGATTGCCGCCTTGCAGGCCTTAAAAAGCGGGACGGCCGAACGCCAAGCCGCCGACGATGACGCCCTAGCGGTAATCGAGGAACTGCTCTTGCGCGTCAAAACGCAGCACATGGAAGGCGACAAGTTCACCGAAGAGGAACTTCTCGCTGCTGCTGCCGATGGCATGTTGCGTCGTTTGGACCCTCACTCCACATACTTCAGCTCTGAGGAATATGGCCAGTTCGTCTTTGACATGACTCAGGCTTATGGCGGCATCGGCGCCTACGTGAACACCGTCGATAACGTGTTCACCATCCTGCGTCCGATTTACAGCGGTCCTGCCTATGCGGCAGGCTTGTTGTCCGGCGACAAGATTCTTTCGGTGGACGGCTGGTCTACTGCCGATCAACCCAATGATGAAATCATTAAGCGCCTCAAGGGTGAACCGGGAACCGACGTCGTCCTTGAGGTTTACCGTCCAGGTTGGGGCGAATCGAAGGACTACGCCATCGAGCGAGCTCGTATCAAGTTGCCCACCTTGCAGAGCGAAATCCTGCCAGGTGGCATCCTCTACTTGGAGCTGCTTGACTTCTCCGAAGACGTGGCCTTGATGATTGTCCGCGCCATCAACGATGCCCAGGACCAAGGCCCGCTGAACGGCGTGGTGCTAGACGTGCGCAATAACCCAGGCGGTTATTTGCTCGAGGCTGTGCAGATCTGCGACGTCTTCTTGCCCAAAGGCAAGGTGGTTGTGACCACCAAGTCTCGAAGTGGCAGCGATGAAAGCTATGAGACTCGCGTCGGGCCGTTGGTCTCTGAAGATGTGCCCTTAGCGATCCTGATTAATGAGTATTCTGCTTCCGCTTCGGAGATCGTCGCCGGAGCCTTGAGTATCCATGGCCGTGCGGTCACCGTCGGTGCCCGCACCTATGGCAAGGGTTCAGTGCAGAACGTTTTCCCGATGACGGTAGAGCAAGACGAAAAGTTCGAAGACAGTTCCTCGGCCGGACCTCGCAACTACATCCACGATGAGTGGGAAGATTTCGAGGACGCCAACGGCAACAATAAGTATGACTATGGCTCACGCGTCAAGCTGACCATCGCTTATTACTACTTGCCCGACGGCTCCACCATCCATACTCGACGCGATCGCGAAGGGCGCATCACCGATCCTGGTGGCGTGGCACCGGACCGCGAGGTCGAGTTCCCGGAAATGAGCTTCGCGGTGGTGCGCGAGTTGAACCGCATCCTCGCCGAAGATCCGCTGCGGCCCTATGCAGAGCGCATCTTCACCGAGGACAAGGAACTCGCCCTGGAGTTGGCAGTCAACGATCTGCGCGACTTCAAGCGTTACCCCGGTTGGGACGACTTCTTTAATTCCTTGGGCACCGACCTGGAACCTCAAGAAGTCCGTCGTTGGGTGCGTCGCACCTTGCGCGCAGTGGTCTCCGACGCACGTGGCAAGGTCTTCCCTGGTAATGGTTTCCAGGGCGATTACGTCGAAGACCCACAGCTGCAGGAAGCCATCCGTTCGGTCATGGAGCAAGCTTCGTTGACTTATGACAACGTGCCTGAATACGCCGAACTGATTGCGCAAGGTTAGGCGCTGGTAGCAGCGTTAGCCTTGGCACCGTCCTGCCAAGCTCAGTCCAGCATCGCGATCAAACCATTGCGCCCGGCACCTAGTCCCTGGCGCCGGTGGCTAAAGAAATCCTCATCGCTGCCAGTGTCAAGGCCGCTGAGCTCGATTTGTTCTTCGTGTAGGCCGGCGGCGAGCAGTTCTGCCGCAGCCCACCTGGCAATGTCAACCTGCCAACGATCCTCGCGTCCACGGTATTTGGCTATACCGGGACAAGATGCAGCGACTTCCGGACCGACTTCATAGGATGCTGCCTGTATGCAGGGTGCAATCCCAGCGCGTAGCTCGGACAAGGCAATGGCGTGGTCACGAAAGTGTTGGATGGCTACAGCCAAGATACCTTCGGCAAGACCGCGCCACCCCCCGTGGACGACTGCGAGCGCACCTGGAGCATGCAGTAACACTGCCGAGCAATCAGCCACCGCAACGTAGAGTGGCAGCCTTTGGCAAGTGGTGAACAAGCCGTCGGTGTCGGCAATCACTTCAGTCGGAGATATGGCACCACGGCCACGATCTTGTTCCGTGACCACTGCGACATGGGTGCCGTGGGTTTGGCCACCCACCACCCAGGACTCGGCCTCTGTATTCAATAGGCGCGACCAGGTGCTGCGTACGGCAAAAGCGGCCTTGCGATCGCGTCCCCCACTATAAGCCAAGTTCCCTTGGTCCTGAGGGTTGCGCGCGGCAAAGACATGGCGTAAGTCGTGATGGCTGTCGAAGCTCTCGAAACGGAAGCCGCACAGACCTTGAGACTCAAGCTTTTTCACGGTCGCTTGTTTCCGCGGTGATGGCGGGGGTTGCCGTGGCTTCTGGCGGACCATGCTCGGCCTTCATCCAAGGGCGTACGAACTCGGCATAGAGCACGCGACCGATGGCTACCATCGGCACAGCGATGACCAAGCCGAAAATGCCCATCAAAGCACCCCCTGCCAAGACCGTCACAATCACCGCGAAATCGGACAAGCCTAAGCCGCGGCCAACCATGCGTGGAATCAGCACGTAGCCTTCGAGGACTTCCAACGAGGCATAGATGACGGTTGCCGTTAGCAGGCCGGCGAATCCGCCACCGGTCAGGCCACCATCGGCAAACCCGACTAAGGCCAACAGGAAGAAGCCGAGCAACGGGCCCAGGACAGGCAGCAAGGATAAGGTGCCGAGCGACAAGCCAAGCGCATAGGAACCGGGGAAGTCCAACACCAACAGCAGGATAAAGGTGATGACGCCCTTATAGGTGGCAACCTTGGTCCGTGAGACCAGGTACAGGCTCATAATATCTTCGATCTTCGGCAGGATGCGATCGAAGGATGGCTGCCAGCTAGAGGGTAACTCAGCGCGTATCCGTGCCAGCCATGGGCCACCTTCCAACAAGAAATAGAGGAAGATCGGCAGCAGCATCAGGCCGCTGATAATTCCGAACATGCCACCGAAGAAATTCATCATCGCACCGCCAACGGCGGCAAGGTGACTCTGCGCGGAAAGGATGGCCTTCTTGGGGTCGATTTCCTCGGTTGTCAGGTCCTCCTTGACCCAAGCTGGTAAGCCTTCATGGATCTCAAGCAACTTTTCATAAAGTTGTTGGGTCAGGCCACCACTGACGTCGTCGATCGGCACGTGACTGAGCAGGTTCTGGAAATCGAATATGGCTGGCAAAGCCAAGAGCGGCGGCAACAACAACAACAGACCAACGCATGCAACGGCGGCAACCGAGGAGCCGAGGCGGATACGCCAACGTCGATGCAAAGGTGCTAATACAAGCATCAACAGGTAAGCACCAAGCAGTGGAGCGGTGACAGGCCGCAGCACCCAGAGAAGCCAACAGCCGACAACGACAACACCGAAACGGATTGCCGCGATGCGGTTCATGAGCCGCTCAACGGGTCAGCAGAGGAGAAGGCTTCGGAGAAGTCGAAGCCATTGGCGAAGTCTTTGGGGCGGTCGTTCTCGGTTTTATTGAGAAGGCCGGCCTCGACCATCTGGAAGACTAGGGTGCCGAAGTCCTCGGTGCAGGTGACGCCCCAGGATTGGAAGGCATAAGGCGCCAGCGGGCCGAATTCCTCTTGGGCATAACGCCGCAGCCCGCTGAGCAACTCTTGCGGGGAGATATGGCGGACGGTATTCCCCTCACGCGTAGGTGCCGAGCCGCGGTCCCTCGAATCCAGGAAAATGGTGTAGTCGAGGGCCTCCAGGACGAAAAAATAGGCCGCTTCGGCATAGCACCGCTGGTGCTTTACACGGATCTCCCGGATGAGTGGTTGCAGCTTACGATCGTCCATCAACTATGTTCCCCCGCTACTCATCGGACCAGTGGCGGAAAGTTTGCCGACCTCTTTCAGGCGATTTTAAATGTTTCCCCAGGATAGGAGGTTGCAAAAGCGGAAAGTCCCCTGGGGACTGCAATTGGGGAGGTCAAGGAATCTGGGCTAAATCCTGAAAAACCAACGCAGGAGTCACTTGCCCGCTGAGGCGAGCAAGGGCCTCGTCAATTCGACGACACCAGCGACTTTGGAACAAAAGAAGCTCGTCATTGGCCTCAAGCCCAGGGGCTAGTATCCAGGCCCGAATGGCCGTCAACAGCAACAAGCCCAGGCGCCGCTGTTCAGCCAGATTGCTGGCTTCGGGCAGGTGGCACCAGCCTTCCAGGCCTGCCTGGCCGCCAAGCCATGGTTCGACCCTGACCCAGCTATCGAGCAGGAATTGGCGGTCGTCAGGACGAAGCTCGAGCGCGGCCTCACCGGAGCCACAGGCACCCAATAGGCGGTGCCAGGCGTCGGTTTCGATGCCAGCGGCGGCAGCTTGACGTTCTAGGTGCGCTGCAGGTTGCCGCGGCACTCGCCAGATTCGGCAGCGTGAGCGCAGCGCAGGGCTTAGGGCGAACAGCTCGGTGGCGGTGAAGAACAAGACAGTGTCGTCGGGTGGTTCCTCGGTGGTTTTCAGGAGGGCGCCATGGGCATCTTCGGTCATACGGTCAGCATCAAGCAGCACCACAGCGCGGTATTGGCCGCTGGAGGGTCGGTACCTGAGGCTGCTCTCGAGGCAAGGCACGCCCTCCTTGCGATAGGCGATGTGCTCCACCTTGAGTCCGCTCTTCAAGCCCATCTCTTCAGGATCGAAAAGGGTGAAGTCGGCATGCTGTAGCACATCATGGTGGGCGTCGAGCAACTCCGCTGCACAGGCCAAGGCGTTGTCGCGCAGGTGCGCGCGGGCAGCGCCGACGAGCAAATAGGCATCCGCCATATGACCACTGGCCAATTCCTGGGCGAAGCGTTCCCTCATGAGCGATATTCCTTGGTGGCGGCGAGAATCTCTGCTGCAATCTCGTCGATGCCTCGTTGCGCCACAGAGATGACTTTGCTGGTCTTCGGGAAGGCTTCTGCGTAGGCCAGATAGCCTTCACGAACCTTCTGCTGGAAGCTCACACCGCGCGATTCGAAACTGTCATGGCCAGTATCGCCGCCGACACGGGCAAAGCTCTCTTCTGCATCCAAGTCGAGGATGAAGACGCAGTCGGGGCGTTGCTCGGCGACCACCAGGCGATGGAGGTCCAGGACCCATTGGCGGAGTTCGGGAGTTTGGCCTTGGTAGGCCAGCGTGGATGGCGTGAAGCGTTCGCAGACCACATCGCGGCTGGCGGCCAGGGCAGGCGCCACCAGCTCGCGCAGCAGCTGGTTACGCGCTGCGAAGAAAAGGAGGGCTTCGGAGCGCGGATCCCAGTCTTCGCGTTTAGTATCGAGCAGCATCGCACGTAGGCCCTCTCCGAGGCCGGTGCTGCCTGGCTCGCGCAGATGCAGCGGATCACGGCCATCAGCCTTCAGGGCGGCTTTCAATTTTTCGGCCTGGGTGGTCTTGCCGCAGCCGTCCATGCCCTCGAGAACCCAAAATGCTGATGTCATACGCATATCCTAGACGAGCCCCCCTAGAAATCGAGGTGGGTTGGCGGATAGTCTCTGGCATGCTTTCCCGTCCCGCCGTCGCCTTAGCCCTCCTCCTGCCATTGCTTGGGGCTTGCGCCACCACCCCGCCGAAACCTAAGGCTATGGGCTTGGCCCCCCCTGTCATGTCGCCACCCGGCGACATGACAGCCGTGGAACGCTTGGCTTGGTGGCAGAACCAGTTGCCTCGACTGTCCAGCGAGGACCGCAGCGAGGCGCGCCTAGCAATGGGCGAACTATCCCTGGAGCTAGGCAATGCTCGTGAAGCCCGAATTGCCTTTTACGAAGCCAAGGGGGGACGTCTCGCCGCGCGCGAGATGGCTCAAGCGGAACGTGGCATCGGCTTATCCTATTTCCTCGATGGTCGGGTCCAGTTAGGAGTGCCTCACCTGGAGCGCGCGCGCGAAGATCTTGACAAGCCAGCCCAACAGGAAGTGGAT
>JASMKM010000111.1 GCA_030749235.1 Planctomycetota bacterium | reverse complement strand
GAATTAGCAACGCCGACGGTCTGCTTGCTTCGGTTGGCCGTTTCGACCTGAACTTTCACGATGCACGGCTACGTCTTTGGTTCTCCGAGCAAGGGGATCTGATTATCGCCACCAAACCGGTGAAAGCTGGCATCTGGACTCATTTCGCGTTGGTGCGGGATGCAGACAACCGCTTGCACCTCTACATCAATGGCGAACTCGACGGCAGCACCACATCGACCTTGCCGGCGGGCTTCGACGATTTGGATATCGCCCGCACCAACCCTTCCGCCGGCACCGCCGCCACCATCACCGAGTTCCGCCTTTGGGATCATGCGCGTAATGCACAGCAGATCGGCTCCAACTATCGCTTGATGTTGGACAGAAAGTCCAAGCCTGCCGAGTTACAGGCGCTGATGCCAGGCGATGCACTGAAGATGTCCGGCGCAGCGAAGGTGTCAGGCATCCTTGATCGCCCGCCAGTGGTGACCGCCGAGGAGGCCGCTGCCGAAGCTGCGAGTTTCGCGCGCTATCGTTCGCTGATGGAGGCCGCCGGAAACCTCGACAGGGGTCGCACGCTCTACGAGATCAACTGCGCGGTTTGTCATCATGGCAATCTTCAAGACGGCAGCATCGGGCCGACCTTGGACAGCGTGGCCAGCAAGGGGACCGAAGGTCTGCTCCGATCTATCATCACACCGAATGCCGGGGTCGAATCAGGCTATCGCACTTTGCACATCAAGTTGCAGGATGGCCAACTGCTGCAGGGGTATCTTGCCGCTGAGAACGATCGCGCGATTACGCTGCGAAGATTAGGGCGTGAGGACCTACAAGTTGCGCGCAAGGAAATCCAGAACTTGCGCTTCGACGATCGCTCGCTGATGCCCGAAGGCCTGCTCGAGGCACTATCCGATCAGGAAGTGGTCGATCTTTTTGAGTATTTGATGAGCCTGAAATAGCTACCGGACAGCAACTACAGCAAGCGGCGCATGATTACGCCTAGGTCCGAGGTCGAAGTGTGGTAATGGAACATCGCGTCGACCGGCGGCTCCTCCACGTTTAGGCAGGACTTTTCCGGCGAGCTATTGGTGGCCAGCAAGACGCTGGGACGCTTGCGCAGCGGCAGCAGTAGGGCGGAGCAAAGGCTCATGCCACACAGGCCGCCTAGCTTTTCGTCGGCGAAGAGAAAATCGGCCGGCGTGTCCTGGGATTCCTCGCGACGCAACAAGGCGGAAGCACCAGCCGGGCACTGAGCCTCTTGGTAATCCACACCGAGCGAATGCAGGTGCTCGTGGAGCAGAGTGAAGACATCGGAATCCTCGACCAGAATCAATGCGCGCTTGCCCTGCAAGGCTGTGTTAGGGCTGCCAGCGTTCGCTTCTCTTTCGAGGCCCTCTGTCATTGGGGGCCGTAAACCTTTTTGATTCCTACTCATCTGAACCAAACGGTTTATCGGCCACTTCACCGTAGGGGTGAAGGACAATCGTGTGGCAATTTAGCTGGATACCGCCTGTTTGGCGGCATATCCCAGCAACTGGCCAAGTTTCTCACGCATGTTGTCACGGGTGATAATCATGTCGACCTGGCCCTTATCGAGGAGGAACTCGGATCTTTGGAAGCCGTCGGGAAGTTCCTGACGGATAGTGTTCTGGATCACGCGGGGGCCTGCGAAGCCGATTAGAGCATCGGGCTCAGCGACAGTGATATCACAGATACTGGCGAAGCTGGCAGTGACCCCGCCAGTGGTTGGATTGGTCATGGCCGAGATCGAGAAGCCGCCGTTGAGCGAGAACTTTTTTAGGGCACCGCAGGTCTTTGCCATCTGCATCAAGGAAATGGCGCCTTCGTGCATACGCGCACCTCCGGATGCGGAGAAGATCAGTACGGGGACTCTCTTCTCGGCGGCCAGTTCGACGGCGCGGGTGATTTTCTCGCCGACGACCTCGCCCATCGAGCCACCCATGAAGGTGAAGTCCAATACCGCGATCACGGCGGGTTGTCCACCGATGCAGCATTGACCAGCCAACAGAGCGTCGGCGTTGCCGGTCTTCTCTTGGGCCTTGGCGATCTTGTCAGAGTAGGGAATGTTGTCGACGAACTCGAGGCGATCCTTCGGCTTCAGGTCCGAGAAGTGCTCGACGAAAGTGCCGGGGTCTGCAGTAATCTCGATGCGCTTGCGGGCAGAGATGGTGTTGTGAAAACCACACTCAGGACAGACCGACATGTTCTGCTCCAGATCCTTGGAGTAGATCATCTTGTTGCAGGACGGGCACTTGCTCCAGAGCCCACCCGGCATGTCCTTTTTCTTACGCAAACGGAAAGCCATGGGGCATATTCTACCCCTTACGAGGCGTTCGCGTCATTCTCGGCAACCCTGCCAGCTTCGCCAGCGGCGCGAAGACGGTGCATCGCTTCGGCCAAGGAGTCGGCGCGATACAGGTAAGTGCCCGCCACAAAGACATTGGCACCGGCCTTGGTGCAGCGGCCCACGGTCTGGTCGGTGATCCCGCCATCCACTTGAATATCGCCCTTGAATCCCCATGAGCGCAGTTTTTCGATGCGTCCGAGGCACTCAGGAATGAACTTCTGGCCGCCGAACCCGGCATAGACTGACATCACCAGCACCATATCGATCTGATCCAGATAGGGGCGTAGCGGCTCGGGTTCGGTGCCGCCGTTGATCGAGACTCCAACTCGGCATCCGGTGGCCTGAAAGGCCGCCAAGGTGGCTGTGAAATTGGCGGTGCAGGCCTCGTAGTGGAAAGTCAGGATGTCGGCCCCCGCAGCGGCGTAACGCTCAGCCCACTCACCAGGTTGCTCGATCATCAGGTGCACATCCAGTGGCAGCTTGCTGACCTTTTTGATCGACTCGACCACCGGCAGGCCAATCGAAAGGTTCGGTACGAAATGACCATCCATTACGTCGACATGATGCCAATCGGCCCCAGCGGTCTCAGCACGAGCCATCTCAGCACCAAGGCGGGTGAAATCACAGGCGAGGAGCGAAGGGGCGACGCGGATGGGGAGGCTCATGCTGCCATTGTATCTGTTTGGGGCAAAACTTCCGACCTCGGCCATCTTGCCTTCCTTGTTTGGCAGTCGGTCGGTAATCTGCACCTATGGATGCCAAGCTGCCCCCACTGTTGAACGACTACCTGGCCTATTTCGACACCAACCCAGTGCTGGCGGTGCTTTTGGGCGTTCTGGTGGTGGTGATTGCGGTGGTTTTGTTGCGCGTGGCTTTGCGCCTATTCTTGTTCTTCCTGCTGCTGCTGGCCATCGCCCTGTTGGCCTCCTATTTCATCGCGGGCGAGGAGAAGACCAACAAGACCATCCGTCGTGGTGTCCAAGAGATTAGCCAGAAGGCGGAAGAGTTGGCCGAAGACTCCAACGAAGCCCTGCGCGAAGAATAAGTCTGGCCTGTCGCATTTGCTCTGCCAGGCCGCTCGCCCAAGGCAGATTGGGCTTTGCCGCTGCGCATCGGTATTGTGTGCGGCGATGGTCACATTCACCCGCTGCGAGTCGCATCCGCAGATCGATTGGGCTACCCCCGAATACTGTGCCGAGTCCTATCGGGAGTCGCGCAAGTTGACGGTGCCCCTGAAGGAAGAGGTGGAGACGCGCATCTGGCTAGGCGCCGCCCCCGACGGCTCGGAACTGTTCCTCAAGGAATACCGCTTGCCTCCACGACGCAAGGCCGTCGGTGCCGCTGCTCGCTCCAGGGCATTGCGCGAATGGAAGGCGCTGTTGGCCATGGACATTGCCGGCTTGCCAGTCGGCCGCCCGATGTGGTTCGCCGAATCTCGACGTGGCCCCAAGCTCGAGTTCTCGGTGGTGGCAACTGCCTCCCTGGGAGAGGTGATGCCGTTGCCGCAAGCCTTGAAGGCCTACCCGGACCGCGCAGAAAGCCTGTGCGAAGAGGTTGGCCGCATCGCATGCAAGCTGCACGATGCCGGCTTCGGTCACTTCCGCATGCAAGCCAAGAACTTCATGGTCGGCGAAGCGCCTTACTGCCGCGTGACCCTGCTCGATGCGCCGTACTCCTGCCTGTGGGTGCGCGGTGTGCCGGCCCGCATCCGCCGCCTCGACCTTGAGGACCTGGCCGGAGCCCATTCGGTCTTCTCACCAAATCAAATCGAACGGATTGTTGTTGGCTACGCCGGCGACAACGCTTCTTCCACTGGCCTGGAGGATTTCCGCCCTGGAAAGCGCACGCGATGGGGGCAGAAGCTTCGTCGTATTGCCTATTATCTGGGAGCCATCTGGAGCGGCCACCGCCCATAGAACGCCATGACTCTTCCTGAACGTCTCGCCCAATACCATGCCGCAGAAGGTGCGGAGGAGTACTTCGATGAATACACCAAGTTTCATCGCAAACTGAGCGACCGCCGCGAGCACAAGTTGCTCGATGGTTACTTCGAGCGCATTGGCAAGGTCACCACGGCGTTGGACCTGCCATGTGGGTGGGGGCGTTATATGCCTTACTTACGCAGCCAAGGTGCAGAAGTCTTGGAGGCCGACTACAGCGGCAGCATGGTGGCCAAGGTCACTGAGGTCTTTCCGGAGACACCGCTGCTTGGTCGGATGCGCTGCTTCGGGCATCGCATCCCGTTGCAGGATAAAGCGGTGGAGTTGGTGTTCTCGATGCGCTTGAGCCATCACCTACCCGATCCGGTGGTGCGTCGCGAACACATCGAGGAGCTACTCCGCGTTTCTGAGCGTTGGGTTATTTTCACCTACTTCGATCGCGCCAGCCTAAAGAACATCATCCGTCGTGCGCGAACCGCAATCGGCCTGAGTAAGAAGCAGCCGAAGAACACCTTGAGCCGTGCCCAAGTGCGCGAAATCGCCAAGAGCGCTGGATTCAAAATCGTCGAGGACCCGATGCTGTTCGTGGTAGGGTCCGGACACCGCTTGGTGTTGGCGGAACGGATCTAGAGAGCGCATTATCGCCCCAAGTCAATGAAGCGTGAGCTTTGGGGGCATTGCAAGTAGAAGTTCTTAATGCCGAGAAGATCCTGCACATCGATGGGTGAGTCCCAAGGAAGGCAGCGGAGCTCCTTTGGACCAGGCCTACTTGCCGTCCAATGCGGCAATGCCAGGTAACTGCTTGCCTTCGAGCATCTCGAGGAAGGCGCCGCCGCCGGTGGAGATATGCGTAATACGCGATTCCACCTGGTTCTTCTTGATCGCGGCGACCGAATCACCGCCGCCGACCACACTGAGGTTGTCGGTCTCGGCAAGCACCAGCGCGATGGCGGAAGTGCCATGACTGAAAGGCTCTAGCTCGAAGACACCCATAGGGCCATTCCACACGACCGTCGCGGCTTCGCGCAACTTGTCGCTATAGGTCTGCGTGGTAGCGGGGCCGATGTCCAAGCCCATCCAACCGTCGGGCAATGCACCTTCGACGACTTGCGTGTCGGCATCGCCGGCAAAGTTGTCAGCCACCAAGTGATCGGTGGGCAGCAAAAGTTCCACGCCTTTGGCTGCAGCCTTCTCGACAATCGAACGTGCCACATCAAACTTATCTTCTTCACAGAGTGAATTGCCGATGGCGACGCCGGCAGCCGCCAAGAAGGTATAGGCCATGCCACCGCCGACCAGCACTGTGTCGACTTTGTCGAGCAGGCTCTCCAGCACGACGATTTTGTCGGAGACCTTGGCGCCACCGACAACGGCGACCACCGGGCGCTTGGGCGAGCCGAAAGCCATGTCGAAGGCCTCGATCTCGCTCTGCAAGAGCTTGCCGGCGACGGCAGGTTTCAAAGTCGAAGGCAAGCCTGCGGTGGAGGCATGTGCGCGATGGCAAGTGCCGAAGGCATCCTGCACGAAGATGTCGGCCATCGAAGCTAGGTCGGCGGCCATGGTGGCGCAGTTGGACGTCTCGCCTTCTTCGAAGCGCAGGTTGTCGAGCACCAATACCTGTCCAGGCTCCAGTTGCGCGGCGGCAGACTTTGCCAAGTCGCCGCGCACATCGTGCACCCACTTCACCTCAACGTTGCTGCCGAGCAAAGCCTGTAGGCGTTCGGCGACCGGGTCCATATGCAGCTCCTCGACCACCTTGCCCTTCGGCCGACCGAGATGCGAAGCTGCAATCACCGAACCGCCGCCAGCCAAAACCGCCAGAATGGTAGGGACTGCCGCACGGATTCGCGTGTCATCGCCGATCACGCCATCCTTCAGCGGCACATTGAAATCAACACGTACGAAGGCGCGCTTGCCGGTGAAATCGATGGAGTCCAAGGTCATTTTGGCGAGGCCCATGGCGCATAGATTAACAGCGCTGCTTGCCGCAAAACGACCTCAGTCAAGCCGGGCAGGGCCTTGCCGGCAGGCTCTCCAACTCCACAGGCAAGTGTGCCTACTTGTTGTGGGCTTTGAAGATCAAGTCGCAGACTCTGTTCGAGTAGCCCCACTCATTGTCGTACCAGGACACAACTTTAATCATGTTGCCGTCCATGACCATGGTCTGGCCGGAGTCGAACACGGAACTGTGCGAGTTGTGAATTACGTCGCTGGAGACGATTGGGTCCTCGGTGTACTCGAGCACGCCCTTCATCGGACCTTCCGCAGCAGCCTTGATGACTGCGTTGATCTCGTCGACAGTGACGCCATCCTTTTCAACTTCGCAGACCAGGTCGACGACCGAGCCGGCAGGTACCGGTACGCGCATCGACATGCCGTCGAGCTTGCCGTTCAACTCAGGCAACACTTTGCCGACAGCACGGGCTGCGCCAGTCGAGGTGGGGATAATGTTGGAAGCGGCACCACGTGCGCGACGCAGGTCGCCGTGTGGCAGGTCGAGGATACGTTGGTCGTTGGTGTAGGCGTGGATGGTATTCATCAATCCGCGCTTGATGCCGAATGCTTGATGCAGCGCCTTGGCCATCGGGGCCAAGCAATTGGTGGTGCAGCTCGCGTTGGAGAGGATCTTCTGGTCGGCGGTGAGGGTCTCGTCGTTCACGCCGAGCACGACCATGTTGTCGATCTCGTCGGCAGGTGGCACGGTCAAGAGCACCTTCTTTGCACCGGCGTCGATGTGCATCTGGCACTGCTCGCGCTTGCGGAAGATGCCGGTGGACTCGACCACGAAATCCACGCCTAGGTCGCCCCATGGCAGGTCGGCCGGGTTGCGCTCAGCGAGGATCTGGATGCGCTTGCCATCGACCACGATG
>JASMKM010000110.1 GCA_030749235.1 Planctomycetota bacterium | reverse complement strand
CCGGCGACAGTAACCTGTTACGTGCCAATGCGAATTTTCTTCCTTGCCACCACCCCGAATTCCGACGTCGGCCCTTGGAACCCAGGAGCCGAGCTCGGCCGCCACCTGCGCGCACTGCGTTTCCAACCTGGTGATGAGTTGCTTCTGCTCCCCCCAAGTGGTGATGCCCTGCTTGCTGTATTCCGAAACCCCAAGGAAGTCGAGTTACTAGGCAGTCAGCCACGCCCGCAGCTGCCATTACTGGAACTGACCTTGGCCAGCGCTTGGCCGAAGGGCGCGCGCAGCGACGAACTGGTGCGGCGCTCCACAGAAGTTGGCGTAACCAACTTGTCTGCAATATCTTGCGATCGCAGTGTGGCCGGGCGCGGAGACTTTAGCCCGGCCAAACTAAAACGCTGGAGCAAGATCGCAGTGGAGGTTTGCCAACAAAGCCGACGTCCGGAGCCACCCGAAATCTCCACCACGCCGGTGCCCTTGGCGGAAATCCGTAGCCTAGCCCCCGACGCCCACCCCATCGCCTTGGTGCCGGGAACTTGGCCTCTCAGCATGGAATTGGATCTCCACCGGCCAAGCTCAGTGCTACTGGCGATTGGACCGGAGGGTGGCTTCAGCTCCACTGAAGAGAGCCTGTTGCGCGACTTGGGCTTTAGCTTTTGTGGGTTGGTGCCCACCATCCTGCGCATCGAAGCGGCTGGGCCGCTGGCGGCGGGCATCTGCCAGCACCACTTTTTGGCGCGCCAGGGACAATAGGCTAGAGACCTATAGCCACCCCTGCTCCAGGAAGGAGGTGAAGCGCCCTGCTCCGACCACCACATGGTCGAGTAGCTCAATGCCCAACAAGCGCCCAGCACGTTGCAGGCGACGGGTTGTGGTGCGGTCGTCGGCAGAAGGATCCGGATCGCCCGAGGGGTGGTTGTGAGCCACCACGATCGCCGCGGCGCGACGCAATAAGGCCGGCGCGAAGACTTCCCGCGGATGGACCAAAGAGGAACTCAAGGTGCCGCGACTGACTTCCTGCTCATGGACCAGCCGGCCTTTGGTATCCAAATACAGCACATAGAAACACTCGCAACGCAGATGAGCCAAGCGTGGTGCCAGATAGTGGTAGACGTCTTCCCCACCGCGCACCGGTTCGCCAAGCTGCTGATTGGCGCTTGCCGCCCTACGCCCCAACTCGAAGGCCGCGGCTACCTGGAAGGAGGCCTGCGATCCACAGCCAAGCTGTTGCTGTAACTCCAGCGGTTCCATACCGGCCACCCGCCATGGTTCGAAGCAGGATGGAGGCTCGACCTGAAAGGCGTTCAGCAGCTCTTGGTTGCTCCAATCCGCCAGTTTGCTGTTCTTGACCTGAGTGTTTGACATGCTGCACCGATGACGGCCCAGCAAGGCAAACGTCATGGTTTTTCTAGCTGCTCGCGGAACAAACGGTCGGCGCTGGCAAGATCCACACCGAAGGTCAATAGCCAAGCGTCGGCGAAGGAGCGTCCATCCAGGTTCAGGAAGAGGTTGGCCATCACCGACTCGCTGTATTCCTCGCGCAACCAACCGCAGAAAGCCAAGGCATAAGCGTAGGCTTCCGTGACTTGATCACGATCGGTCCAGGTGGTCCAGTTGCCATCCAGCTCCTGCAGGCTCAGCTGCGGAGAGCCATCGGCGAAATGGTTGGCTGCCGCACGGCTGTCGCGCCCTTCCGCCGCCTGTGCCATGCCTTCGTGCAACCAGGTCGGCAACGGCGTACCGATGGTGTGCAAGACCGCGTGAGTCAGCTCATGGCGCAAGGTACGGCGAATCTCAGCCTTCTGCCGGTCGTAATCCTCAATCACGACCCGCACGCGCCCATCGAACAGCGCGGCCGACCACTCCGGTGCCTGCCATCGGTAACTCTCGGCATCCAGCCAAATCACCAGCAAGCGATCGCGCGGCTGCATGCCGAGCACATCGACCACATCCTGCCAGGCATCCTCCAGATCGCGGTTCAAGTCGGCCAGCACGTCGACGATGGCGCGATTCTGCGGATCGTAACGACTATCGAAATGGGCGGTGGCGTCGGTGAGATAGGTGCGGAATGCATCGCGCTCGGCGGTGAGTTGGGCAGCGCGTTCCTGCAGGCCGATGTCGTCTGGATCGAGTGCCAAGGCCTGATTAATCATAGTCACGGACTGGTCCAAATCGCCTTCGACGGCAGCCAAGTCGGCGCGCTTACGCAACAACAAGGCATGCTCGATGCCAGCGGCCAAGGCCTCATCCAAGACAGCCTTGGCGGCTTCGCGATCACCTTGGCGCAGGTAGAGATGTGCCAACCAATAGGGCACGTTTGGGACCTCCGTCTGTAGCTCGAACGCCCACCGCAGAGTCTTGATTGCCTGACGCAGCTCGCCCTTTTCCTGTTGCTGCGTGGCCAAGGAGACCAAGGCATTGGCAAGGTTCAACTTCAGGGTCTTATGTTCCGGCGCCAAAGCCAACGCCGCCTCGAAGGCTTCGACCGCCACTTGGGGTTGCCCCTTGTCCAGGGCTACCAATCCTTGGCGATTGAAGGTGAACACCTCCTCCGGCAAGGAATCCCCCTGGGCCAAGGCGGTGGCGACGGGCACCTGCCCCTGCTGCTGCGCCTCCGGTCGGTAAGTGGTGCGTTGCAGACCTCCACCATTGGATAGGGCGGGATCGACCGGTTGCGGTTCCTGCTTTGGCTGCATCCACATCCAAAAACCACCACCGCCAAGCAACAGCACGACGAACAACACGATGAGCAGGCGATTCATGACAAGGAGGGGAGACTGTCGCGTTGCGCCCCCATTGCTTACGGTCATCCAGCAATCACGGCCACGCGGCACTGGCCCAAGGATAACCGCTGACGTCGGCGAGGTGTTCTAGACGTTGCCAAGCTCTGCAAAGAAGGATGGTGCTATAGACGTGGAGTTTAGACCGAAAAGCTTGGTCAGCGCTCAGCGCGCCAAATGGGCGCGGATGTCCTCAATCAGCTCATTGGGCGTGGAGTAACGCACGTCACGATCCTTAGCCATCATCTTCTCGATGAAGAAATGCAGCATCGGCGAGATGCCCAAACCCTTCAAGGCCGATCCCTTGAGACTCTCCAACACCTGCGCGCGCACCATCTCCTGGTCATCTTCGGCGTTGAAGGGCAGTTCGCCGACCACTAGGTGGTAAAGGGTGGCACCGAGGGAATAGATGTCGGCGCGGCCATCCAAGGACTCCTCGCCGCGGGCCTGTTCCGGCGCCAAGTAGGCGGCCGTACCCAAGGTTGTGCCGGCACCATGCGTGCCTTCCATGCCTTCGCCAGCGAAACCGAGGTCGATTAACTTGACCTTGCCGTTCTTGTCAATCATGACGTTGCCCGGCTTCAGGTCGCGATGCACCACACCGCTTTCGCGCATACCTTCAAGTGCTTCGGCCACCTGCACGACTACCTTCAAAGCATCCTTCTCCTCGAAGCGTTTGCCTTCCGCGAGCATCTCTTCCAAAGTGCGTCCAGGCACCCGCTCCATCTCGAGAATGATCGTGTCCAGGAAACGGAAAGCTCGATAACCACGCACGACTCCGGGAACATCTAGGTCCTTCAGAAGCTTGGCTTCCTGCAAGAAGCGTTTAGCAGCGATCGGATCCTTGGCCAGGTTGGGGCGCAGAATCTTCAAGGCCACGCGCTTGAAATCCTTCAGTCGTTGGGCGCTGAAGACTTCGGCGGTAGCGCCGGTGCCGAGCAGGGATTCGACCTTGAAGCCAGGGATCTCCGGTTCACTCATGACCTTGGTGCGCCGCAGGTAGTCGATACGCTGCTCATCCCAATCGGTGGCGGCGGCCAAGGCGTCGTCGAAAAGCACCTCCTTAGCGGCTTCGATGACCAACTGCGCCTGCTCTCGCGACAAGAAACCACGGTGCACGAGTTGGACCAGGAAGTCCTGATCTTGGGCGGGGTCGACAGCCGACATGAGGCTGACATCCTATATCGGCGGTTCCAATGTGCGAACTTGAGCCCTTCGGCCAAACTTTAGGAAACTCAAGGAACTCTGCGACTTTCCCGAAAAGAGCATGACAACGGTCACCACCCAAACCGCAGTCAATCCTCAAATGGCTAACAACGCAGGAATCGTCTACAAATACTTCGACCTAATCGATGGCTTCATCAGGGTTCGGATGCTGTCCCAGGAGGACTCCCTACCGGCATTACAGAAAGGTGTCGGGGAACCGCCAAGCCGCCGCGAATACCGGCGCATGGTGGTCGAGAGTTGCGTGGTCGGCGTGGCCGACGACGTCTTGCCGAAGGTCCATGCCATCTATCCTGAAGACACCGTCGCTGCCGAAGACCTGCTTTATCAGATTGTCGTCGACGTGAACCCGAACCTCGAGATTCATTCGGTGGCCCTACCTGCCGAATCGGCGGATGGCAGCGAACCTGCCGACGATGAGGAGTTCTTTCAACGTGCGGCCGCCTTGGAGACGAACGTCTTGAAGGAGCTCGTCGGGCAGGATGATGCTGTTTCCAAGATCTGTAGGGCAGTACGCAAATCGGCATCGGGCATTACCGACCCATTGCGCCCCATTGGCAGCTTCATGCTGGTCGGCCGTACCGGCACCGGCAAGACTGAGTTGGCCAAGTCGCTGGCGCGCAACTTGTTCGCCACCAACAACCTGATTCGCATCGACTGTTCCGAGTTCGCGCTCCCCCATGAGACCGCAAAGCTCATTGGAGCTCCCCCGGGATACGTGGGTCATAACGACGGCGGAACCTTGACCGAAGCGCTAATGCACGACCCGAAAGCCGTGATTCTCTTTGATGAGATCGAGAAGGGTCATGAGAAGCTGCACAACATGTTGCTGCAAATCCTCGATGAAGGACGTCTCACCGACAGCAAGGGCAAGACGGTGGTGTTCAACCAGGCATTAGTCTTGATGACCTCGAACGTCGGCACCGAAGACTATCGCACCGCTTCGAATCGAGTCGGCTTCGGGCGCGAGACTGGCCTCGACCACCATGATTTCCATGCCATCACCGATGCCGCCCTGCGTGCCAACTTCAAACCTGAGATGCTCAACCGTTTGGACGGCATCCTGACCTTCCGCGCTCTGGATGGCGAGGATTGCACGCGCATCGCGCAGATGCAGCTACAGAAGCTAAATGCACGGATGCAAAACGCCGGCATTCACCTGCGCTGGTCAAAAAGCTTGGCTGGGGCAGTGGCCGAAGCCGGCTATTGCGAGGAATATGGCGCGCGTGAAGTACGTCGAGCCCTAGCCAGGATGGTCGAGGAACCCTTATCCAACGCTATCTTGGATGGTGAGTTCGCTCCTGGCACCAAAGTCTACGCCGGCTGGCGTGGCGGCAAGTTGTCGCTGCGTGCGGCGGTCTGAGCTACCGAGGGTCGTCCGATTCGCTGCTGACTCAGCAGGAATGCACCGAATCCAACCCACAGGATTCGTGCGGTAACCAAAATCCGCAGACGGGCTATCCTGTGGCCAAATGTTGGCTGCCCTCCTCCTTTGTCTGCCCGTGGCGACCGCCGCGTCGCCCCAACAAGCGCCAGAATTGAGCCAAGACGTCGTCGCCGTGTGGAACGGTGGTTCCGTCAACACCAAGCAGTTCGACCTGTTTCTCGGCAAGCATGCCCATCGCCAACAACAAGGCAACGAGGCCTTGGCCCACATGCTGCAACTGCAGCTGGTCGAGTTCGAGGCCGCCGAAGCTGGTCTGACCGTCAGCCCGGTCGCCGTCGATGCTCGAATCGAGGATGCCCGCGTGCAAATCGAGGCCGCAGGTCAGGATCTCGACACCATCCTCGCCTCGCGCCAGCTCAGCAAGAAAGAGTTCCGCAAGTTAATTGCTGACTCGCTGTTGCACGAGAAACTGGTACGTAAGAGCAACAAGCTTGCCGACGATGCCGAGGTCACCGCCGAGATGCTGACCGGCTGGAGTCAGGAACGGATTGCCTCCTTGTTGGAAGCCGCCGCCATCGCCCCCGCCGGCATGGCCTTGGACGTGGCGCCTTATCACATCACTCTCGAGGAACTCGGCACCACCGTGCGCCGCACCATGGGCGATCGCGACCTGCAAGATCGCGTCGATCAGCTCGTACTCGGCCTAACCTTGCCACAATGGGCGCAGCAACAAAAGCTGGTCCTCACCGACGTTACTCTGCATGAGGAGATTGAATGGCGTCGCAAGCGGGTCGAGGAGAATCCGGCTTATGGCGGCGTCAGCTATGAGGACCTGCTGAAGTCGCGTGGCGCAACCATCGAATCAGTTCTGGAGTCCGAGGAGCTACGGATGGCCGGCTATATGCGCCTGCTCTCTGAACAACGCTTCCCGGACCTATGGTTCGCCGAACTCAGCAATGACCAGAAGTTGGAACTGGACAGCATGTTCGGCCCGAGTCGTATGGTCGGCTGGATCCTACTGCACGCCACCGAAGAGAAAGCCGATGAGTTGGACCTGGACTTCGATGAAGCCGCCGCCGAATTGAAGCTGCTCAGCGAACGGATCCGCTCGACCACGGATTTTCATCAAATCGCCGCCGATTATTCCGAGCACGAGGTCACGCGTCGTCGCGATGGCATGCTCGGACGCATCCACCGCAGCGAGGAAGGCGTGCCGCAAGCCCTGTGCGATGCCGCCTTTGCTGTCGACAAGCCCGGCATCTATGGGCCGGTCAAGATTGTCGACCCGAACCCCTTCGCGCCAACCTCTGGCATGGCCCTAATCCTGGTGCAGGATTTCGACCCTGGCCCGAGTCCGGAAGAGTTCCGGGCCTTGGTTCGCCGAGGTCAACACCGCGACCTGCGTAAGCAGTTCCTGGCCGAGATTGGCCTTCGTTCACACTGGTCAAAGTAGCCTCAGCAAGTGCTGCAGGAGGAAGCGGTGCCCCCTTTGTGGCACCCTGCTGGAACACTGATGGCTGCTGCGCCACAGCCCCCTGGCCGCAGCACTGTCTAGCAGCTCAACTTGAAGGTCTCGCGTGTTGTGAAAGTGGCTTGAATCTCGGCTGCGCGCTGCTCATAACCCTCGCAACCCATCAAGGCCAAGGCCGCGACCTTGCCTGCTTCCACTCCCGGTTGATCGAAGGGATCGATGCCCATGATGCCGCCGGCGTAGGCCGTAGCAATCTGCAGGAACTGGAAGTATTGCCCGAGGTGGAAGGCATCCATGCCGCACATTTCGATCAGGCATACCGGTCGATCGGCGTCCAACAAGGCCACTTCGGTTCCGCAGCGCTCCTGCTCCATCAGTTCACCAAGCTTGCGTCCGCGCAGGTGCTCGAAAGCCGGTGACTTGACGAAGGGTTCTGGAATCTCCACCTCGCGCCCGAACTTGCGCAGCTTCAGCATGGTGTAGACCTTGTCGTTAGGGCCTTCAACGTAGAGCTGTGCTTGGCTGTGCTGATCAGTGGGGCCAACGGCCTTGACCGGCGTCGGGCCTACATGCACCACTTCGCCAGCCGCGTTCAAGCGTTTGCCGAGCGACTCGGCCCATAGCTGCTTATACCAATCGGCCAGGAAACGCAGGCGATGGGCGTAGGCGAAGTGTACATGGATTGGCTTGCCGCCCTCCATGTACAGCACATGCGCCAAGGCATAGAGCAAGGCGGGATCTTCTTCCGGTGCACATGCGGCTAGGTTCTTGTCGACGCGAGCCGCGCCAGCGTGGATCGATTCACAATCGAATCCGGCCATCGCGGCTGTGAACATGCCGACCGGCGACATGACCGAGAAGCGACCGCCGACGCCATCCGGCACCGGCAGGGTGAAGAAACCGAGATCGTCGCAGAAGCCACGAAAGTGACCGGTCTTTGGATCGGTGGTGATTGTGAAGCGCGCGCGCGCCTTTTCTTCATCGCCGCCGCAGGCCTGCTTCATCGCATCGAAGGCAATCAGGAATTGCGATGAGGTCTCGATGGTGCCGCCGGACTTTGAGATTACGTTGATGTGGGTGCGATCCAGCGGCACGCTGGCGAAAAATTCGCCGAGCCAATCGGGGTCGACATTGTCGAGCACGAAGACGCGTGGTTGACCAGGTTGCGGATTCCACTCCTGGAAGACCGGCGCCAAAGCCGAGACCATCGCGGTGTTGCCAAGGGCGGAACCGCCGATGCCGAGGACCACGAAAACGTCGACGTCGCCGACGGCTTTGACCTGCTTGGCGCGGGCATCGCAGGCTGTCTGCAGATCAGTCTGTGCATGCAAGCTTCGCCACTTCGGTAAGTCGGCCATATGGGCCTCACGTGCGGCCAATGCACGTGGCATGGCAGCGGCAAGTTGCTCGCGTGTAAGGCGTCCGGATTGCTCCGAAGTTGAATCAAAGAGACCACTAAGGTCGAGGTGCAAGGCCATCAGCTTCGTCTCCCTCCGAAGATCATGAGTAGGTAGTAAAGCAACGTGGCGATTCCGGCCAAGGCTGCGGCCACATAGGTTAGGGCGGCGGCATTGAGAACGGCGGCTGCACCGTGCGCCTCTTCTTCGGTCTGGAGTAGGCGCATCTCATCCAGATTCTCCAAGGCACGCTTGGATGCATCCAGCTCTACCGGCAAGGTGATGAGCTGGAAGACGACCACGCCGACGTAGAAAACCGCACCGAGAATGGCCAGCAAAGGGTTATGCAGAATGGCGCCGAACAAAAGCAGCGGTAGGCCGATGGCGTTGCCTAGTTGGGCGCTAGGGACCGCCAGATTGCGCACAGTCAAGGGCATGTAGGCCAGTGCATCTTGCAGGGCATGGCCGGCCTCGTGGGCGGCAACCCCCATCGCGGCCACCGAACGGCCGTCGTGGACCGCTTCGGACAGGCGCAGGACGCGCTTCTTGGGGTCGTAATGATCGCGAAGGGCACCACCGCCGACCTTCTCAATCACGACATCATGGATGTCGGCGCGGCGCAAAATGGCGGCGGCGACCTCTGCACCGGTCAGGGCTGCACGATTAGGCACCTGGAGGTAGCGCTTGTAGTTGCGCGCGACTTGGTTCTGGGCCCAGAAGCCCAGCAGGGCGGCCGCGATGACCAACAAAAAGGGGATGACCAGCATTGCAGATAGGGATTTTAGCCGAAGCGCTGAGATTTCGAGCACTTACACGGCCAGGATTGCCGATAAGGAATAGAGGTTCATCAGGAAGAACTCCGGCTCCAGGTGCGTCACAACGCCGGTACCCTACGCCCCGACAACTGCTATGTCTCGTCTTCAATCAGGCAATTCCCAACTCCTCGGCCTTGTCGCCGTTGCCATCATCGTCATCTGTGCGGCGTTGTTCGTTTTCATGTCAAGCGACCCGGTTACACAAGTTGATGAGCCGAACTTGGCCAACCAAGGCCAACAGCAAGAGGAACTGGAGGATGTGCCGGACCTGAGTCCTTCCATGGCAGCCGGGCCCTCGCGCACCGAGGTGGAGCGCAATCGAGTCAACACCACCGGAGCAGGCAAGGTCGACGACTTCGGCGACCTTATCGGAGCCGCCATCTCCGGCCGTGTGGTGGATCAAGACGGTAAAGCTGTCAGTGGCGCATCGATTACGCTGAGCCAACGTTATTCCAACAGCACCTTGATGCGGGGTTACCAACGTAGCGAACGCTTCCAGGCCACCAGTGGCAATGACGGCACATTCCGCTTCCGCAACCTGGCGGCAGGCATCGAGATGAACATGTGGGTGGCCCATGCGGATTACGCTCCGAGTGCCGGTCCCCCATTCGCATCGCTGCAAGGCGAAGCCCAAGACCTTGGCGACATCACCCTCACCGAGGGCTTCAGCATCCATGGCAGCGTCTCTGATGAGGCCGGCAACCCGTTGCCCGCAACCATTGAGGTGCGGATGCAACCCAACGACGCATTCCGTCTCGGCAGCAGTGAGAAACTGCGCGAGTTGGATGAGGGCATGGGCCGTCTGCTGACCGTGGTCGCAGACAATCAAGGCAACTTCAAGGTCAAGAAGCTGGGTGCCAATATCTGGAACGTCACCGCGCGCATGGAGGGCTATGCATCTTCGCCGAAGAACGCCATCGCCCTGCAAGGTCGGCCGCGGCCACGCACCGAGCCGATTCTGATCAAACTGGGCGAGGAATACCGTATCTCCGGCGTGGTCCAGGATGAGAACAAGCAACCGATTGTCGGCGCCATCATCAACGTGGCACGCGCACAACCGCGGCCGGTGGTCACCGCCGACGCAGTCAGCAACCAGGACGGAAGCTTTGAGGTGCGTGGTCTGCAGAAGGGCGTCTACAGTCTTTCCGCCCAAGCGGAGGGTTTCTCTAACGGGCGCGCCGGTCGTGTTGATGCTAACACCACTGACTTGATCATGGTGTTGCAGGTAAAAGGCGGCGTCAGCGGCCGGGTCACTGACGCCGAGGGCAAGCCGGTACCGAAGTTCTCCCTCGAGGTCTTCCGCACCCGCTCTGGAAACCCAATGTATAGCTTGACGGGTTTGGTTCATCGTCTCGAAAGCGCCGACGGCAGCTATACCATCGGCAACTTAGACCCCGGTAGCTACGTTCTGTTGGCACGCGCTGACGGCTTGGCCGCCACCTACTCCGCTGGTTTCTCAATCCAACGTGAAATGGTCGATGGCGTCGACATCCCAATGAGCCTGGGCGGCATCGTCTCCGGCCGCGTGGTCGACGCTGACGGCATCCCGATCGCCGGCGCCGAAATCAGCCTCCACGGTGACGAGTACAGCCCCGACGAATTGAACTCGCTGTTCGGCGCGTCGCTCGGCGACCCCAACAACGTGCCGTCGATGAAGGTACGTAGCGGTCGCGATGGCCAGTTTCGTCTAGCGAACGCTTATCTCGGTTCGGTGCAGGTCATGGTGAAACACCAGCTCTACCTACCGCAGTTAGTGCCGGCGTCGGTCAGCGAAGGTGGTCTCAACGAGCTCGGCGACGTCCGGCTCTACCGCGGTTCTTCCATCTTTGGCGTAGCCAAGAATCACGATGGCGAATTAATTGCTGGTGGCAGCGTCAATCTCACCAGCAAGGACAGCAACGCCTTCTTCCATCGCTCCACCACCATCGATGCGCGCGGCCGTTATCGTTTCGATGGTCTCAAGGCTGGCTCCTATCAGGTCGTCGCCTTGCCAAGCGCGGCCGAGAACAGCTTCATGTTCGCGCCGGACACGGATCATCGCAGCATCTTTCTCAACGAAGGCCAGGATGCCGAGGTCGACCTCGTCTCCACCTTAATGAAGAACGCCAGGAAGCCCAGCGACAAGCGTTAGGTAGTTGGCTAGGCGGCCGTAGAAAGGCCGAAAAAATCCTGCATTTGGGTCAATCTCCCGTATCCTTCTCCATCCGCGAGAAGTTGCGGCACCACCATCATGATGATCCTAAGCACGATTCTCCTTTCCGCCGCAACCCTTCAGGAGCCACAACAGGCAGAGGTCCGGGTAGCCGATCTTAAGGCTCACATCGGATTCCTCACCAGCGAAGAACTAGAAGGGCGCGAAGCGGGCAAGCGTGGCGCACACCTTGCCGGCAGTTACATCGAGAACCAGTTCCGCCGCCTCGGCCTAGAGCCGCTAGGTGAGAATGGTTCTTACCGATTGCCTTTCGCCCTGCGTCGCGACACCGCCTACAACGTGGTTGGCATCCTTCCCGGCACCGACCCCGAGCTGTCCAAGCAGTACATCGCCGTTGGTGGTCACCACGATCACGCCGGTTTGGGTTCTGGCATGTCCGGCGCCATGGGTTTCCCTTATGAAATCCACAACGGTGCCGACGACAACGCTTCCGGCACGTCGGGCGTGCTGGAGCTGGCCGAGTACTACGCCGCCCATCCGCGCAAGCATTCGATGATTTTCATGACCTTCAGTGCCGAAGAGCGTGGACTGCTCGGCAGCAAGCACTTGGTCCAGAGTGGCATTCTGCCAAACGACGATATCCTCTTCATGGTCAACTTGGACATGATCGGTCGCCTCACCAACGACAAGCTGTTCATCGGCGGCTTGGGTACCGCCAAGGAGCTGCACGATTGCCTGGATTCAATCTTCGAGGCCTCGGAACTGGACCTGGAATTGGACGATCGCGGCGAAGCGCCATCAGACAACACCAGCTTCTTTCACGCCGGTATTCCTGCCATGTTCTTCTTCACCAATATCCACGACGACTACCACATGCCTAGTGACGATGCCGAACGCATCAATTACGTCGGCGAGGTCAAGGTCCTGAACCTGGTGCAGAAGGTTATCGCCAAGCTCGATGACGAGTCCTCGCTGACCTTCAGGGACCATGGTGGCATGGGCATGCCTGCGGACTTCAACAGCCGCATGATGGAGCACTACCGCAACATTTCGAAGCGCAAGAGCATGAAAGGCAAGCTCGGCGTGACTGCAGGGGATGTGGTCGGCAATGGCCTGGAGATTAAGTCTGTGCGCGAAGGCAGTGCTGCCGACGAAGCCGGCATGCAAGGCGGCGACGTGCTGCTGGCCATCGACGAGCGCAATACCGTCGACATAATGGCCCTGCGGCGGGCTCTAGCTGGCGGCCTTAAGGGTAACGAGATCCACATCAAGGTCCTTCGTGGTGAAACCACCATGCAGCTGACCGCGGTGCTGAAGTAGTCCTGACTCGCCTTCACGAAGGCCGGTAGCGATTGGAATCGTTACCGGCCTTTTGCGTAGAATGGCTGCGGCAATGCGTAAGAATCTCCATTCTTGCTGGTGGGATTGCAGGCTTGCTGATCCTGATCGTGGCTGTGCTCGACCCCTTCGGTCTGTTCGGCGTTCCAGTACCGCCTATTCCCAAAAACCACAAGATCGATTCGCAGGCGGAAGGCTCCAGTGATGACCCTGTTGATGCAAGCGGCTGAGCCGCCCTTTCGAGGAGCGGGGGAATTCTCGGCTCTGGGCGGCGCCTTGGTGTGGGCGATCGCATCGATTCTCTATGCCAAGTCCTTCCGTAAAGGCGGTACCAACGATGCAGTCTGGTTCAAGAACTTCATCAGCACCGTTGTCCTCGGCGCCATCGCCTTGGCCATCGGGCGCGAATATGGCGGTGGCCTGCCGGCTGTGCATGAGTTCGGCTGGATTCTCCTCTCCGGCCTTTTCGGCATGTGGATCGGCGATTGGATGTACTTCATTGCCTTGACCCATCTGGGAGTCAGCCGTTCGGTAATCCTAACCATGGCCACCCCAGCGCTGACCGCGATTCTGGCTTGGTGGATCTTCGGCGAAGTTCTGGTCGCAGGCCAATGGCTAGGCATCCTGTGCGTGGTCAGCGGTAGCATCTTGGTCGAAAGCCGACGCCTGGAACAGGAAGCTACCGCCAGCACCGGCACTGCCAGCGAGGAAGCTGCAAGTCCCTCGATTCCGCTGCGCTCGACCAAGCTTGGCTACCTTGCCTGCCTGACTGCCACCCTAAGTTGGACCGTCAGCAATCTGATGATTCGCATGGGGATCGAGGAAACCGGCGCCGTCACCGGTGGAGCCTTGCGCCTGGCTGCCGGCACCTTCGGATTCGCAATTTGGTTCCTGTTCCGTGGTCAGTTGCGTCAGCAGATGCGCAAGCTCGGCACGCTGGATAGTTGGCGCAAATTTGCCTTCCCAACTTTCCTGGGCACCGTCGTCGGCATGAGTCTTTATGTAGCAGGCTTCAAATGGGCTCCCCAAGGAGTGGCTTCGAGCTTGGCCTCGACCGTGCCGCTGTTTGCCTTGCCGCTGTCGATCTGGCTGCTCAAGGAAAGATCCAGCTGGCGCGGCTGGATCGGCAGCTGCGTAGTGGTCATCGGGGTCTTCCTGGTCGGCAAAGTGCTTTAGGAAACGCTGAGCAGTCACCTTCGAAGGTCATGACGACCGAAGCCCTTCTGCTCATGCCTTTTTTACGGATTATCACCCGCGGACGAAGGTATTATGCGTAACGATGAGCGATGTGAACTACCGTCTATTCCCCCTACTCCTGCTCGTCGGCATCCTTGCAGTTGTTATCTACCTGATTGGTAGAGCCCCAACCTTCCAAGGGTGGAATCACAACCCTTCTTCCAACAACGGAGGTGCCACAAATCCCCATTCCCCCTCCGGTGATACGCCTGAGCATGTCGAACAGGCTGAGCTCGACAACACGGATATCCCAGTGCCGGATCCTGGGCTCAGCTTCGAGCCGCAGGCCTTAGAACGCTCGGAGCTCGCCAACGCAGCCTTGATTGTCGACGTGGTCATCGACACCCAGGGCACTGCCGCAGAGCAGTTCGACCTGCTGCTGGTTGATTACGACGAGCAAATCACAACCCTGCGCCAACGCTCCAAGCATGTCGGCTTAGCCAACATCAGCAATATCGAATACGTGTGCGCACGTGGACCCGAAGGGTGGTCCAAGATGATGGCCGTCGCCGATGCCGAAGATATCGACGGCACACCGCATGTACGCGTGGTGCTCGATCAATTGACAGTCGGGTTCCAGATCACCAGTCACAGCACCGAGGGCGCCTCGACTGCCCATGCCAAACTCAACCTCGAGGCCATCCATGGAGTGGCCGTCAGTTACCTGCGCAGCAGTTTGGTTAGCGCCAAGATAGATGCTGACACCACCGGCACCTTTCGCCTCGATGGCATGCCGCCAGCGGTCTATGAAGGCAGCCTAAGTTTGGCCGGTCATGTGCCGCAGGCCATCTCGATCGACTTGAGCCAAGCCAGCGACCTCTCCTTGGACGTTAGTTTCGAACCGTCTGGCAGTACCTCCGGCCGCATTGTTGCTGAAGGCAAGGGGTTGGCTGAGGCCACCGTAGCCTTGTTGCCGGGCGACTTCCAAGACAATCTGTTCGGCTTCGCCTTGGATAATTTCCGCAGCTTCGGGGAGTTGCCCAATGCCGTTACACCCTTCAACGTCACCACCACCGATGCCGACGGCAACTTCCAGTTGAGCCAAGCTGCCGCCGGTGAATATCAGGTCCTGGTCGCTGCCGAGGGGTTCTTGGCATTGATTGAAACTGAACCGATCACCATCGTCGCGCATGCGGACACTGATTGCGGCGACATCGAGATGGAGATTGGTTTCGGCCTGAACCTGGTGGTGGTGGACTCCAAGGCCATCGCCGTACCGGATGTCAATGTGCGCTGGTATCGCAACGCCGGCAGCACCCTAGTCGAAGCGCGACGTCGCGGCACCGTCGAGCAACGCACCACCAACAAACGTGGCATGTTGAAGCTGCGGGGTCTGCCAGCCGCACAGATCACCTTGGAGCTGACTCACCCGGACTATGCCGTCATGGTGTTGGAACATGACTTCTCCGGGCGCACTGAAAAGACCAACGAAGCGCTCGAGGTGGTGTTGCAAGTCGGCGCGTCGGTGGCCGGTTCGGTAATCGACGGTCGCACCGGCATGCCAATCGCTGATGCCGAGTTGGAACTGCACACTTCACGCAACAACCAAGCCTTCGGCGCCTTAATCCGCGGCTCTGACTGGGATGCCAATAGCGGGCCGGACGGCAATTTCGTCTTCGCTCATCTGCCCAATGACGAATATGTGCTGATTGCGCGTCATAGCGATTTCGCCGAGAGCCAGGTCGGCCCGCTAACCGTCGCGGACAGCGCCGTCGAGAACATCACCGTGATGATGCATCCGGGCTCCACATTGCTGGTCTCAGTATTGGATAGCGACGGTATCGGCATCGCGGAAGCTGCGGTGCAAGCGGTGAACACCGAAGCGCAACAGGTACTGACCGGCACCACCGATGAAGAAGGCTTGGCACGTATCGACAACGTCGCGCCAGGCAACTACCAGGTCGCCTTCACCGACATCTCGGCCTTCGATACAGACAGCAACACCGGCAATCTTGACGTGCGCTTCAAGTTCGTCAGCGTCGAGGAAGGGCAAGAGGTCAAAGTCATCCTCGGTGGTCCAATCCTCAGCGCCGATGTCGAAGGCGTGGTGCGCATGGGCAGCGAATTGGTCAATGCCGCGACCGTAGCGATTATCACCGACAGCGGCGTCAAGACCGATAGTTCCGATGAGAACGGTGCCTACAGGATCGAGGACGTGCCGCTCGGGGCCTACACCATCCTGGTACGTGCCGGCCTGCCGTTGCGCGGAGGCTCCACCTTCTATGAGCACATCCTGATTGACAGCGAAGGCACCATCACGCGCGACATCGACATGCCGAACGATGGCTTAGAGATTCATGTCATCAGTACGGCCGACCGCAAAGGCCTGGCCAGCATCCCGGTGACGGTGCGGCCGATGGATGGCAGCAACATCCAAGGTGGGGATTTCGGCATTACCGACGAGCACGGAATGATCCAATTCCCCAGCTTGCCGGAGGGTGAATACATCATCTCGGCAGGCAATGCCGCCGCCAGTTTCCTCGCATCGTCGGAAGCCGGCTATGGCTCACTCCAGAAGAGCCATGTAAGAATCACCGAGGGGTCGGGCCTGCAGAAGATCGAGATGGCTTTGCAGCAAGGGGCGAGCTTCAAGGTGCAAGTCAGCGATCCGGAAGGCAACCTTTTACCCGGCGTGTACATGCACTACCTCGATCCTGAAGGGCAGCCGCTGAACATCCTTTCCTTCAAGGCCACCAACAGTAAAGGCGTGGCGGAAATGACCAGTCTGCCCGTGGGGCCTGGCATCGTGCTGGTGCGTCACCCCCAACTTGGCAGCAAGGAAGTCGAGGTTCACCTTAAGGCTGGTGAATCGACCAAACAACGCGTACAGCTGGATCGCGGCACGGTGGTCTATGTCAGTGTCACCAACGCCAAGGGGGCGCCTCAATCCGGTGTCTTGGCCACAGCCCTCGACCAACGAGGCTCGCCAATCTCCTACCTGTGGAGCCAGGAGGAGACCCAAGCCACCAACGCCGCCTTCTTCAGTGGCGGTGCGCAGAAGCTCGGGCCGCTCCCCGATGGCGATTACCTGATCCAACTCTATCGCCCCGGCCACCCCCCGGTGAGGCACCCGCTGACGGTACAAGGCGAACGAGAAATGCATCTGAGCCTTCCCTATTCGGCCGAGTAAGGGTAGGCTCTCCGCCATGTTCCACCGCGTCTTCATCGCGAACCGTGGGGAGGTGGCTGCACGCTTGGTGCGCGCCTGCCGCGACATGGGGATCGAGCCGGTATGCGCCGCTTCCGAGCCCGATCTTGCCGCCGGTTTCCCCTATCTTGAGCAGGCTGCCGAAGTCGTCTGCCTTGGCCCCGGTGCCGCCACCGACTCCTACCTGAAGATGGAGGAAGTTGTGCAAGCTGCGCGCCAAAGCCACTGCACTGCTCTCCACCCTGGCTGGGGCTTCCTGGCCGAGAACAGCCTGTTCGCAGCTCTTTGTGAACAGCATGGCATCAAGTTCATTGGTCCTTCGCCATCGGTCATGGACCAGATGGGATTGAAGGTCGCCGCACGTGCTGCGGCCAACGCTGCCGGTCTGCCAGTGGTGCCCGGCTCCGACGGCATGTTGACCAGCGTCGAGGAGGCGATTGAGATGGCCGAGAGCATCGGTTATCCCGTAGTTCTAAAGGCCGACGCCGGTGGCGGTGGCCGCGGTATCCGCCGTTGCGACGACGCCGACGAGATCAAGGAAGCTTTCGTCTCGGCCGCGCGCGAATCACTGGCGGCCTTTGGCAACGGCGATCTCTACATGGAGAAGTATCTGGTCGGCGGTCGCCATATCGAGTTCCAAGTCATCGGCGACGGCCATGGCAAGGCCATCCACCTTGGCGAACGTGAGTGTTCGATCCAACGCCGGCATCAAAAGTTGCTCGAGGAAGCTCCTTCCCCGGCCTTGAGTGCTGAGCAACGCGATTACTACGGTGGACTGTCCGCAGCCGCTGCCGCGCAATGGAACTACGCCGGAGTGGGCACCATGGAATACCTGTTGGCCGATGACGGCAAGCTGTACTTCCTGGAAATGAACACCCGCCTTCAGGTCGAGCATCCCGTGACCGAATGCATCACCGGCATCGACCTTGTCCAAACACAGATCCGCATCGCCGCCGGCGAGGGCCTGCCTTGCAAGCAAGAGGACGTATCCTGGAACGGCCATGCCATCGAGGTGCGCTTGAATGCCGAGGATCCGGAGCAGGATTTCCGCCCTGCACCAGGTCGCTTGAAGAGTTTTGAGCTACCGCAGCTGGACGGGATCCGCGTGGACAGTCATCTGACCACCGGCTCGAAGATCCCTCCGCATTACGATTCGCTGATTGCTAAGGTCATCGCCCATGGCGGCGACCGCAAGGCCGCCACCAACACCATGCTGAGTGCCTTGGAGCAGACCAGGATTGAAGGTGTGCCGACCACCGCTGGCCTGCATATACGAATCCTCGGCTGCGAGGACTTCCAAAAAGGGGCTTTTGACACCCTTTGGCTGACGGATTTCCTTGAACGTTCCTAGAACGCCCACAAACGACCCCATGAAGCAGAACTTCACCATCGCTCCTCACGGCGGAGTTACTCTTTTGCCCCATGGCGATTGTCCCCCTCCACCCCTTCGGAAGCCCACAGGAACGCCTGCTTGACCGCGCGGAGGTCAAGAGCAACTCCGTATTCATGGCTGGCCTCGCCGAAACCTTGGCCGCCAATCGCGCCAAGGTGAAAGCCGGCTGGGGCGAGAAGTATGTGGAGCGTGTCCACGCCAAAGGAAAGCTCACGGCCTGGGAACGGGTCGAAGCGCTGAAGGATGAAGGTGCCCCGGTCTATCCGTTGGGCACCTTTGTGAATTGGGAGCGCGATTTCGATCAAGGTGGCCGCACCTTGCAGGCCCCTGGAGCCGGTGTCGTGACGGTCTTCACCAAAGTCGAGGACCGCTGGGTCATCGTAATCGCCAACGACAACACCGTCGCGTCGGGTTCGTGGTGGCCCCAGACTCCTGAGAAAATTGAGCGCGCCCAGGAAATCGCCTTGCGCCTGCGTTTACCAGTGGTCTATTTGGTGGACTGCAGCGGCCTGTTCCTGCCAGAGCAAGCCAAGTCTTTCCCTGGCCAGACCGGCGCCGGCCATATCTTCATGAAAAACTCGCAGCTGTCGGCCGCCGGCGTGCCACAAATCGCTGGTGTGTTCGGCGACTGCATCGCCGGTGGCGGCTACATGCCAATCATCTCCGACCGCGTCTACATGACGGAACAGGCCTATATGGTGATTGCCGGTGCTGCCTTGATCAAAGGCGCCAAGTCGCAGCACCTGACCTCGCTCGGCATCGGCGGCCCAGAGGTCCATGTCAGCAAGTCCGGCTGTGCCGACGAACGGGTACCCGACGATCAAGCATGCTTGCGAGCCATCCGCGAGGAGATCGCACGCACCGCTGCAAGTGGTGCCGACTTCCGACGTGGCGGGGTGGCTCCTGCACCTCCGCGTTACGAAGCCAGCGAGCTGGACAACCTGTTCCCGCCGGACCACCGCACCTTCTACGACTCCCGCGAAGTCTTGGCGCGGCTGGTCGATCGCTCGCTGTTCTGGGAGTTGATGCCCGACGTCGGCCAGGAAATGGTCGTCGGTGTCGGTCGCGTCAACGGGCTCTATTGCGGCTTCATCGCCAACGTGCAGGGCCCGGTGCCGGATCCGGAACACCCCGGCAAGGTACGCCCCGGCGGCATCCTCTACCGCGACGGCATTGCCAAGATTTCGCAGTTCTCGCGTGCTTGCAACTCAGATGGCATCCCAATCGTGTGGCTGCAGGACATCTCTGGTTTCGACATCGGCACCGATGCCGAAGCGCGCGGTCTACTCGGTTATGGATCGAACCTGATCTACACCAACAGCAGCAACGAGACACCAATGTTCACGGTGCTGATGCGCAAGGCCAGCGGCGCCGGCTATTACGCCATGGCCGGCCTGCCTTATGAACCGGTAGTCCAACTGAGCACCACCATCGCACGCCAATCGGTCATGGAAGGCCGCACCTTGGCGATTGCCGCCTACAACACCAAACTGGATGATGATTTCAACATCGCCACCGAGGATGAGGCTGAACGCGAAGCTATTGCCAAAGGAATGGCGGCGGTCGAGCAACGCATCGAAGGCGACATGGATCCCTACAAGGCGGCAAGTCAGCGCGACACCGACGAGATCGTCTCGCCGGCTGAACTACGCGGTTGGCTGGAGTGCCTAGTCGAATCGGCCTATCAAGCTCAAGGCTATCGCCGCGTGAAGAACCCACGCATCTGGTCACTGCACGACCTCGCCGCCATCTCGGGAGATGCTTAACCAATACCACCATGGAAGTTCGCGCACTGGAACTACTGTTCAAACCTTCCGCCGACGGCGAGGGTTGGAGCTTGCACTGCCCAGCGGTCGGCCGCGTGATTGACCTTCCGATGGCTGGCGTCCGCTTGGTGCCTGGTCGGCAATGTGGGGCGATTGACATCCTTGGGGTGCGCCACCACCTGGTGGTACCCAGTGGCGTAGCCGGCTTCGTTAGCGAATCGGCAGACCGTAGCCAACGCCTACAGTCCTGTGGTTACGGTGAGTTGCTGTTCACCGCCCAGGAAGCAACCGATGCCGTGGCGTCGGCCTTCAAGACCGCTGCCGATGCCGACGAAAGCGCCGGCCATTACATCTGCGCAGCGCAGGATGGACGTTTCTATCAGCGCCCCGATCCGGACAGTCCGCCCTTTGTGAAGGTCGGCGACGAAATCGAATATGGCCGCACGGTGGGTCTGCTCGAGGTCATGAAGACCTTCAGTCCGGTCAAGTACGCCGAACTACCAGGCCACCCACCCCACACTAGGGTCAAGGCCATCCTGGTTGCCGACAACTCCGACGTCGAAGACGGTCAAGCCTTGATCGAGATCGAAGCTTGAACTCACCCGAGTCGCCGCAACAACAGCTGCTCTTGGCCGAGTTGCATAGCTACACCGCTGCGAACTCGATCGAGGAGCAGCACAGGCTCGACATGATCGAGCTGGTTGAGGCGCATGAGGCCTGGTGGCATCGCGACACCCTACCTGGTCACATCACCGCCAGCGCCTTCGTGGTCTCGCCCGACCTCGACAAGCTGCTCCTGCATTTCCATCGCAAGCTCGACCGTTGGTTGCAGTTCGGAGGCCATGATGAGGGTGAAAAGCATCCAGCCAAGGCAGTACTGCGCGAGCTGGTCGAGGAGAGTGGTCTGCAGCAGTTCGAATTTTTCGGCGCCCCAAACTTCTTCGACCTGGATATCCACCCCATTCCTGAATCCCCCAAAATGGCTGCGCACTTGCATTACGACGTACGATTTCTGTTTGTCGCAGACGACCGCCAGATCCTCCAGCCAGCCGATGGCGAGAGCAAACGACTGCGCTGGATGAGCCTTAAAGATGCCGCGGAAGCCCTCGACGAGGAATCTTCACAGCGCGTCTATCGTAAGATATTGGATTTGCGGCATGCCAAAAAATAGCCGCTTATGCGCTTTTTTTGTGTTAGGCTGAATTCATGCCACCCGGTTTCTGGCTCATCGCTTCACAGGCCTTGGCTACCGGTAGCTTGGTAGTTATTGGGATCCAAATATATAGGCAGCGCCAGACAAGCCGCCGAGTCCGACATCTAGTCGAAGAACTCGCAATCGGCCGACGCGACTTGATGCAACTGCGTTATCGCTCCAACTCCAACACCATGTTGATGGAGGTGTCGAACCTGTTCATCCGCAGTTCTGCGGATGAGCTCGACGAGGTGGTCGACCGCTGCATCGAGCTCCTCGGCGATTTCATGCGGGTCGACCGCGCCTACGTTTTCATGTTCGACATGCGTGAATGGACGATGTCAAACACCCATGAATGGTGTGAAGACCCCCTACTCAGTGAGAAGGATGGCCTCCAGCAGCTGAAGATCCGCGACTTCGATTGGATCGTCAGCCGCATCATGCGTGGCCAAGTCGTGCACGTCCCTATGGTCGCGAACATCCCCGACGAGGCCAAGAAGTTACGCGAGGCGCTACAGGAACAATCCACCCTGTCCTTGGTGGCGGTGCCAATGATCAGCCGCGACAACGTTATCGGTTTCATCGGCCTCGACAGGGTGCGCAGGCAACGCACATGGTCCGACGACGAAATTGCAGTGTTGAGGACGGTCTCTGAGATCTTCGCGTCAGAACTCTCGCATCGCACCGCCGAAACCGAAGCACAAACCAATCGTCAGCAGTTCGAGACCTTGCTTTCCTACGCTCCGGTGGCGATGTTTGTCTTCGACCGCAAGGGCAAGGTGCTGCTGGCCGTCGGCCGAGCCTTAGCCCGCGCTGGCATGATCACCAATCAACTGCCGGGCAAGTCGGGTTTCGACCTGCTCAGCAAATCGCCGCAGATGTTGCTGGACCTCGAAAGGGGACTGTCCGGTCAGGAGTTCCGCTCCGAGGTCGTGTTCGGCAAACGCGTCTTCGACAGCTATTACACACCGGTATTCTCCGAGTACCAGCAGCTCGACAAGCTGATTGTGATTGTCACCGACATCACCGAACGCACCTTGGCCGAAGAACAACTCAACCAGGCCAAGCTATATGATCCGGTCACTCTTCTACCCAACCGCGACCTTTTCTTGGACCGCTTACGCCTGTTCATCAGCAAGCGTTACGCCGACCAATCGGCACCGGCAGCAGTGTTGTTGTTCAATCTTGACCGATTCGTGCCGTTGAATGACGCACTCGGCACGGAAGCCGCCAACGAGGTGCTGCGCCAGGTGGCCGACCTGTTGACCGAGTTCTTCTCGCCAGCAACCTTAATCGCACATGTTGGCCCCGACGAATTTGCGGTCCTGGTTGAGAACATCCGTTCCGAGGAAGAGATCACCAGCATTGCGGCCGAAGCTCAGGATGCCTTACGCAACGGCGTCGCCGTCGATGGCCGCAGAATCGCCTGCACCGCCAGCATCGGCATCTCGATGTCGTCGCAGCAGCATAAGGCGCCGGAGGACTGGCTACGTGAATCGCATACCGGCATGGTGGCAGCCAAGCGCAAGGGTGGCGCGATTTCTGCGGTCTTCCGTCCGGTCATGCATACCCACATCCTGTCCAGCTGGAAACTCGAGGAAGAACTGAATGCCGCCATCGAAAGGGAACAGATCGAGGCATGGCTACAGCCGATTGTCGACCTAGAGAGTGGCAAGCCGGTGGGCTTCGAGGCCTTGGCGCGTTGGTCCCACCCGGAAGGCGGCATGATCCCGCCGGCGCAGTTCATCCCCATCGCCGAGGAGAATGGCAGGATCGGCGAGATCTCCTGGACCATGTTGCGCAAGGCCAGCGCCATGTTGAGGGCATGCCACGAGCTGGGACCTCAATGGCAGGATCTTTACGTCAGCGTGAACCTGTCGGCGAAACAACTTGACGACCCGTTGATTCTCAAACGAACGCGCGACATCCTCGAGGAGCATGGATTGGAGCCCAAGCATCTCAAATATGAGATTACAGAACACGACGCCATCAACCCTGGCGAGGACGTGTTGCCGGTGCTGAAATCCTTCCAGCATGCTGGCATCCAACTGAGCCTTGATGACTTTGGCACCGGGTACAGTTCGTTAAGTTACCTGAACCAGCTGCCGGCGTCATCGATGAAGATAGACCGCAGCTTTGTTGTAAGCATGGACCGATCCAGCACCGGCCGTAAGGTAATCTCCTCGATCCTGCTGCTCGGTCAA
>JASMKM010000109.1 GCA_030749235.1 Planctomycetota bacterium | reverse complement strand
GAGCGAATCGGCCAAGGGCTGCAGGTCTGGGTAGGTGTTCGAATAGGACTGGAAGTAGATGATTGCGGCCTGACCTTCAGGATTCACCTTGCGCGCCCGTTGCAGACCACTTCGCCATTGCTCCTCTAGGCCTTCGCGCCGTTTTGCGGCCCCAGTCCCGCTGCCCGATAGGTCACAATAGATACAACCCCCGTAACCACTTACTCCGTCGCGATTAGGACAGGTCAAGCCCAGGTCGAGCATTACCCTGCGCAAGCGCCGACCGTAGCGCTTCTTTAAACTACGACCGAGCGTGTGGACCGGTGCCTGCGTGAAATCCATGTCTTCTCATTGTAACTATGACTGAAGCCCAGCCCGTACCGGTAGTCATCGGTACCGCGGGGCATATCGACCACGGCAAGTCAGCCTTGGTCGAGGCACTATGCGGCACCCATCCTGATCGCTGGCAGGAGGAGCAGGAGCGCGGCATCACCATCGACCTTGGCTATGCCCAGCTAACCTATACGGATGGCCTTGAGATTGGTTTTGTCGACGTACCCGGTCACGAAAAACTAGTACGCAAAATGGTCGCCGGTGCCACTGGGATGGGAGCAGCGATGCTAGTGGTCGCTTCGGACGACGGCGTCATGACCCAGACCCGTGAACACTTCGAAGTCCTCACCTTGTTGGGGGTGAGTCGCGGCATGGTGGTCATCACAAAGGCCGACTTGGCAGACGAGGACACCATGTTGTTGGTCGAAGAGGAGGTCCAGGAATTGATCGAGGGCACCAGTTGGCAGGACGCCAAGGTTCTGGCAGTCTCCTCGCATGAGGGTACAGGCCTTGAGGAACTGCGCGTAGCCCTGCGCGAGCTTGCCTTGGAGGCACGGTCACAGGCCGATCCCTTATTGGCCTTCCGCATGCCGGTGCAGCGAAGCTTCGCCATCCAAGGTGCAGGAACGGTGGCCACCGGCGTATGCGCTAGCGGTAGTTTGGCTGAGGGGCAGGAGGTGGTCGCCATGCCTTCGGGCAAGAGCAGTCGAGTGCGCCGCGTGCAGGTGCATGGCCGCACCGCCGGTGTCGCCGAGCCTGGTTTGCGAACAGCCTTGAACCTGCCGGACCTAAATAAGGCCGACTGCGATCGCGGTGTGGTCCTGGTGGCACCTGGTAGTGGGCGCAGCGGCAAGTTATTGCGCATGACCGTCAAGCTGTTGCCGGATGCCCCAGTGTTGAAGCATGATTCCAAGGTGCAACTGTTGGCTGGGACTTCGGCGGTGGAGGCGCGCATCTTTTTTGCTGCTGAACAGGTCGGCAGTGAGTTGTTTGTTGACATCGAAGCCGACGAGGAGACTTGTCTGGTGCCTGGACAGCGTTGCTTGTTGCGGCGTCCTTCACCGGCCAGGAACTTCGGTGTGGCGCGGTTCCTCGGCTACGGGAAGTATCGCCTGAAGAAACGCGACGCCGATGAACGTGCATGGTGGCAGCAGGTCGCCGCAGCGCTGGACGATCGCGAGGCCTTGTTATTGTTGTTGTTGGAGACCGACGCTGGCACTCCAAAGAAGCCTGAGGCCTTAGCCAGGATCTTGGGTTGGACTGTACCGGGCACCACCGAGGAGCTCGATCGCCTGGTCCAAGCCAAACGTGTGCAGCAGATCGGTGCCGCTTATCTTGCGGCTGGGTCGGCCCAAGCCATGTTGAGTGAAGTGCTGAGCGTGGTCGATAACTACCAAGGCAAGTTCCCAGGCCGGTTGTTGATCCCGATTCAACGCTTCCGTGACCGCCTGGGCAAGCAGGGTTGGAAAACCTTGGAGAAGCTGGCTGACGAGCAGCTCGAGACCATGGGCGTAAAGCGTCGTCGGGGCACCAACTGGGAATTGCTGGGCGTGGAGGTCCCTAAAGAAATCATCGCTGCCGGCAAGTCCCTCCTCGCAGTGGTCGATCAACATGGTTTGACGCCGCCGGACTGGCCCGAGGTCGTTGCCACCAGCGGCTTGGACCAAGAGATGGCCGAGAACGCTCGTGGTTATCTGGTCGATTCCGGCCAAGCGGTGCAGCCCATCGAAGGCTTGTTGTTCGCCTTCACCAAGGTCGACGCTTTCCGCAAGGCGGTGGTCGCCCAGCTCGAAGGTGGTGGCATGGATATCCCAGCGCTGCGCGACCAGTTCCAAGCCACGCGTAAGTTTGTTATGCCGCTGCTCGAGTACTTGGATGACTGCGGCGTTACCGAGCGTCGCGGCCCGAATCGACTGTTGCGTGAACCCGACGCCAGCCTGCTCTGAGTGGGCATTGTGTCGCGGCGAGCGGAAGGTTTCGGTAAGGGCTTTCCTCTGCTACCAGATGGTGCGGGCGTCGGTGGACTGAGGGTTCCGTTCCACGAGACGGATGTGCTTACTAGCCAAGCAAATCAGGCAGTTCTTCTCGAATCTCCGCGACTCTTTGCGGCGTCGAGATTTCACGCCAGTAGCCATGAAACAGCAACGCTTGGGCAGTGGAGGTGCCAGCGGCAATCGAAGGCAACAGTCCATGGCGGATCGAACAGATGGCTTCGTCTGAATGTTCGGCCTGGGCTTGTTCAAGGAAAGGAAGCCAAGCATGATCGGGGCGTGAAATCCCGGTGAAGACTGCCGCGCCACCGGTAGCCGGCGGTGCCAATTCCTGACGTGGATGCAAGGCTTGAATCTTGAAGTCGGCATCGAAAGCCAAGCCACCGAAATCGGCGAGTGAGGTCGGCGGATGAAGGACCAGCAATGGTGGTGGTGAATCCTCCGTATCGGATGTGGCCAGCTTCGGCTCAAGCAAGGAAGCGAAATCGAAATCAGTGAACATCTTGGCGTTAACGACGATGTCCGGCAGGTTTCCTGCGCGCCTCCACACTTCCAACAAGGTGCCACCAGTACCTAGCAAAGAGTCCTCCTCTACGAAGTTTAGTCGCATCCCTGGTGCCGCCCAGCGGCAAGCTTCGCGACGCACTTGATCACCCAGATAGTGCAGATTTATCCAAGCCTCGGTTACGCCTGCGATATGCAAGCGTTCGAGCATGAAACGCAGTGGAGTGGTGTCGCCGACCGGCACGTTGGCTTTGGCATAACGATCGCGGATGCCTTTTAGGCGTGTGGCTTTTCCGGCAGCGAGGATCAAGGCAGAACTCATGCTTGGCTGATGATCTTGCGGAGTTCCGGGTAGATGGCCAGTTGATCCAACAACGCCAGGCTGAGTTGTCGTGCCTGTATTTCCGCATCCTGGAAATCACTGCGTCCTGCGGCGAGGACCTTGCCGAAGGTGCCGAGTGCCTTCAATACGCGTTGCAAGGCGGTCCATAGGAAGCGCTCCTCGGCGGCGTCGGCATCCAAGTCGAAGGCGGAGCCGATGTTGTCGACTTGTTCGCGCAACAGCGCATAGACCTCATCCGGTAAGTCGGCATATGCGTCGGTATAGAGCGACGCCAGGTCGTAGAACAACGGACCGATACGCAGATCCTGATGGTCGATCCAAGTCGGTGTGGAATCTTCGGACAACAGGATGTTGCGTGAATGGAAGTCGCGATGCTGCAGGCAACGCGGTCCAGCGCTAGCCAGCTGCGCCAGTTCCTTGATCGCATCTTCCACCGCGCCATGTTGCGCGGCACTGAGATCCAAGCCGCGGTATTCGAGCAGGTAACAATCGCGGAACATGCCAAGCTCGAAATCAAACAGATCACAATCCAAGGCGAGTGCAAGGTTGGGGTGGCTTTCCGGCAACTGGGCTTCACGGAGTAGACGTGCTTGCGTGAGCAATGCACGATAGGAGGCGACCGTAGGTTGGTGGACCAGATGTTGATCGCCGAGGTCTTCCACCAGGTAGGCGCCGTCGATGGTCTCGCCGATGGCCGGCACTGGAATGCCTAAGCTGGTCAGGAAGTCGGTGGTCGCTTTCGGTGCGGGGCTGGGAGAAAGAACCAGCAACCAGCGCTGCGCATCGGGCAGCATTGGTCGGAAGTAGCGTCGTGGACTGACTTCCGGAGTCAAGGCCTGGAGCTTGCAGGCTTCACCCAATAAGGCGGCGGCGGCGGCGGCGGGCGACAAGGTGCCATCCTTGGATGTCATGGATTCTGCGCTCCTAGTTCCCGCCGGAAGGCGTCAACCTTCGCCATGTTCTCGGAGATGGTCTGTTGGCATCCGGCGCATCCCTTTGAATGGTCGCGCAACTCCAAGGCGGCATAACCATCGAAGTCGATGCTGCGTAATTGCTCCACCACCTGTTGCCAAGGAATCGTGCCTTCGCCCGGCGGTAGATGGCTGTCCTTTTGTCCGTCGTTGTCGTGGACATGAAGATGATCCAAACGTGGTAGAGCGGCTTGCAGTTCCTCGAGGATGTTCCCTTCGACATGGGCATGGCCAAGGTCCACACACAAGCCGACATCACCGGCAGGGTCGACCTCATCGAGCAACTCGACCAGTTTCGACACCCGCGTGCCGCTGGAGATAATGTTCTCCAGTAGCAGCTTAATGCCGGCCTCGCGAGCCACTGGCACTAGTTCGGCCACCGCTTCGCGGGCCCAACCGTCGCTGCGGGCATTCCAGGTGTCGCCCTGCCAGCCTAAGTGCAGCACACCACATTCCGCGCCAAGTGCAGCAGCAGCATGGAGACCATCGGCGCTGGCGGCAAGAGCCTCCTGCCGCGCATGCTTGGCGCCATCGATTAGCGACCAACGTGCATTCTGCTGCAGCAATTCCGGCACCGACGGATAGAAGGGAAGGTGCACGCTGGGCGTGGAAAGGCCGTAGTCGGCCAGGCGAGCGCGGAAATTCGCCAGCGCCGTGGCATCGCGCCATGGTACATGTGGCTCCGCAAGCCACAGCTCAAGTTTCGGGTAACCACTGGCCGCCAAGGCCTCTAGAGCGGTGGCCCCGAGTTCCTCGTAAACAAGAAGGTGGGTGGAGAGTGTGAACTCCATCGTTCCGGGTATCCTAGGAAACCATGCTGGCCACTGCACTCCTGCTCGCCGCGCCAATGTTCATCCAGGCGGACGAAACCGTCAAGGACTTCAAGCGCTTCTACAAGAAGGAAAAGGATCCGCTCAACAAAATCGAGCTGATTTTCTCGCTCGAGGACATCGATGACGCGGGCGTCGCCAAGGTGATGATCCCGATCCTCACCGACAAGGATCCCAACTTGGCTGCCGCTGCCTTGAAGGTGGTCACCCAACTGCCGTCGGCGGAATCGCGGGCGCCGCTGTTGAACCTGCTGCTGGATGGCAAGCCGAAAGACCTATTGCCGTCAATCCTGCGCGCCAGCGCTGATGGCAAATGGGTCGAGTTCGCCGACGCCAGCCGCGAATATCTGGTCCACAAGGATGCCACGGTGCGCCTTTGGGCGGTCACTGCTGCAGCTTCGCTGAAGGATAAGGCGGCCTTGGAGCAGGCTTGTGGGTTGGTGCTCGAGGATTCACATACCTTGGTCCGCGCAGCTGCTGTCGAGGCGGTGGTGGCCCTAGGCAAGGGCCAAGAGGAGCTTGCCGGACCGCCGCTGGTGGCGGCCTTGAATGACGAAAACATCTCCGTCAGCGCTGCAGCCTGCGTGGGATTGCGCACAATCCGCACCAAGATTGCCATTGACCCGCTCATCACCTTGCTGGAAACCGGCGATGGGCGTGTATTGGAAGAGATTTGGCCCACCCTGGTCGAGATTACCGATAACCAATACAACGACGATCCAACTATCTGGCGCAAGTGGTGGGACCAGGTTCACCAAACTTATGTGATCCCCACCGACGCCAAGATTGCCGAACGACGGGCGGCACGTGCGGCGACGTCGGCCTTGTACGTGACGCCAAAGGCCGAAGCCGATTTCATGGGGGTGAAGACTTCCAGTCGCCAGATCGTCTTTGTGATCGACGTGTCGGGTTCCATGGAAGAGGAAGTCGTTGATCGTGATAGCTTCCGTGAACGTGGCTTTACGCGCCTCACCAAGTTGGCCATCGTGCAGGAGGAGCTGGTGCGTTCGGTCGACCAGCTGGGCGACAACGTAGTCTTCAACATTTACAGCTTCGCCACCGAGGTGGAACCGTGGCGCAAGAAGCCGGTGCCGGCAAACGCCTTAAACAAAAGGAGCGCCATCGCCTGGGTGAAGAAGCTGAAGCCCATCGGCGGAGCTGCTGCCGGTCAACGTGCTTCGGCTGGCTTGAGCGGTTCTTCCGACATGGAGAAGGGCCGCACCAACACCTACGCTGGCCTACTGGCCGGTCTGGGCGTGAGTTCTGATCCCAAGAAGCGAGGCCCCCTGACCGAGACCGCCGCCGAAGAACTCGACAAGATTGCCGACACCATGTTTTTCCTTTCCGATGGCAAGCCCACGGTGGGGGAACTGGTCGATACCGAAGACATCAAGAGAGCCATCGCCGAAATCAACCGTTTCCGCAAGGTGGTGATCCACACCATCGCCATCGGCGATGTACCCAGCAACTTCATCAAGGCGCTGGCCGATGAGAATGGCGGAGTATTCGTCGATCTGGGGCGGTAAGCCTGCTGGAACAGGATTTTTTGTTCTTGAAGTGCTCACTGCCCTTGTCGGGCGTCTATACTTGACACTTGCTCGAACCAAGCAGATGATATGACCCTTATCGGGGCGTGGCTCAGCCTGGTAGAGTGCTGCGTTCGGGACGCAGAGGCCGGAGGTTCAAATCCTCTCGCCCCGACCAAAATCCCGCTTAGGACCCTGGCTGCTCACAGCCTAACTGGTAGTCCGCATGACTGAAGATCAGGCCAAACCACCGGCCAAGCGTAGGCGTCGACGTAGACGTCGCAGTCCGATCACGGATTCTTCGCAATCTACTCCTGTAGAAGGCGAGGAAAACCTTGAAAAGACTGGTCTCCCCAAAGACGCTGGCGATTCCACCGCGGCTCCGCGTAGGAGGCGTCGCCGTCGCAGGGGCGGTGTGCCCGAACCCGGCTCTAAAGAAAACCAAGCACAGCAAGGCGACGGGCAGCAAGGCTCCCGCCGTCAGAAGGGCGGCAAGAGCAGCGGACAAGCCGCTCCCACTGGCCCAAAGGTAGCGCTATCTGGCATCCTCGAGTTGCGCAAAGATGGCACTGGCTTTCTGCGCCAGCTTTCTACGGACCTCGCTGAGGGGCCGAACGACCCGATGGTGCCGCAGCAGATGGTGCGTCGCAACGGCCTGAAGAACGGGTCGATGATCGTCGGTCAGGGCGTCGAAGGCAGCGGCAAGCATCATGGTCGCTTGACCAGCATCGAAACCATCGATGGTCTAGGCTTGGCGGAGACGCGCCAAGCGCGCAAGTTCAAGAACCTCACTGTCATCGATCCAGACTTTCAATATGAGTTAGGGGGATTCGAGCAGGAGAATCAGCTGTCAATGCGCATTGTCGACCTGCTCTGTCCAATCGGGCGTGGTCAGCGTGGTCTCCTGGTGGCGCCTCCACGCACCGGCAAGACCACCATCATGATGAACGTCGCCGCGGCAATGGAGGCACTCTATCCAGATGTGCACCTAATCGTGCTGCTGGTCGATGAGCGTCCCGAAGAAGCCACTTATTGGCGTCGTTCCATCAAGAATGGCGAGGTCTTTGTCAGCACCATGGACCAGTCGCCCAAAAATCATGCGCGCCTTTCCGAGATGGTGCAGTTCCGCGCCGAACGTCTGGTTGAATCCGGCAAGGAAGTAATGATTCTGCTCGACTCGATTACGCGCATGACGCGCGCCTTCAACAACGTGTTGGGAGGCAAGGATTCGCGCACCATGTCCGGCGGCCTTGATGCCCGCGTTTTTCAGCGCCCCAAGCACTTCTTCGGTGCTGCACGCAACACCGAGAACGGTGGTTCCTTGACCATACTCGCCACCGCTCTGGTGCAGACCGGCTCGCGCATGGATGAGGTTATCTTCGAGGAGTTCAAAGGTACCGGCAACATGGAACTGACTTTGGACCGACGCCTGGCCGACCGCCGCATTTACCCTGCGGTCTCGATTGAACACACGGCAACGCGAAAGGAAGAGAAGTTGTTGTCCCGGGTCACCTTGCGCAAGGTCAACATCCTGCGCCGGGTCCTGAGTCGCTTGCGCCCACGCGAAGCGATGGAAATGCTGGTTGACCGTTTGGATCGATATCCATCGAACCAAGAGTTCCTTTCGGCGTTCTCCATGGATGATGTCCAATAGTCAAGCTGAAGCTCCTAGTGTTACGACCAAGGCCCCGGCGGCGCAGGCTGCCAGCCCCGTGGTTGCCGTTCGTGGCCTAGTCAAGAACTATGGCAGCGTCCAAGCCTTGCGCGGTGTTGATTTCGATGTGCCCGCAGGCTCAGTACTCGGATTCCTTGGCCCCAACGGTGCCGGCAAGACCACCGCAATCAAGATCCTCTGCGGTTATCTGGCGGCCGATGCCGGTAGCGTCAGTGTTTGTGGCCTGGATGTCGCCACCGAAACCCTGCAAGTCAAACAACGCATCGGCTATCTGCCGGAGAACAATCCGGTTTATACCGATATGCACGTCGAGGACTTCTTGCGCTTCGCCGCCAAGGCGCGCGGCCTGAGCGGCAAGGCTGTGCAGCAAGGCATGGAACGCGTCGTGGTGCAGACCGGGTTGGCCGAGGTCTATCGACGCAGCATCGGGCAATGCTCGAAAGGTTTCCGGCAGCGGGTCGGCTTGGCCCAAGCCTTGATCCATGATCCCGAGTTATTGGTTCTAGACGAGCCCACGAATGGCTTGGACCCATTGCAGGTGGTGGAGATGCGTGCCTTGGTCCGGGAGCTCGGGCAGACCAAGACGGTGATGATCACCAGTCATGTCTTGCCCGAAATCGAAGCCTTGGCGGATAACGTGGTCTTGATCCACCAAGGGGCAAAGGTGGCCGATGGGCCGCTCGAGACCATCGCCGCCGAACACTCCGGTGGCTTGCCGGTGCGCTGTACGGTCGCCTGCACCGAAGCCCAGCTGCAGGTCTTGCTGGAGGAAAGCCAAGCCACCTACCTGGAGAAGCGTCATGCCAGTTTCGCGTCGGCCTTCGACGCGGTGCAATCTGCGATGATCGAAGTCGATGGGCCTCAGGGCTTGGCGGCCTTGGCCAAGGCAGTTTCGGCCAAGGGATATCCCTTGCTGGAGTTGACTCCGATGGGGGGTTCGTTGGAATCACTTTTCCAAGGACTGCGTTCCGGAGGTCTCGGATGAGGTCGTTGCTCGTCGCCCGCCGGGAGTTCTTCACCGCCTTCGATTCGCCGGTGGGCTATGTGGTACTGGCCTTGTTCCCGGCCCTGGCTGCAGCATTGTTTTTCGTGCTCGGCCCGTTGTTTCTGGTCGGCGAGACCAGCATGCGAGATTTCTTCGGCTGGATGCCTTGGTTATTGGTGGTGCTTGCCCCAGCCATCTCGATGCGCATCTGGGCAGAAGAGCGCCGCTCCGGTACCGAAGAACTGTTGTTGACATTCCCTTTCCAGCTGCGCCATTTGGTAATTGGTAAGTTCCTCGGCGCCTGGGCCATCCTCGGTCTGGCTTTGGCCTTCACCGCCGGCGTGCCGATGACCCTCGAGCTTCTCGGCGATTTGGATTGGGGACCGGTGCTCGGTGGTTATGTCAGCGTCATGCTGCTGGGCGGCGCCAGTCTCGCCATCGGCCTGTATCTCTCGGCCTGCACATCGAACCAGATTGTCGCCTGGTTGTTGGGCGTGGTGGTCTTGATGTTCTTTAACCTGATTGGCGGGGCAGCCACTGCCAGCGCCATGCCACCTAGCCTTGGCCGCATTCTGCTATCCCTGGATTTCGGCGAGCACTTTCATTCGATCACACGGGGCGTCATCGATCTCGGCAGCGTCACCTTCTACTTCGGCGTGATGGCCGTGTTCTTGTGCGCCAACGGCCTGGTCATCGAACGGAGGCGTTGGTCATGAGTTCCGCTTCCGCTCGAAAGGCAAGGCTCCAGTCGCGCTGGACCATGGTCCTGGTGCTGCTTGCGACGATTCCGGTCGTAGCCTTGGTCAACAGCCTTCATTGGCGCGTCGACTTCACCGAGGAGCGCGCCTACTCCTTATCACCAGCGACGGTCAAGATGCTCGAGGAGCTCGACGACCGTCTGCAGGTCAAGCTTTACTTCAACCGCGACATCGAAGGTGCCGAGTCCTTGTTGCCTGCGCGACTGGTAATCGAGGACCTGCTCCAGGAAATCGAACGACGTGGAGCGCCCTGGGTATCGGTCGAGACGGTCGACCCGACTACCGATATGGCTGCGCAACGCGATGCTGAACATGTGGGCGTCACGCCTATGGAACTGCAGTCACAGGATGTCGGTGGCTTCAGCGCATCCTTGCTCTATCAGGGTCTAGAGTTGCGTTATCAGAACCGTTCCGAAGTCATTCCCTTTCTGACCCCGAACGAATTCGAGTTCGCCTTCACGGTGCGCTTGGCGGAACTGCAGCGCGCCCAACGGCCGGTGATTGGCATGGTCTCGGATGAACCTTTATTGCCACCCCAGATGCCAGGTGCGCCGCGCCAGGTGCCCGAAGGTCGGATCTATGAGCAGTTGCGCGTGATCCTAGGTCAGCGCTACGCAGTTCGCGATATCGACCCTTCCGAGGAAGGCGCCATCGCCAGCGACATTGTTGCCATCATCGTGGCCTGTCCGCATAAGTTGTCACAGGCTAAGTTAGAGGCGCTGGATCGTTACTTGGCCGAAGGCGGCCATGTGCTGGTCTTGCAGGATTCGGATTATGTCGATCCGGCTACCCAGGCCACCGAACTGCGTCCGACCGGCCTGGAATCCTGGTTGGCCTCCTATGGAGTGGTGGTGGGTAGTGAGTACGTCTTCGACGAGGAGAGCGTGCAGATCACCGTGCGCCAACGTGTGGTCAACACCAATACCGGGCCTGAAGTCGTACCGGTGCGTGCCGCCTACGGCTTCGGCTTGTTGGCCAGTGGCGACAGCCTGGTCGAGGATCACATTGTCACCTCGCGTCTGGAGCAGGTCGCGATGTTCTGGGCGCATCCGCTTCGGCTCAGTGCCTTGCCGGCCGGGATCAAGGCCGAGACCTTGATTTCCAGCAGTGGCCAATCCTGGTTGTTGCCTGGTGATTCGTCTTTAGAGATGAGCGAAGCCAATACCAAGGCTTTGCGCGACGCCGCCTACGCTACCGGCCCCGGCAAGCCATATGCGCTGGCCGCGGCCTTGCGCGGCGTATTCCCGCCGAACTTCGAGCATGAGGGTCTGCAGCCGGCCGAAGGGCTAATGGTGGTGATCTCCAACTCCGAGCTGTTCCATAACGTGACCCTCGGTGCCAATTCTAGTGGCAACGCCGATTTCGCTTCCAATCTGTTGGATTGGATGGCGCAGGATGCCGGCCTCATTGAACTGCGTTCGCGTGGCAAGAAAAAGCGTCCTTTACTCGATTTCGCCAGTAGCTATATCGACGCTCAAGGCGGGTGGACGCAAGATGCCAGCAAGAATGAGGAGCTGGATCGAGATGCCGTCAGCTTCCGCCTTAGCCGCGTGCGCCTGATCTCTTGGGCGAACGTGCTGATTCCGGTGGTGGTGGTGTTCGTTTTGGGCATGGCGCATCGCAGCTTCCACCGACGCCGCGCGCGCAATCCCTTCCAGCCGGGAGGACAATCATGAACCAGCGCAATCGCGTGTTGGCCAGTTTGGCGTTGATCCTGTGGGCGCTCTTTTTGTTGGTGGAGCAGCCGTGGAAGGGAGATGCGCACCAACGCACCGCTGCACATGTGGGCTCGTTGTTCCCGAAGTTGCAGTATCAAACCGAACAGATTCGTCGCGTCGTGGTCAGCGATGGCGTCGACACGGTCACCCTGCAGCTTTCTGAAGGTGGTCGCTGGCATGTGGTTGAGAAGCAGCACCCGATGGATATGGCCCGCCTGATGATGGTCGTCCAGAACCTCTCGGAGATCAACACCATCGACGTGGTCTCGGTCAATCCAGAGAAGCACAGCGTCTATGGCGTCGCCGAGGGTCAAGGTACGCGGGTGCAGGTTTACGGCCAGGATGACGTTGTGCTGGCGGATTGGATTGCCGGCAGTCTGCGCCATCAGGAGATTGGCGCGGGGCAGAAGCCGGTCATGGAGTTTTATATGCGGGATGGCCGCTCCGACGTGGTTTATCTGAGCGGCGAGGCCATCCATCCGCCGGCCAACCCAACCATCTGGTGTGATACGCACTTTCTGGCTCAGGTCGAGGACCGTGCCATCACTGCCGTCCAGCGTATCGACTTCGTCACTAATGACAGCTGGCGCATGGAGCGGGTGCCGCAGGTCGCAGCCGACGCCTGGAACCTGACCAACCCTGAGGCGCGCCCAGCGATGAGCTATGCCGGAGAATCGATGGCCTTTAGCTTGACCGAGTTGCGCGCCGCCGACGTCATCGGCACTCAAAACAGCGATGGCGCTGATGATGCGCGTTATGGTTTTCCACAGGATCGCTTCCTCGTCCACATCGGCGAGTTGCCCTTCGAGTTCGAACTGGGCAATCCGGCCTCGGCGGCAGGGCAACGTTACTTCCGTGTCAGCGGCATCCCGTACATCTACACCATCAGCGATTACGACGTCAGCCAACTGCGTCTGCCAGTCTCGCGTCTGCTTGATGACAGTGAGGACTAGGAGAAAGCTTGGATAACTTCACCGATCCCTTCTTCTATGGCGGCATTGCCGCGGCGCTGTTCATCCTGCTGACCTGCCTCCTGGTCGGCTTGAGCCTTTTCCAGACCGGTGCGGCACAAGCCGGCTATCTGCGCAAGCAATCCTTTGCGCTGTTTCTGCAACTGAGCTTGCTGCTGTGGTTGTCCGCCACCCTTTGGGGGCAGATCGAACCCATGCGCCATCTGCCGGAACCGCAGGAGCCTGAGTTGCAAGTCTGGTTTCGGCGCGCCATGTCGGTGCTGCTGGTCGGCATTTCGACGGTATTCGCAAGCCTCCTGGCCACCTTCGGTTGGGTGCGTACCGGCAAGGTCGGCAATGCAATGCGTTCGGTGGTCTGGTCCATTCTCGGAGTCAAAATTGTCATCGCCTCGGTGGTGGTCCTGGGCTTGTTGGAACAGGCTCACCTGGGGCCTGGAGAAGAGGGCGCCATTGCCCACGGCGACCTGCCGGGGGTTTCCGAGGAGATTCTTCAGCCGCTGGAATCGATCGCGACGGTGTGGCTACCTGGCTGCGTGGCGTTTTTGGTCATCAGCGTAGTCATCAGCATTGGCAAGCGTCGCGCCCCAGCCGGGTTTTCAAAATAGCGGTGCCCAGGGGGCTAGCTTCCGGGGGCGGGGAATCGCTACAATGGCTTATGGACCTTCCGCTGGCCCTCACATTTGACGACGTCCTTCTGGTACCCCAGGAGTCTGATGTCTTGCCCACCGAAGTTCAGACGCGCACGCGCTTCTCGCGTAACGTCAACCTCGTCATCCCCGTGACTTCGGCGGCGATGGATACCGTCACCGAATCGCGCCTCGCCATTGGGCTCGCCCAGCAGGGCGGGATCGGCATCATCCATCGCAACCTGTCGATCGACGATCAGGTGCGTGAGGTCGATATCGTCAAGCGCAGTGCCCACGGCATCATTCATGATCCGCTAACCTTGGAGCCCGACGACAACGTCGGCACCGCGCGTCAGATGATGGCGGAGCACAACATCTCCGGCCTACCGGTGGTCGATGATGGCAAGGTGGTTGGCATCTTGACCCGCCGCGACCTGAAGTATCAAGGCGGTGACGATCAGTTGGCTCGCGACGTCATGTCGAAGAACCTGGTCACCGCACCCCCAGAGACCAGCCTGGCCGAAGCCAAGAAGATCCTGTACCGCGCCAAGGTCGAAAAGCTGATTCTCGCCAATCCCGACGGCAGCTTGGCTGGTCTCATTACCATGCGCGACATCCGCCTGGCCAAGGAATATCCCGACGCCGCCAAGGATCAGGATGGCTGCCTGCTCGCAGGTGCTGCAGTAGGGGTCCACGATTACGATCGCGCCGAGGCCTTAGTCTCGGCTGGTGTAGATGTCCTGGTAGTTGATACTGCCCATGGTCACAGTGCCAACGTCATGGATACCGTTCGTGAGTTGAAGAAGCGCGATTTAGTCGATGTGGTGGCTGGCAATATCGCCAGTCAAGAGGCCGCCGAGGGCTTAATCGACGCTGGTGTGGATGGCGTCAAGGTTGGCATCGGTCCGGGCTCGATTTGCACTACGCGTGTGGTCGCAGGAGTTGGCGTGCCACAGTTCACCGCGGTCTACAGCGTCAGTCAGCTTTGCGCTTCGGCCGACATTCCGGTCATTGCCGATGGCGGCATCCGTCATTCTGGCGATGCCGTGAAGGCACTCGGTGCTGGAGCAGAGAGCATCATGCTCGGCTCGTTGTTTGCCGGCGTCGACGAGTCGCCAGGCGAGATTTTCCTCTACCAAGGACGCTCCTTCAAGGCCGTGCGTGGCATGGGGTCCTTGGCGGCGATGGTCGATGGCGGCAAGGCTCGCTACGGCCAGGCCAACGTTAGCGAGCAGCAGAAGTTGGTGCCGGAAGGGATCGAGGGCATGGTTCCACACCGTGGCCCGCTGGCACCCTTCGTTTACCAATTCGTTGGTGGCATCCGCGCCGGCCTTGGCTACATCGGCGCCGAAGACCTGGAGATTTTCCGCGCCAAGGCACGCTTTGTGCGCATCACCGGCGCCGGCATGTCGGAGAGTCACCCCCATGACGTACGCGTGACCAAGGAAGCGCCGAACTACTGGCAAGGCACCTAAGGGTTTCGGAGCTTCTCACCACAAATCAGTCCCCATGCACGAACGCATCCTCATCGTCGACTTCGGGTCGCAATACACTCAGCTCATTGCACGCCGTGTGCGTGAGCACCAAGTCTTCTCGGAAGTCGTCCCGCCGCATAAAGCCTTGACCGCTAGCAGGCAGGAAGGCCTCAAGGGCATCATCCTTTCCGGCGGCCCAGCTTCCGCTTATGCGGAGGGCGCACCCACCTTGCCAACCGAAATTCTCGACGCCGGCGTACCGGTGTTGGGTATCTGCTACGGCATGCAGTGGATCTGTGAGGCCCTCGGCGGCAAGGTCGTCCCTGGAGAATCCCGCGAGTATGGATTCACCCGCCTGATGATCGACGACAATGTGCCGCTGTTCCAAGGG
>JASMKM010000108.1 GCA_030749235.1 Planctomycetota bacterium | reverse complement strand
GCCTTTAAGGATCATGCGCGCCTAAACAGCACCGCTGGGCTTGGGGTCTTCCTGCCCAATCATGATCTGGACGGTGCCTTGACGAGATTGTTCCCCGAAGCTGCGCCTAGCGACAACTTGGATGACTACTTCAGGACTTCCGCCAAGGGGCCAGCCAAAACTCCGCCGCGCCATGTCTTCATCCTATTGATGGAAAGCTATGACTCTTGGCCGATGCTAGACGAGTATGCCGGCCTGCAACTTTCCGAAGGCCTAAAAGGCTTGGCCGCCGAAGGTATACAGCTAAAGCCATTTCTGGCCAGCTCGCCAGGCACGATGGCGTCGGTTGCTGGAGTGTTAACGGGCTTGCCCGATGCCGGCCTGCAGACCGATCTGCAGCCCCAGACCCGCAGTGTTTACCCGACTGCGATTGCCGACATCTTCAAGCGTCTCGGTTATCGCACGCGTTTTTATTACGGCGGCAAGCTCGGTTGGCGCAATATCGATCAGTTCGCCTTGGCACAAGGGTTTGATGAAATCTACGGGGGATCCCATATGGGGTCATGGCAAGATGCCAACGAGTGGGGCGTCGATGATGAATACATGTTCGACTTCATCAGCGAATCCCTCAGCGACGAACAGCCGACTTTCAACTTCATTCTTAGTACCACTTATCATCCGCCTTACGATATCGACGTCGATGGTTTGGGTTATCCGGTGAAGGAAATGCCTGAACAACTGCAGGTCAAGTACGATGGCACCATCGACCTGGAGATGTGGGGGCACCTGTGGTATGCCGATCGCGAGATGGCCAATTTCATCCGCGCAGCCGCGCAGCGTCTGCCTCAATCGCTGTTCGCCATCAGTGGCGATCACTATGCGCGTAAGTTCATCAACGCAACGCCAAACTCCTTCGAGCGTGCTTCGGTACCATTGGTGCTATACGGTCCGGAAGTGCTGCAGGACAAATCCTTCCCGGCGATGGCGGCTGGCAGTCATATCGACATCGGCCCGACCTTGATTGAGCTGGCAGCGCCGGCTGGCTTCGAATATCACGCCTTCGGGCGCGACTTATTGGATGCGGATCAGGTGCGGCCTGGATTCGGCCGCGATTTCGTCATCGGCCCGAACTACATTGTTCAGTTGAAGCCAAACCTCAAGATTGAGGCGATTCCAGAGATTCCGTTGAGCACTCAGCCGCCAAAGTTGGAAGTGCTGCAACAGCTCTATAACGACGCCCATGGCATCGCTTGGTGGCGCATTCGCAATGGCGCCGACAAGACGGCGAAGCAATAAGTTTCACCGTCAAAGGAAGACCGTTCTGCTGGGTTGGCACAATTTGCATCCAGCACCAAGGTCTTTAGCAGGGGGATGGTTGCCCTACTTCTTAGGCTGCGCATCTGGCAGCCACTCTGCCATAAATAAGTTGGTGTCGCCTTTCTTGGCATTCTTGCGGTTGCTGGCGAAGATCAGATTCTCGCCGTCATGCGAGAACATTGGAAAGCCGTCGAAGGTCGGGCAATAGGTGATGCGCTCGTTGTCGGTGCCATCATCGCGAATCAGAAAGAGGTCGAAATCGCGGCCGCTTCTTGATGCCTGGTTGCTGCAGTAGATGATGTGTTCGTTATCCGGGTGGAAGTAAGGGCCGAAGTTGGCAGCACCGTTGTCGGTGACTTGCACCTTGTTGCTTCCATCGATGTCCATCACATAGAGCTGCAAGGCCATCGGCTCGATGGTGTCTTGATCCAGCAAAGTTAGGTAACGATCGGTCTCTTCCTTGGTCTTCGGATAGAAGGAGCGGTAGACAATGCGCTTGGAGTCGGGCGAGAAGAAGGGGCCGCCGTCGTAGCCGAGCTGGTCAGTCAACTTGGTGATGCCGGTGCCGTTGGTGTTCATAATGTAGATATCCAGGTCACCTTCACGCCGCGATGTGTAGACAATCTTCTTGCCGTCGGGAGAGACCACTGCTTCGGCGTCGTAACCCGGAGACGGAGCCAACGGCTTCAGCTCCCAAGTTTCCAGGTCACGCACGTAGAGGTCGAACTCGGGGTAGATCTTCCAGACGTAACCCATCGAGTAGTCCGGTGGCTCCAGGCAACCGTCGCTCGCCGCATGGGTGCTACCGAAGATCACCGCGTTGTCGCCAGGCATGAAGAAGCTGCAGGTGGTGCGGCCGGTTCCGGTGGAGACCAACTTGCGCGCACCACTGAGTAGGTCGAGGGTGTAGATCTGGTCGCATTCGCGGCCACCGAACTTGGCCTGGTAGGTAATCTGTTTGCCGCCCCAGCTGAAGTAACCCTCGGCATTCTCGCCGGAGTTGGTCAGGCGTCGGATTGCACCGAAATGGACCTCGCCTTCATAACGTAGATCCTCCTGTTGGGGCAGGCCGTCCATCTGCTTGGCGGGTAGCGGTTGCACCAGCGGCTCTTGCGAGCCTTGCGGGTTCTGCAGAAAGTGGGCAAGGCAGAGGCTGAGAATCATTTTTGTTTCCGAGCGGGGGGGACGGGATCGAAGCCGCTCCGACAAAGCGGTTGGCAACGAAGGATGCGCCAGATTGTAAGGCCGAGGCCCTTGATAATCCCATGGGTTTCGATGGCTTCTATGCCGTACTGCGAGCAGGTCGGAGTGAAGCGGCATTTGCCATAGCCGAGCAGGGCACTGAACATGTAGCGATAGAGGCGGATAAGGCCAATCAAGAAAGTTTTCATGCGGTGCGCTGTGCGTCCAGGCGTTTGCTCAGCTTCTTGACCAGCCGACGTAGTTCCGCAGCCACCGCGGCGGTCTTTAGGGGCTTGTCACGGGCGATGGGGATCAGGATTAGGTCTAATTGGGCCAGACGCGAGCGCTCCAGCCGGAAGGCCTCGCGCATCACGCGGCGAGCACGATTGCGCATAACTGCGGATTTATTGAACTTACGGCCAACCGAAAGCCCCATGCGCGCAGTCAGGGGGTTATCAGAGGGCGCCGCAATGACTAGAATGAGATGGCCTCGAGCGCGCACCCCGTGGGCATAAACACGGGAATAGTCCTTCTTCCGGCGCATCTGACAAGCACGTGGCAAGCGCCGATTCGCCGCTTTCGCATCTTTCTCCATTGCACCGGAGTGATCTTGATTGGTCGCCCTCGTCATGAATACCACTAACCATACGTCCGACCGCAGCTCGACGGAATCCCTTCCTGTGCACAAGAAGGCTCCAGTCTATGTCTGCGCTGCCGGCCAGCCGGTCGCTTCGGTGGCCGAGTGGGTGATGGCTAGCTGGTGGCAAGGCTACCGCGAGGGGCCTGTGGCGATGGTGCTGGTTGGCCAGAGCGAGATGTCCGCCTTCGTCACCGCCTTACGTGCGCGTTTCCTGAACCTAGAGGCAGAAGCCTCCGACAGCAAGGTCAATCAGGCCCTGCCCGCCGCCGTCCAGGCGGCCACCGATCGTGGCGCCTGTCTAATCGCCGGTGGCCAGAATGGCCTACCTAGCCTCGTCACCAATACGCTGCTCTCAGGCAGCCTGCTGGATGCCCTCCAAGCTCCAGCACCCCTGCTCTTGGTCTGTTGCCAAGAGGAGAACCAAAGCGCGGTCGAGGACCTCGCTGAGCGCTTGCGGCTTCTTCCTTTTCCGCCGCAAACTTGAACGACATCCCCAAGCATAGTTACGTAAATGACCACCACAACCTCTCAGCACACTGATCCGCAGAACGTCCATGCGAATTTGGGCAACTGGATCCTGGCCGACGGCTACTCCCTCGTCCTGGACCTGGAACGCTCCAAAGGTGCCGATCTCTACGACAGCCGTAGCGGTCGCCACTACCTGGATTTCTTCGGCTGCTTCGGATCCACGCCGCTTGGTTGGAATCACCCGGCGCTGACCGACCCAGCGTGGTTGCAGAGTGTTGGCCATGTGGTCGCGAACCGTCCAGCGAACTCCGACCTATACACCATCGAGATGGCGGATTACGTTGCCCGCATGGCTGAGGTCGCCACGCCGGAAGGCTACAAGCACATGTTCTTCGTCGAAGGCGGTGCCTTGGCGGTGGAGAACGCTTTGAAGGTGGCCTTCGATTGGAAGGTGCGTCGTAACCGCGCCAAGGGCGTCGATGCCGACGTCGGCACCAAGATCCTGCACTTCGAGAAGGCTTTCCATGGTCGCTCGGGATACACCTTATCGCTAACTAACACCTTGCCTGACAAGGTCGATTACTTCCCTAAGTTTGAGGATTGGCCGCGCGTTTTCGCGCCACAAGTCAAGTTCCCTTGCGAGGGTGAAGATCTGGTCCAGCACATCGCTGCTGAGCAGCTCTGTTTCGATGCCATCGATGCCGCCTTCGCCAAGCACGGCGACGACATCGCCGCCATCTTGATCGAGACCATGCAGTGCGAAGGTGGTGACCGCTACTTCCGCGCCGAATTCCTGCAGGGCCTGCAAGCTCGTTGCGAGAAGTACGATTGTCTTTTCATCTGTGATGAGGTTCAGACCGGTTACTTTGGCAGCGGCAAGCCTTGGATGTTCCAGCAGTACGGCATCACCCCAGACGTTTTCAGTTTTGGCAAGAAGTCGCAGCAGTGCGGCATCATGGCCAGTCCACGAATCGATCAGGTACCAGACAACGTCTTCGAGAAATCAAGTCGTATCAACTCCACCTGGGGTGGCAACCTAGTCGACATGGTGCGCGCTACGCGCGTGCTGGAAGTCGTGCGTGACGATAACTTGTGCGACAACGCCGCGGCGCGTGGCACCGAGTGGCTGGAAGCTATGCAAGCCATGGCTTCACAATTCGATCAGATTGGCAACCCTCGTGGCATGGGCTTGCTGATGGCCTTCGATATGCCAAATGGAAATCAGCGGGATGCCTTGCTCGGCGCGATGATGGACAACGGCATGATCGGTCTCGGTTCCGGTGAGCGCACCGTGCGTTTCCGTCCGCACTTGGCAATCACCAGCGATGATGTGTCCCGCGCCTTGGAGCTGACCGAGAAGTCGCTCAAGTCGTTATAGGCTCGGTTGGCAGTGAGACCAAACGGAGCAACAGGCTATGGCTTGCTGCTCCGTTTTTGTTCAAGTTTGCCGAAGGGTATGCGGCCTACTGCTCCGCTGCGATGCCACTCGGCTGCATCGCTGGCCAGGCGGCAATGACCGCCGTTGGGCCTTCGTTGGCCAATAACTCACGCATCTTGGTCACGCCCTCGGTGACTTCAATACTGGTGTTGCCATCCAGGGCCTTATCCAGGCTGGCATGGATGCTCGAGACATCTCGTCCACGTTCGGCATCTTTGGCGGCGCGCTCGACATACCTCCACGCCTTGCTGGCGCTGCGGTAAGCCGGATCGCGCATCAACTTGCGTCGACGTGATTGCGAGAGATCCGCCACCCCGGTCTTCGGGAATTCTTCGATAGCGCGAGTGAGTAAGGCATGGGCCAACAGTAGGCGGCCGGCATCGATGGCCTCGCCGGCACTTACAGGAAGTGCCGCACCAATCGCTTCAATGGTGTCGCGCAGGTGGCGGGCTTCCCGCACACGCGCATCAAAGTCGGCATCTAAGTCGGCCAGCTTGGCGATACGTTGCAGGGCTTCGCGTAGCTTGCCGCGCTCGAACAGCGAGGTGGCTGCGAGCAAGTCAGGTGCCAGTTGGTCCAGCTCCACAAGTTGACGCTTGCGCTCCAAGGTCTTGATAGCGATGTCCAGCGGCGTGTCTTCTGGTGATTCCTTGCGCCAACCGATATCCAAGCGCAGGTTCGGATCGCCCTCCCAGTAGACTGTGCCGTCGACATCAATCAACAGCAGCCGTGGCAGCTCCCAACCGCCATTGCCGACGTTGTAGGCCGGGTAAATCTTGAAGGCCTGGTCGAAGAGCACCCGCACGCCCGGCATCGGGTGGCTGACAATCCATTCGTTGACCTGGCTGGGCGAATAGGTGTTGGTGCAGATTGCGACGACCTCCAACTCGTATTTCTCCCATTTTTCGACCAGATGGGCATAGTAATCTGCGGTTGGGATGACCTTGTCCTGGTTCGGGGTCCAAAAGGCCAGCACCATCGGGTGGCCGAGTCGGTCGTCAAGCTTCAACGGCTCGCCTTGAAGCCACTTTCCTTTCAGGGGCTCCAAGGCGGGGGGCTTGATGCCTTGAAAGACTCCTGCCGCACGGGCAGTGGGATCCTCCAGACGTGCCTGCAAGGCCAACTCTCTCTCGATCCGAGCTGCTGGATCATGAGGATCACGTTTGAGGATGCGAATGTTGCGGTACTCACCGCCACCGGTGCCAGTGATCAAGCCGAAGCTGCCACGCACGCTATCGCGTGGCATCTCCAGGCTACGCAGATAGAGGTCGTCGAAATAGATATCGACAGCAGCGTCCGGGCCGGACTGAGTGACCACATCGATTCGCAACTTATGCCAACCATCCTGCAGCGTGACCTGTTGGTGGTCGCGCACAATCCAGTTACCGCCGGACTTGGTGCTGACGTCTAAAGAACCCTTCGGGTGCAGGCCAAGCGCATGGGTGTTGCGGCCATCTTTGCGACCGAAGCACAGGCCCATGAAGCCGGCATCCTTACCGAAACGCATCTCGGCCTCGAGTGAATAATCGGCATCGAAGCTAACGTCCGCGGCGAGTTCCTGGGTCTGGAACATACCTTCAGGAGTGTCAATCTCAGGATTGTTCTCGACAAAGGCTTGAATCATCTTGCCATAGGCTTGATAAGCCTTATTCGGTTGCCAACCATCCAAGGTCAGCTCGTTGTAGGCGATTTTCCAACGTGCCAGGCTGATGCCGCTCTCGCGTGCGACCTGGGTGTAGAACTCGAGCGCTTCCGGCAGCGACCAACTTGCCGACATGCGTCGGGCAATTTCCATGGCCATGCGCGGCATCGAACGGTCGCGATAGGAGCGCGCCAGCACCAGACCGTCTTCGCCGAGCTTCACCTTGAGTCTCTTGTGGCGCTTGTAAAGCGGATCCAGCTCTTCCATCAGGCGCCGTGCAGTCTCGAAGCGCGAGTCCTCGGTCTCACCGCGGAGGGCCAACTCGCCGGCGAAGGACCGATACAGGGCAGCAGCGCGATCATCTTCACCGAGTTCCTCGAGCAGCATTGCTAGCTCCCATTGAATCTCGGGGTTGTCGGGGGCATAGAGCAGGGC
>JASMKM010000107.1 GCA_030749235.1 Planctomycetota bacterium | reverse complement strand
CTTCGTAGTGCCCAAGATCACTGCGATGTTGGAGAACCAAGGCAGTGAGCTGCCACTGCCAACGCAGATTCTGCAGAATGCCTCGGATTTCCTGATCGGCTATTGGTGGGCCATTCTGGTGGTGATTGTATTCGGCTTGCTAACCTTCAATCTCTACTACTCGTCGGAGAAGGGGAGATTGAGGATTGATACACGCATGCTGAAGTTCCCGATCTTCGGTGACCTGCTGCTGAAACAGTCAATTGCGCGATTCGCGCAGACCTTCGCCACTTTGCTCAGCTCCGGCGTGCCGGTGGTTCGTTGCCTTGAAGTCAACCGAACGGTATTGGGCAACCGCCTAATGGAGAACACCATCGAGGATGTGCGCAAAAAAATCCTTGAGGGTGCCGATATCGCCGGGCCGATTAAGGCCTCCGGTGTCTTTCCCCCATTGTTGGGATACATGATTGCAGTTGGTGAGCAATCTGGCGAACTGGATCACATGATGACCCAGATCGGCGACACCTACCAGGAAGAAGTGGAAATCGCCACAGCAAAGCTAACTTCCTTGATCGAACCCATCCTAATCCTGGTGCTTGCGGTGATGGTAGGTTTCATCATCCTTGCCATCCTGTGGCCGGTCATGCAGATGACCCAGAACTTCTAGACATGAAAAGTAAACAACACAAGCGTCGCAACAGCGGCTTCACCCTGATTGAAATTATGGTAGTGGTCCTGATTGTTGGTTTGCTGATCGGAACGGTCGGCCCCAATATCTGGAACGCGCTGTTCTCAAGCCAGGCCAAGGTTGCCGGCAATCAGATTCGCCTGTTCCACACTACTTTGGATCAGTACAAGCTGGAGGTTTACCGCTTCCCCGATTCTCTGGACGACCTCACCGAGCCGAATCCGACCACCGGCCATCCCTTCCTCAAGGTGATCCCGTTGGATCCATGGAACAACGAGTACGACTACGAAAAGGATTCCGAAGGCAACCCCTTCATCACCTGCTACGGTGCCGATGGAGAGCCTGGTGGCGAGAACGAGAACCAGGACATCACTTCGGAGACTGTGCTCGGTCAATAGGCCTCCAGCCTAAGGAATGAAATCCAGACGAGATGCAGGCTTCACGCTGATTGAGATCACTGCCGTGGTGATCATCGTTGCGATGATCACTAGCCTGGCAGTCGTCCGTCTGGATGGCATGTTGCCTTCCACCCGCACCGAGGCGGCGGCGCGCGAATTGCTCGCCGAATTGGATTTTGCTCGAACCCAATCAATCGCCAAGGCACAGGAATACGCGGTGGTGCTCGACTTCACCGAGCAGCGCTACGCGATCCGCGTACCCTTCGACGATGACGGCAAGCTGATTACCGATCCGGACGATCGCCCATTTTTGTCCTGGCATCCCTTGGAGAATGGCACCGAACTTAGCGGCGTATTGGACCCACGCGGAGAGTTAATTTCCGACGGCCAATATGCCTTAACCTACGACCCCCTCGGGAGTGCACCTGAAGTGCATATTTACCTGCTAGGTGAAGGCCAGACGGATGAATACGATTTCGAGTTGACCGTCCGTGTCCTGGCATTGACTGGCATCGCCAGCGTCTACACCGGCCATCTCGAACCAGCCTTGTTGGTAGAAAATGATTTCTAGGCAGCGGGCAAGGCGTGGTGGCTTCACGCTGCTGGAGATTATGGCAGCACTGGCCCTGCTGGCGATTATCTTCACCTTCGTGATGGAAGCACGTGCAGCTGCGATGAACAAGGCTACCAACGCACGCTTGGTCTCGATCGCTTCGCGCCTCGGCATCTCACAACTGCGGCGCATCGAGGCGGGCATGGTCCCCGACCTTTACGACGGTTATGAAGGCGACTTCTCTGAGCAGGGCCATGGTCAGTTCACCTACGTAATCGGCATCGGCGACGGCAGTCAGTTCGCTGCCGGTGGCGAGGACCCTACCGAAGAGGTCTGGCGCCGTTTCCTTAGCAACGAGGAAGAGGAACGCGACGAGGACGACGTGCAACCGGAGTTCACGCGTATTTTTCTGACGATTTCTTTTCCGTCGGTGCGCGACGATGGGGAAACCGATTCACTGCTGCTCGAAACCTTGATCGACACATGGGCAATCTATCAGGATTTCGAGCTGTATCGCACTCTGTGGCCGGACCTCGACACGGAGGAATTGGAATGAGACGCTGCGGTTTCACTTTGCTCGAGGTGCTGATCTCCTTGGCCATCATGGCGATGATTATGACCACGGTGATGCAGACGGTCGACTCCACACGCATGGCGGTGGATGCGATTCACAATATTATGGAAACCGAGAACAACGGACCGCGCATTGTCGAACGCATGCGCGAGGACATGGAGAATATCGCGGTCTACGACGTTAAGGACTACAAGGCTTTCAAGGGCGTCAACCGCACCTTGATGGGCGCTGAGGCCGATCAGATGGACATGTTGGTGCGTAGTCGCGGCAAGACTGCGGTCAACGTGCCGGGCATCGATCGACCAGTTTACGCGCCGTTAAATGAGGTCGGCTATCGACTAAGGGCTAATCCGTTGCGCGATGAATTCATGGAGTTGTATCGCCGCGAAGACGCACTGGTCGACGACGAACCTTTCCGCGATGGCACCTACACCATGCTTTACGACCGTGTGGTCAGTCTGCAGATTCGTTATACCAAGGAGCCCGACGTGAACCCGCTGTGGGTCGATGATTGGGACAGTGAGATCCGCCAAACTTTGCCTTTCGCAGTCGACATCTTCTTGGAGTTGGAAGTACAACCACGTCGTTCGCTGGAGAGTCTGAATATCATCGGCGCAAATCGCGCGCGCCTCGAGTTCAACGAGGTCTACCATTATCCAGAGCGCACACGCTGGCGCTTCCGCAATCGCCTGCATTCCAGCCAACCCGGGGAAGAGGATGGCACCAGCAGCGGAGAAGGTACCGATGCTGACGGCACCACCGGTGGCGCCGATGCCGAGGGCTTGCCCGGTGGCGTTTTGCCTAGTGGTGGCTTGCGTACAGGTGGTTCTTCCAGGGGTGGCTTAGACGGTGCCAAGGCTACTGGCAGTGCTCCACGCGACGATTAGCCCCCGATGACTTCCTGGCCACCCATATATGGGCGTAGGACTTTCGGGATACGCACCGTGCCGTCGGCCTGTTGATGGTTCTCCAGCAAGGCAATGAGCACGCGTGGCGAAGCAATCACGGTGTTGTTTAGCGAATGGCAGAACTGTGGCTTGCCCCCTTCACCTGGGCGATAACGCAGATTCAGGCGGCGTGTCTGGAAGTCGTGAAAGCGCGAGGCGGAATGGGTCTCGCCATAGGTGTTGCGGCTTGGCATCCAAGTTTCGATGTCCCACTTCTGCACCTGGCCCTGCCCCAAATCACCGGTGCAAACGTTGA
>JASMKM010000106.1 GCA_030749235.1 Planctomycetota bacterium | reverse complement strand
AGGTAGGCAAGGTCAAGCTACCACCGACACCAGCACTACCGGCCAAGCTGACTCCGCCGCGCGTGGGAATCGACCTGCGCAATCTCTACACGTCGCAGCAATCCACCCTTTGGGTGCTGGTCGCACTGCTGGTGGCCATACTTGACATCGGCTTGTCCATTTTTTGGGATGCATATCCCTATTCATGGACGCGCGCCATTGTGCCTGTGCTGATCTGGTTGTGGGTGGATAGCCGCCGACGCAAGATCGGTGGCCCCGGTTGGCCAAGCCGTCACCCCAACGGCGGTTGGCGCCTATGGATGAAGGTTAGCTTGATTGTGGCCGCTTGGGCTCTGCTGTTGTGGCTGCTGATATTCGGCATTGGCTCCTTTGTCAACTGGGGGCCGCAGTTTCCCGGCATCGAACTGGACGATGCCTTGCGTTTGTTGTGGCCCGTATGCGTGGTGGCTCCGCTACTTGAGGAGGCGGTCTATCGCTTTGTAATCTGCACCGCCTTGGCTACGCGTTATCGTCACCGCACGGTGGTCTTCATTAGCGGCACCCTGTTTGCGTTGCTACACGTCGCTTACGGCAATTTTGCAGCGACCAATCTGCTTGCCGGATACTTGCTGTCCTGGGCTTATCTAATGAGCAGCAGTCTTTGGTTGACCGTGCTTTGGCATGCCGTTGGCAACTTCGGCATTCTGGCCGCCCAGGTGTTGGTGTTACAGCTCTCATCTGCCTAATCGGGGCTTGTCAGGAGAGGGCAGGAGACCAAGCTCGGTGCTACAATCTGCCTTTCAAGGCCGCAGGATTGGCGGCTGTTGAGGCAAGAAAATGACCGATTCCTGGCCACCTGAAGCTGTCCGCTTGAACCCGGATAAGCGCGTCCTTTTCCTCACCAAGGATCTCGAGCTGATTAAGCAGCAGCTCTATCACGGACTTGACCTGCAGATGGCAGACTTGAGCGTCGACGACCTGCTCGATGACATCAACACGGATGTGATGACGCCGGCATGGGTGTGCTTCCGCCATCGCCCGGCCGACATTGCTCTCGATGCCTACGCCGGATTGCTCGACGAGAACGGTGAGCGCGTTTTCACCGCACGCGCCTTGATGGATGGTGGTTTTGAAGCCATCGTCTCAGGCCTGCGTAAGGGGACGGGTTCGAGCCGCGAGACTGCCGCGCAGTGTGAACGCTGGAGCGGCATCCGTTATGTCTTCGCCGCCAGCTTCGCGCCGATTCACGAGCGTAACAACATCAACCTTGGTCAGTTGATGGGTGATCATGCGCAGTTGGAGCGCCTGCAGAAAGGGGAATCGATTCCACTCGACGCATTCACTGATTGTTACGACCCGGTCACCCGTACCATCCTTGAACAAGGCGGCTTGTTCCCTTTCTCGAAGAAGGTTGCCGCCGGCGAGATCGAGTTGCCTGCCAACCAGACAGGCAAGCGTGGCATGACCATGGCCGAGAAGATGGTCGCCGCCAAGATGTTGAATCCAGGGGCGGAAGGTGCCTACGTTGCGCCGGACGATCCGGTGCTGGCCAAGGTCGATGGAGGTTATAGCCACGAGTTCACCACTGCTCAGGTGCACGATTTCCTCGCCGAGGAATATGGCGCCGATTACGTGGTGCAGAATCCCGAGAAGCTGGCGGTCTTCGAGGATCACCTGCTTTACGCCGACGGCGTGGCGCGTTTCGCCCCTTTCATCAGCCAGATTCAGACGCTGCGTGACTTGCAGAATGAGTTCCAGCAGCACACCGGCGTGCGTGATTATCAGGCTAGGGATGGTGTGAGCCCGGGCATCTGCCATCAAATCGCCCGCGAGGAGTTTGTCGATCCTGGCGACTTCATCCAGGCCACCGATTCACATACCTGCATGGGTGGGGGGTCGAACGCATTGACCTACGGTGTAGGCGCCACTGAATATGCAGCGCTAATCCACTCCGGCTTTACCTTCGTTAAGGTGCCCGAGACTATCCGCTTCGAACTGACCGGAGCTTTGGCTTCCGGCTGCACCGCCAAGGATGTCATTCTCTATATCCTCGACACCTTTGCCAAGCGCGAAGACACACTGAACCGTTCGATGGAGTTCGGCGGTTCTGGCTTGGCCAGCTTGTCGGTGGACGAGCGCGCCACCTTGTGCAACATGGCCACGGAATGCACCGCGCGCACCGGCATCTGCGAAGGCGATGCCTTACTGGCCGATTGGTTGGCCAAGCGTCGTCCTAGTTTGAGTGCCGAGGAAATTGCTGCGAGCTTCGTCTTCCCCGACGAGGATGCGGTCTATGAAGGCGGTACCCATCAGGTCGATCTCAGCGCGATCAAGCCGATGGTCGCCACCCCGGGCGATCCCACTTACGGCGCCGACATCGCTGACTTGGAGACCACCGCCATCGACATCGCCTATGGCGGTTCTTGCACAGCCGGTAAGATCGACGACTTTGAGTTTTACGCACGCGTTTGCCAGGAGGCCGTCGATGCAGGCTTGAAGGTCGCCGACGGCGTGGCCTTCTTTATCCAGTTCGGCTCCACAGCCGTGCAGGATTATGCTCGCAAGCAAGGGTGGCTGGACTTGTTTGAAAAGGCCGGGGTGATCTTGATCGAGCCGGGTTGTGGTGCATGTATCGGCTGCGGTCCCGGTGTCTCGGAGCACGCCGAGCAGGTCACCGTCAGTGCGATCAATCGCAACTTCGCCGGACGTTCCGGTCCGGGCCAGCTGTATCTGGCCAGCCCCTTGACGGTGGCGGCTTCGGCCTTCACTGGCAACATCGTGCCATTCCATGAAGGCATGTTCGCGACGGCCGCGAGTTCAAAGTAGATTGGGACAGATCGAATTCCCAAAGGATGAACAAGACCATGACTGACGCCCCAAACCAGTTCTGCACCGCCATCACCTGCATGGACGGCCGCATCCAAGATTCAGTAGCCGAGTTCCTGCGTGACTACTACAAGGCGCAGTGGGTAGACACCGTCACTGAAGCCGGACCGGTCGGCGCCTTGTCGGAAGGCAATCCGGAGACCACGCGTTCGGTCTGTGACCGCGTTGGCATTTCAGTGGAGAAGCATGATTCCGCTGGCATCGGCGTGGTTGCACATGAAGGATGCGCCGCGGTTCCGCTGCCGCGCGAGGAACAAGTCCCGATGGCGCTCGATACCGCTGAGCGTATGCGTAAGAAGTTTCCACAGATGGAAGTAATCGCGCTGTACGCCACGCTCGACGGCAAGGTCGAAATGCTCAACGCCTAGGTCGTAAGATCCTTCGCTGGTCGGAAGTAGAACAGTTGCTCAAGCTCGACGCTGCACAAATAATCATGAGCAGTGTAAAGAGATGCCCGCGGTGCGATTGGCATCGATGCGAAGCAGGCGGAAGGTGGGTCGCGTCGTAGGGGCCTGGCGTCTGCCCTCAAAGTAAGCCCGCCTTTTCGTGCGCAAATGGACCTTTTTGCAGGATATCCGGCACCACCGGGCTGCCTTACTCTGTTGGGCTAAGCGCGCGTCCAAGCCCCCGCCGCGCTCCGTTTCTCGGAAGCTCATGTCCGCTCCATCTGCACCTTCTTCTCCGACCAGCCTGCGCGAATTGCGGCGCATCATGCCGCTGTTCCGAAGGTATCGGGGGCGCTACATGCTGGGCGTGGTTGCCTTGGTCGGCGCGGTGGTGTTACGTATCGCGGTGCCCTACATCCTGGGCCAGACTGTCGATGTGCTTCGCTCGGCGGCCGACGACCCGCAAGCTTCCGGCGTGGATGCCGGTGAGTTGACGCGCTTGGCGATGCTTGGTGGCCTTTCGATTGCCGCGGTTGCATTTGGTGGAGCTATTCTGCGCACGGCTAGCCGCCTGTTCGTGCTCGGCAATAGCCGCCGCGCCGTGCGCGACCTGCGTAACCAGATCATGGTGCACCTGCTGAAGTTGTCGCCGTCCTATTACGGCCGCAACGCTACCGGTAACCTGATGTCGCGCTGCGTGAATGATGTGCAATTCGTGCAGAGTTTGCTTGGTCCGGTGTTCATGTACTTGTCGGAGACCGGCACGCTGTACCTGGTGAGCCTGGTCTTTATGATGAAGATCAGCGTCAGTTTGACCTTGCTGTCGATTATTCCGTTCCCATTCTTCCTGTGGCGCGCTCGACGTATGGCGACGCGCATTCAGGAGGATTCGCGCGCTGCCCAAGAGGCTCTGGCAGAGGTCAGCTCCAAGGTCGAGGAAAGCCTTTCCGGCAGCATGGTCATCCGCTCCTTGGCGCTCGAGGACTTCGACCTGGCGCGTTTCGAGAAGCGTTGCTCGTCCTACCGCGACCTCAACATCAAGGTAAGTCGCGAACGGGCCATGCTCGGTTTCGGCATGAACCTTTTGGCTTCGTTGAGCACCTTGGTTGTGTTGGTCTTCGGCGGACCGATGGCGGCCGACGGCAGGATCAGCCTCGGTGATTTCGTCGCGATGGTGTTCTACTTGCACATGTTGGCGGCACCGACCGGCGTGCTTGGTTTCGTAATCTCCTCCTTGCAACGCGGTACTGCCGCACTCGGGCGCGTCGGCCAGATGCTCGACGTGGAACCCACCTTAGTCAGCGCCGCGCAGCCGCAAGCCACGTCGATGCAGGCACCGTCGATTGAGGTGCGTGACCTGACTGTGGTGTTGGAGAACGAGAATGGTGAGCCGCGCACAGTGCTCGATAAGGTCAGCTTCAAAGTTCCCGGCGGCACCTTGCTAGGCGTGGTCGGGCCGACCGGCTCCGGCAAGAGCGTGTTGCTCAGCACCTTGGCGCGCCAGTTGGAAGTGCAGCGCGGCCAGATTGCTTACGCTGGGATCGACGTACATGATCGCAGCCTATCTGACTTGCGTCGGGATGTCGGCTATGTGCCGCAGGAGGCCTTCCTGTTCAGTGCTTCGCTGGCCGACAACATCGCGCTGGGGCGGCCTGGTGCGAGCAGCAACGAAGTGGAGCAGGCCGTTGCTGCAAGCCGCTTGGCGCAGGACCTGGATCAGCTTCCGCAGGGTTACAACACCATCGTCGGCGAGCGTGGCTTAAACCTTTCCGGCGGTCAACGACAACGCACCGCCTTGGCGCGCGCCATGTTGATTGAGCCGCAGGTGTTGTTGTTGGACGATCCCTTCAGTGCCGTCGATGCCAGCACCACCGATGAGATTCTCGGCGGCCTGCAACCCTTCATGAAGCAGCGCACCACGGTGCTGGTGGCGCACCGCGTGGCCACCGTGCAGGCCGCCGACCACATCCTGGTGCTGGACGAAGGCCGCGTGGTCGAGTGCGGCAATCACCAACAACTCCTGCAGGCCGACGGACTCTATGCATCGCTGCACAAGCGTCAGCAGCAGCGTGAACATCTGCGTGAGGAACTCGGCGACGTCGACCTTGATGACACCCTGGATGGAGAGGTTGACTGATGGTCCGTCCTTCGCATCACGGTCTCGAGCCTGGTGATCGTCCTGGTGCCGTGCTTGATTCGCATTTATTGCGACGCCTGTGGCCCTTTGTCAAGCCGCATGCGCATCTTCTGCTGTACGGCTTGCTATGCCTGTTACTCCTGTCGGCCTGCCGCCTCGCCATGCCATGGCTGGTCAAGGTCGCCATCGATGACTTCCTGGCCATCGGCGACCTACAAGGCTATTACCCTTTGCTGCTGGCCTTTCTGGTGGTCGGTCTACTCAATGCCTTCTTGCGACGATCGCAACACATCGCCATGGAAACCGCCGGCCAGAACGCTTTATTGGACCTGCGCCTTGCAATCTTCCGCCATCTGCAACAGCTGCGGGCTTCTTTCTTCGACAGAACATCTACCGGGCGCTTGGTCGGGCGTGTTACCACCGACGTCGAGGCCTTACAGGAGATGTTCGCCAGCGGCGTTGTCACCATCGTCGGCGACCTGATCTTCCTGCTCGCGACCTTAGTAATCCTGTTCGCCTTGCATGTGAAGTTGGCGCTAGTGTCCCTAATCGTGGTGCCGCTGCTGCTGATTCTGACCATGATTATCCGTATAAAGGTGCGTGCAGCTTATGTCAGCATGCGCGCCCAACTGTCAGAGATGAACGGTTTTCTGCATGAGCGCATCAGTGGCATGAGCGTGGTGCAAATGTTTAATCGTGAGGCTGCCACCCAGGAGGAGTATCGCAGGATCAGTACTGGCGTGCGCGACGCGCAGCTGAAGACGGTCTGGTGGGAGACTTCGTTATCGACATTGGTGGAGTTTTTGTCGTCGCTTACCGGCGCCTTGATTCTGTGGTATGGCGGTGGTTTGGTGGCCGATAATTGGCGAACCGAAGGCGTGACGGGTGGTTTGACCTTGGGGGTGTTGTTCGCTTTCATCGACTACATGCAGAAGTTCTTCCATCCGCTTAACGAGTTGAGCTTGAAGTACACAGTCATGCAGAACGCGATGACCGCCAGTCGCCGCATCTTCGACCTGTTGGATGTCGAAGAACGGCTGCCTGAGGAAAAGACCACGGTGGACCCCGGCGAGGTGGTCGGCGAGATCTGCTTCGAGGACGTCAGTTTCGGCTATGACCCCGAAGTGCCAGTGCTGCACGGCCTCAGCTTCAAGGTTGCACCGGGTGAAAAGGTGGCCTTGGTCGGCGCGACTGGTGCCGGTAAGACTACGGTGCTGAAGTTGCTCACGCGCCTCTACGATCCGACGTCAGGCCGGATCCTGTTGGATGGTGTCGATATCCGCAAATATGCCTTGCGCGACTTACGCAAACGAATCGGTTTGGTGCCGCAAGATGTCTTCCTGTTTGAAGGCGACATCCTCGAGAATATCCGCCTCGGTCACCCGGAGGTCAGTGATGAACGTGCTATCGAAGCGGCGTCACGCCTGCACTTGGATGAGATCGTCGAACGTTTTCCCGGTGGTTGGCAGGAGCCTGTACGCGAACGAGGGCGCAACCTTTCGGCGGGGGAGAAGCAGTTGTTGTCCTTCGCGCGAGTATTGGCTGCCTCGCCGCGAGTGCTGGTCCTGGACGAGGCCACCAGCAATGTCGATTCGCATACCGAGCACCTCTTGCAGCAAGCTGTGCACGACATCATGGAGGGGCGCACTTCCATCGCAATCGCACATCGACTCTCCACCGTGCGCGATGCCGACCGCATCCTCCTATTCCATAAAGGCGAGCTGGCGGAGCAGGGCAGTCACGCTGAACTGCTCGCCAAGGGTGGCAAGTACGATGCTTTGGTCCGCTTGCAATACGGAGAACCCGAAGCGTAAACACTTAAGTCATTTCCAGGAAGCATTTTGCGAAACCATACGTAAAAGTCTGCTTTTATTCAGAAATACAGAGGTTTTTATCGCTAAACATGATAGTCTGGGCGCATGTGGGGGCAGCTAAGCCTCCCATTTCTTCCTAGATTCCATGCCAGTAAAGCACCTCTTGCTTTCAGGAAGGACCGCCTCTGAAACCCAGAGACGACGGGGGACGGCGTCATTTATGCGGCGCAAGTCCACTTCCTCGCGCTGGCCACAAGCACGCCGATGTTTTGCGGCGGATTCGCCCTCAATTGTTGGTCAAACATCAAATAAAACCATGAAACCCACTCCTAAGAAATTTGCCGCAACTTTGTTCGGCGCTGCCTTTTTGGTTTCTTCCAACTTCGCGCAAAGCGAAGTACCTGTAGTGACGACTCCTACAGCCGATCGCTGCGTTGAGTGTCATGAGGAGGAGACCCCGGGCATCGTTGACCATTGGCGTGGTAGTACCCACTCCGCTATGGACGTCACCTGCATCGATTGCCACAAGGCAAACAAGAGCGATGCGGACGCCTGGGACCACGAAGGCAGTATCATCGCCACGATTGTGACTCCTCGCGATTGCGCAGAGTGCCACGAAGATGAAGCCGATGAGTTCCTTCACTCTCACCACGCGAAGGCCGGTCGCATTTTGCACTCGCTGGATAACCGCCTCGCAGAGGTCGTCGAAGGTAACCGCGAGCTCTTTAACCCTCACGGTATCACTCCAGGCCGCGAAGACTTTGGAATGGTTAACGGCCTTGCTTCCGCTCAAAGTGGTTGTATGCAGTGCCACGGTTCCAAGGTCGCTTTTGAAGGTATCGACGGTTCCACCATCAGCGTGGACGAGCTGGTCCCGGACGCCGACGGTAACCCCACCAACGCAGCTGCCGTAGCGAACATCAAGAAGGATGCCGCCGGCAAGCCAGTGTTCGTTTCGGGTACCTGGCCGAACACCGGTATCGGCCGTAAGAACGTCGATGGCACCGATGGTTCCTGCACCGCATGCCATAGCCGCCACGACTTCTCGGCTCGTCGCTCGCGTCAGCCAGAGAACTGCGGCAAGTGCCACCTTGGTCCTGACCATCCTCAGAAGGAGGTCTACGAAGAGTCCAAGCACGGGATTGCCTATCGCGACTTGAAGGATCACATGAATCTCGACTCCATCGAATGGGTCCTCGGTGTCGATTACAACGCTGCCCCGACTTGCGCTTCCTGCCACATGTCAGGTAACAAAAACAATGGCGGCACCATCACGCACGACCCAGGCAAGCGAATCTCCTGGAATAACCGTCCTCCGGTCTCCATCGTTATGGATACGATCGACGGTAAGGTCGTGAAGGAGAGCGATCCCGCTAAGCGCCGCGCGATAATCGAGGCTGCTGGCGATGATTTCGATTCCTGGGAAACCAAGCGTAACCGCATGAAGGATGCTTGCCGCAACTGCCACTCCGCTGGCTACGTGGACGGCTTCTACAAGCAGTACGACGACTTCATCGACAACTACAACGAGAAGTTCGCCAGGCCTGGCGCGAAATTGATGTCCTCGCTGAAGGCCAACAAGGTTCGCACTGGTCCAATGTTCGACGAGGAGATTGAGTGGGTGTGGTTCTATCTATGGCACCATGAGGGTCGTCGCGCCCGCCACGGTGCTTCGATGATGGCTCCGGACTACGCACACTGGCACGGCATGTACGAGGTTGCCGAGCGCTTCTACTTGGAGTTGATCCCCATTGCACTCGAGATGTGTGAAGAGGCTGAGCATAACGGCAACAAAGAAGGCGCCGATGCTGTTCGAAAGCTCATCGCGGAGATCAAGGCACGCCCAGAACACCAGTGGGCTGATGTCGAGATTAACAAGCAGAGAGCTGGTCAAAAGTTCGACTTCGACAAGTAGGAAAACCGATGGTTAACACCCTGATTGGGATCTTGGCGCGAGTCGATTACGACTTTAATCGGATTGGTGTCGAGATCTCGGTCAGCTAGAATAGACGGGCAATGTCAGAAGCCAAAACCCTGCCTGCTATCACCACATCTCGTCTGGTCTTGCGCATGCTGACCGAGGACGATTGCGATGCGGTCTATCGGATATTCAGCGATCCCGACGTCATGCGTTTCTGGAGTTGCGAGCCTTATACTGACAAGGCCCAGGCCGACGAGCTGATCCGCAACTGCAAGGCGGGTTTTGACAGCCGCGAGTTCTTCCAATGGGGGATCGCCAATGCCGAGGACGACAAGATCATCGGCACTTGCACCTTGTATGCGCTGGACAAGAAGAACCTGCGTTCTGAAATTGGTTTCGCATTGGCTCGACCCTACTGGGGCAAGGGCTACATGCACGAAACCTTGGAAGCGCTGTTCGCCTTCGCCTTTGAGCCGCTCGGTATGCATCGCATCGAGGCCGACGTCGACCCGCGCAACGAACGATGCATCGCCACCCTGGAGAAGCTCGGATTCCAGCGCGAAGGCTACATGCGTGAGCGTTGGTTCGTCGCTGGGGAACGTCAGGATTCGGTTTTTTACGGCCTGCTGCACGCTGACTGGCTAGCGGCGGCGCCTGAGCAGCCTCGTGCTGACGCATCCAACGCCTAGTAAGTTGACGCCCAAACCGAAGCTTGCGGAAGCAGGCCAACGTTGGTTAAGAACTTGCGGATGCTGACTCATGGCGCGCGGTGCGATTAGCTTGAGGAGTTGACGGGCATTTCTAGGCGAACTCTGCGAGTTCGGCCCAGCGTTCCATGTCGGCGTCTAGGGCGCTCGCCAAGGCATCACGCTCACCTTGCAGCTCGCGCGCCACTTGCGGGTCGCCCTGATAGGTTTCCGGCGAGATCAACTTGAGATCCAGCTCGGTCAGGCGCTCTTCGCTCTCGGCGATGCGAGTCTCCAACTGCTCGAACTCCTGCTTCTCCTTGTAGCTGAGTTTACGCGGCTTGGCCGATGCCGACGCGGCTGAAGGCGCGGAACTGCTTTTCGCCGCCACTGGGCGTTTGCTTTCCGACGTCGCCGCCTTCGGTGCCATGTCTAAGGTCTTGGCAGTGGTGTCGTCTTCTGCCTCCAATTTGGCAGCGCGTGCTAGCAAGGAGGAGATGTTGCCGGTGTGCAGGAAAACCTTGCCGCTACCATCCAAGTAGAGGATGTGGGTAGCGACGCGATCGAGGAACCAACGATCGTGACTGACGGTGATCGATACGCCAGGGAAGGCGACCAGTGCTTCCTCCAAGGCTCGGAGGGTGGCAAGATCCAGGTCGTTGGTAGGTTCGTCGAGGATCAGCACGTTGCAATCTTGCAGCAGCAGTTTGGCTAAAAGGACGCGTCCGCGTTCGCCGCCGGACAGCGATCCGACCTTGACAAACTTTTTGTCGCCGGGGAACAGGAAGCTATCCAAGAAGCTGACTACATGAAGCTTGCGATCTCCGACCAGCACATGCTCGGACTTGCCGGCGACCTCTTCGGCGACCGTCGCCTCGGGATCGAGGTCCTCGCGCTTTTGTTCAATCGAGCCGAACTTGACTGTCTCACCGAAAACGATCTCGCCTCGGTCAGGTTTCAACTGACCGAGCAATAACTTCAGCAAGGTTGTCTTGCCGGCGCCATTAGGGCCGACCACGCCAAGGCGCATGCCCGGTAGCAGCTCGACCTCCAGGTCCTCGATGATGGGTTGATTGCCATAAGCAAAATCGACGTCGCTGACGTTGACCACCTTGGTGCCCAAGCGCGGCCCTGGCGGAATCTGCATTTCCAACTCACTAGGCAACACCAAGGAAGGCGTAGCAGCGAGCTCATGGAAGCGATCGATGCGCGCTTTCGCCTTGGTGGCGCGCGCCAGCACCCCGGCACGCATCCAAGCAGTTTCGCGCTTCAACAGGCGCAAGCGCGACTGCTCGCTTTTGGCTTCGCTAGCCATGCGTTGGGCGCGTTGCTCGACGTACTTCACGTAGTTGCCTTCGTATTCGAAGGCGCGTCCTCGATCGATCTCGACGATACGGTTCGCCACACGGTCGAGTAGGAAGCGGTCGTGAGTAACTAGAACCAATGGTACGCGCAAGCTGGCTAGGCGCTTCTCTAACCACGCCACCACGAAGGCGTCCAAGTGGTTGGTCGGCTCATCCAATAGCATCACGTCGGGCTGGTCGACCAGCAAACGCGCCAAGGCGACGCGTCGCGCTTCACCCCCGGACAGGCTGCCGCAAAATTCCTGCGGGTTTGGCAGCCCGACGCCATCGATGGCAGCATCGATTTGATAATCGATATCGTGACCACCCATCTCATCGAGCCTGTGCTGCAGCTCGGCTTGGCGGGTGGACAAGGTGTCGAGGCGTTTGTCGGTCAAATCCGGATTGGCGAGCTCGACATAAAGTTCATCAAGTTGCTGCAACAAGGCATCGCGACCGACCAATCCGGCACGCACCGCATCATGGATGCTCAGGTCGTGGGGGAGCTGTGGCTCCTGCTCGAGGAAGCCGACGCGCAAGCCGCGCCGCATGACGCGGGTACCACTGTCGGGTGCTTCGTTGCCGGCAAGCAAGCGCAACAAGGTGGATTTACCAGCACCATTGGGGCCGATCAAGCCGATGCGATCCTCCGAGCCGACCACCAAGGACACGTCTTGAAACAACGGGCAATTCTCGTCGTAAGCCTTCGCGACGTCGGAGAGGGTGATGAGGGCCATGAGCTGGAATTCGCATCGTGGGAGGGACACGAAGCGGATTAGTTTAAGTTCGCTGTGGCTGATGATGCGAATCGACGCAAAGTTGGCGAATTAGAGTGAATTTGGGGAAATACATTGGTTCTTGACGCACACGATTTTGTGCCTTATTGTGTTAAAACCGACCAGTCGGTATGGAACCTATGACGCCACCTCCCATCACACAATCCACCTCGAAGCGCCTGCTTCTTGCCGCTCAGGAGTTGTTCTTGGAGCGCAATTATGCGGATGTAACCATGGATCAGATTTGCGCTGCCACCGAGGTCACTAAGGGAGCCTTGTACCACCACTTCTCCGGCAAGGAGGAGTTGTACCTGGCCATGCTCAACCAGGACTTGGCGACCAAGCGCGAGCTCTTTGCCCAGGCAGTGAAGATGGAAGGTAGTTGTAAGCAACGCTTGCGCAAGCTCACCGGCGACTTCCTTAGCCTGCCTCCGGTGAATCGCGGGCTCATCACCTTGGTGCGTCGGGATATCAACATCTTCCCTCAGGAGGTGCGTGGCGAATTGGTGCGCGTCTACCAAAGCGCACTACCGGAACAGGTGCAGACCATCCTCGAGGATGGCATGGCCGCCGGCGAGATTGTGCGCACCGATTCGCGACTCCTTTCGTGGGAGTTCGTCGCCCTAGTGGAGGTGACCTTGAGTCCTTATGCCGAGCAGGTGCTGCCGACGGTCGAGTCCAAACTCAATCACGTACTGGATGTCTTCTTCCAGGGAGCAATGGCTCCAAACTCCGAAAACATCTCATGACCAAGCCCGTCTTTGACAGCTGGCAAGGTCAACCCCTCAGCGAGGTGTTGATGCTTTGCCGCGACATGACCGAGGATACCGAATACGAAACCGTTCGACGCTGGCGGGACAACGGTGGCAAGGTACTCGGTCACTTCCAGGTCTACTTCCCCGAGGAAATCGCCCACGCCGCAGGCATGTTGCCAGTCAAGATGCGCGGTTCGACGATGGCCCCTGACCAATCTGATTCGCGATTCGGTTCCTACCTGTGCTCCATCCTGAAGACTTCCTTGGAGCTCTCGCTCGGCGGAAGGGTCGAGCTCGACATGTTCGTGTCGCACCCAATCTGCGACGCTGCGCGCAACCTCGCCGCTATCTGGGGCCGCAATCACGACTACCCATGCGAGATCCTGTACCTGCCGCAGAATCCCAATTCCACGGCCAGCATCAGCTATCTGCGCCATGAGTACGACCGCGTGAAACGCACGATCGAGGGCGTCGTTGGCCATGAGGTGACTGAAGAGGCGCTGCGAAACTCGATTGCGGTCTTCAACGAGAACCGTCGCCTGCTGCGCAAGCTTTACCGCATCAAGCGAGAGACCCCATGGAAGATCGCTGCCGAGGACGCCTACTCGTTGGTGGCCGTCGCCGGCATGGTCCCGCGCGAGGAGCACAACGACCTGATGAACTATGTCCTGCCGTTGATTGAGGCTTCCGAGAACCAGAAGGACGACCGCCTGCGTGTGGTCTATGAAGGTGGTTTCTGCGAGCAGCCTCCGCTTGACCTGGTGCGCCTGATTGGTCGTTCGGCCTATCTGGTGGATGACGATCTGCTCATCGGCCTGCGTTACATCCTCGAGGACGTGCCGGTCGCCGAAGATCCGTTGCAGGACCTTGCCCACGCCTACATTGAGCAGTCGTCTTACAGCCCCGTGCAGCATGACCTACGTAAGCCGAAGGAGAAGATGTTGGTGGACCGTTATGAGGCTGCCAAGGGCGAAGCCGTAATCGTTACGGCCGCCAAGATGTGTGAGCCTGGCCTGGAGGAACAGGTGGCTTACATCCACGAGCTCGAAGCCAAAGGTATCCCGCACTTCGTCAGTGAGTTCGAGGAACGCATGACCTCTTTCGCTGACCTCGAGCTGCAGCTCGAGACTTTCATGGAGAATATCCTTTTTGCATAGACGGTAATCAAGATGTCAGACCAACTCACACAAGAAACCGTTGGCCGCGGCAGCAACGATGGCGCGCGCCTATTCCGCGATTGGTTCGCCGAACTCAATGAGAGCGCCGAGAAAGGCGAAGGTGCCGCATACGTATTCGTTATGGGCAGCTTTAACGAGGTGCTTAAGGCCTTCGACCTGCCGGTGGTCTTTCCCGAGATCAATTCGCTACAGACGGCTGTTCGTCGGGTCGCGCATGAATACTTGGAGGAGGCCGAGGACTACGGCTATTCGCCCGATATCTGCGGCTACGTCAAGGCCGATATTGCCACCCAACTGCGCGACGGCGAGCACCCTATGGGGCGCATCCCGAAACCGAAGATGGCCGTGCTGACCAACGCCTGTAACACCTACCTGAAGTGGGCCGAGGCTTGGGAGCGCATGTATCAGATGCCGATGGTCACCCTCGACGTGCCGGGCACGCGTTCCGCTGGCGCCCAGACTTGGAAGGGTTGCAGCGACTTCGAGAATGACCGCCTCTATGTACAGAAGCAGATCGAGGAACTGATCTCGATCTGTGAGCAGGTCACCGGCAAGAAACTCGATATCGACAAGTTGCGGGACGTCATGAACAACGCCAACGGCATGAGTCGCAGCTGGAAGACCCTGCTGGAGCTCAACTCACATCGCCCTTCGGTCTTCAACGCGCTGACCGACGGCACGATCTACCTGGGTGTGGCCAACGGTTTCCGTGGCGAGAAGGCCGGCGCCGATTACTTCGCCGACCTCGTGGAAGAGATGCAGTACAAGGTCGAGCACAACATCGGCACCCTTACCGAGGAGGAGTACCGCCTGTGCTTCGTCGGCGTGCCTTGCTATCCCATCTTCCGTCGCTTCAACGAGATGTTCAGCGAATGGAAGGGCACCTTTGTCCACTCCACCTACCTGTGGTTCGCCTCCGGCGGTTCCAATCGCGGCTTTGAGTATGACCTCAGCGACCCGATTGCCAGCTTGGCGGAAGGCACCTTGGTCAGCGTGCGTGATGCCATGGACAGTATGTTCCATCAGGACGTTGTAATCGAGAGCATGGTCAAAGACTTCGACCTCGACGGCATTGTCTACCACCCAATCAAGAGTTGCCGCACGGTGTCCACTGGACTTGCAGATGGCCGCCGGGCGCTCTCCGAGCGCATGGACATCCAGAGCCTGTTCATTGAATCCGACATGATGGACAAGCGAGTGGTTGCCGAAGCGCAGTTGAAGAACCGCGCCGATGCATTCTTCGAGGGACTCGCATCCCGACGTAAACAAGTTGCCGCTGCAGCGGGATAACCCACGGAAAAAGGAAAGCACAATGAGTTACTCAGCTGGAGTAGACGTCGGATCGACGCAAACCAAGGCAGTCGTGATTGATGAGGAGCGCAACATCGTGGCGCGCGCCTTGATCGATACCGGCTCAAACGTCGTGCAAGCCGCCGAAAACGCCTTCAAGACGGCGATCGAGGGCAAGGGCATCCTCGAGGAGGAGGTCGAGTGGGTGATCGGTACCGGTTACGGTCGCTACCGTGTGACCTTCGGCAACGATCAGATCACCGAGATTTCTTGTCACGGTAGAGGCGCGGCGCACATCTTCCCGGGCACCCGCACGGTGGTGGATATGGGCGGCCAGGACACCAAGGCCATCCGCGTCAACGACAAGGGTGAGATTGATGATTTCTGCATGAACGACAAGTGCGCGGCTGGCACCGGGCGCTTCCTCGGCGCGGCATCGGCAGCGCTGGACATCCCACTTGACGACCTCGGGACGGTGTCCTTGAAGTCAGATAAAGGAGTGCGCATCTCGACCACCTGCACCGTCTTCGCCGAATCGGAAGTGCTGGCATGGCTCGGCAAGGGCAAGCGCGTCGAGGACATCCTTTGGGGCGTGCATGAGTCAATTGCCACACGATCCAAGGGTCTGCTGCGTCGCGTCGGCATCGTCGATGAGATCACCTTCACCGGCGGCGTGTCGCGCAATCAAGCGATGGTCAAGGCGCTGGAGGACGTGCTTGACTGCAAGATGAACGTCAGCGAGGACTGTCACTACATGGGTGCCCTCGGTGCCGCCCTTTTCGCCATGGATCACATCATGTCGAGTCGCAACCCGATTCGCACTGAGGGGGTCACCCAATGAGCATTACTGCAGGAATCGACGTAGGTTCGACCTACACCAAGGCCATCTTGCTGAACGGTGAGAGCCAAATCGTGGCGCGCCACGTCCAGCAGACCGGCTTCAAGCTGGCTGAGGTCGCTGAGCGCTGTTTCAACGAGGTCATGGAGAAGGTCGGCGTCAAGCGTGAGGATGTGGAGTACGTCATTGCCACCGGTTTCGGGCGTCATCAGGTGACCTTCAAGGATCTGCATGTAACCGACCTAACGGCGTCGGCGCGCGGAGCATACCACTTGTTCCCAGGCACGCGCTCGATCCTCGATGTGGGCGGTCAGACCATGAAGGCCATCCGCCTTGAGGAGACCAAGGGTACGGTGAAGTCATTCCGCTTGAACGACAAGTGCGCGGCAGGAACCGGTGCATTTCTGGAGAAGACCGCACGTTACATGGGTTACGAGACCGAGGACATCAGTCCGTTATTGAGCACCTCGCGTAGTCCGGTCGAGATCTCCGGCGTGTGTGCGGTGTTTGCCGAATCGGAAGTGATCAATCAACTTTCGCTCGGCACCCCGCCTGCCGAAATCATGCAAGGTGCGATCGAGTCGCTGACCGGCCGCGCCGTGCAGTTGATGAAGCGCGCCAAGGCCGAGAGCGAGTTCACCTTGATTGGCGGCATCATGCGATTCCCGACGATGCCGGCTGCAGTACGGGAACGCGTGGAAGCAGTGGTGAATCTGCCCGGCGAGGAAGATCATGACTTGGCGATCACGCAGTTTGTCACGGCACTCGGTGCCGCGGTACTCGGCCAGCGTCGCCTTGAGAAACTAGGCCAGGAAGCTCGAGCGGTCTGATGGAGCCGATGCCGCTGAAGGCGGATATGGACCTCATCGCGGCCGGTTGGGAACGCAGGTTCCTGGCCGAGCCAGATCGCGTCGAAGAGGCCGTGAAGATTTATCAATCTCTCGGCCTCGAGATTCGTGCCGAGCCGCTTGGGCCAGCCGACTTCGGGCCGGATTGTCAGGACTGCGCCAGCGATGTGTGCAAAAGCTACGTGTTAATCTATACCCGAAAGCCGCCTCCCTAACAGGCCATCATGTTCCTCAGCCTTTCCCTCCTCGCACCCATACTCGGAGCCCCACCACAAGAACCAGGCGGCGCCGAGTTTGTCTTTTTGGACAAGCACCGCAAGCCCTTCCGCCACAGTCCCGAGGTTGACAAGGCCTTCGCGTTGGCCGCTGAAGAATGGCAAGGCGTATTGCTTGATGATGTCACCATCTACGTCCTGACCACCTTCCAGGAGCTGGATTCCGAGAAAGGCTTGGGTGGTTGGAAACGCGAGTTCATGGAGTATCCGGCCGAGGATATCTACGAAGCCTTGCGCGGGGATTCCTCGAGCCCTAACGACCGTCGTGCCTTACGCGTGATGCCGATTCCCGGCGAAGCGCAGGTGGTGGCTGGTCGTGATGGCAACAGCCGCCGCGTCTTCTCGCTGAATGCATGGACGACTTCGCGTTCAGGCGAGTACAGGCAGAGGCGCATCAACACGCTGAGCGTTACGCCGGCGCAGGCCAAGGCGCTGTACATGGTGCCGCATGATGAGGCTGGGTTCGACATCACCATCAACATGAACTCCGACATCCATTGGGATATGGATCCTAGCGACGGCATCGAGAGTGGTCACTTCGACTTGGTCGGGACCATCGCCCATGAGTTGGGCCATGGCTTGGGTTTTTTCTCCGGCCTGGATTCGCCGATGTACTTAATGCAACCCGACCGCGTATTCAGCATTTTGGATCTCTATCGCTTCAACAACGCCGGCGCCGAAAGTGATCGCAAGTTGCGGTGGGACCTCGGCCGTGGCGGCAATCCGGTGCTGGCCTTGGAGGATGGCCGTGTGCCACTCGGTACTCTTTCCGACGGCATCGAATATGAAGCCGGTCATTGGCAAGATGAGGAGTCCGCCGGCAGCTACCTCGGCTTGATGAGCCCCGAACCCTCTCGAGGCATCGCCGCATCCTTCGAGAAACTCGACCTGACCGCCATCGACATGCTCGGTTGGGAGGTCGAAGGCATGATGGATCGCGCTCCCAAGCGCGAGATGATGCTCGATGGGCAACTGTTGCGCTCGCCGAAGATGGAGGAACGCCGCGCCGAGGCCCTCAATACGTGGTTCCGGGATGCCCCGGATTGGGCGCTGGGTGGCATCGTCCTGATCGCGTTCGGCAAGCGTTGGCATCCGGTGGGGCTGGAGAGCTTCATTACTGCATTGGACAGCAAGGATTCTTACCTGAATGCCTATGCCATCGAAGGGCTGCTCGCCACCGACGAGGAGATGTTGCCGTCATTGATGAGTAAGGATTTGGTCGACGTGTTGATCGGCAAGTCTCTGAAGAACAAGCATGATCACTTCACAGACCGCGTGATAACCCTGTTGCATCGTGGCCTGCCACAAGCGCAAGTGACCAAAGCCAGTGGTTGGAAACGTTGGTGGAGGCTCAATGAAGAGAGCTATCTGCCAGGTGAATGGAACTTGCCGCCTTTGCCCTTGGGCGCCGAGGAATCACAGGACAGCGTGGCGCAGGGATTCGTCGAGCGCGCCTTCGACTTGTATGCCGCGGGTATGGAGTTGGTAATCGTCATCGACGCAACCGGGTCTATGCAGAACGCCATCGACGCGTCGGTGGGAGCGTTGGAAGATTTCTCTGCCATCATGGAAGGCATTTCGCCGAAGTTTCGCATGGGCCTAGTCGAGTACCGCGATCATGGCGACATGAAGAACGGTGCCAAGATTGTTGAGCCGCTGAGCAGTAAGGTCGACAAGATCCGCAAGCGTTTGAGCAGGGTTACAGCCAGTGGTGGTGGCGATTACCCCGAAGCAGTCTTGTCTGGTCTGCTTGCTGCCTTCGAGAAGAAGATGGGGTGGAAGCGCGACACCAACAAGTTGTTGGTGGTGGTGGGGGATGCGCCACCACACCAACGCACTATGGAGGACCTGCTCGATTTGGTGCGCGAAGCCAACGAAGCCCCGTTCGGCGAAGAGTCCAATGGTCGTGGCAAGGGTGGGTCCGACACTCATCGCGGTGTGCGTCCCTTTGTCACCTCGGCAATCGGGGTCGGTGGGGGCAGTGTAGAGGCCACCACGCGCAACCGCTTCGTCAAGATTGCTGAGGCCGGTGGTGGAGCTTACTCAGAAGTGCTGACCGCCGCCGGTGGTGGCGATAGCGCCAGCGTGGAGATTGCCGAACACATTCTCTCGCTTTCCTTCGGCTCGCGTTGGCGCAACCAGATGCATGACTTGGTGAGGATCTACATGCGTTATCGCGACGTCGGATTCTTCAAGTAGAGTGAAAGGGGTGTAGGCTTTCTGGCACTTAGGTCAAAGCCACGCTCTTGTGCATCATCTCTGAAGACAAGTGGTTTCGGTTCTTCCTGGATGGCGACAGGCAACCAATCGAGAGACCCTACTTTTCCTGGATCCTCGAGGAGTCCTTTTACCGGCCAGCGCTTTGGCCTTACTTCTTGAGCATCGCCGTTGACATGATGGCCGTCTTGTTCGTGCGCGGGGTTTGGCGGGCACAGCGTCAACACCACTGCCGAGAATGAACACCGGACAGGAAATATGGGCTGAAAAAGTGTGTAAAAGGGCTCCTGCAGCGTTTTTTCGACTGGATTTAGACGGCTTCCGCAGCCCACATGCCATGCAGGAGCAGCGCCTCGGCGTGGGCGGGGGCGTGGTGGGCATTTTGCGGCGGCCCAAAGCTTCAGTCAGCGCAATTTAGGGCCGATGAAGGTCCATGGCTTTTCGTCTTGTCACGCTAGATTTTCGCACCATCGCAGCCGTGGCTGCGTTGTTGCAGCTGGGCCTGACATCGACAACACCCGCGCAGAGCTTGGCGGGCCTGGACGTCATCACACCGTATTCCGGTGTGCTCCATGAGGTCAACGCCAACGCGGCTTCGATCCCGGCCACCGAGGAGCTTTCTTTCTATTCCAATTTAGAACTCGACCTATCCTTCGACATTGATTCCAACACCGCATCGGTTTGGGAACTGCCGGAAGCGCAAGCCGTGCCTTCCTGGATCATCACCGGCTTGAGCGCCACTTGGCGCGACCGGTCCGGATGGCGTGCAGGCGGCTTCGTCTTCAACCCCGCTGCGCGTGATCAGGTGGCCTTCGGGATGCTGAAGACTTCGGCCACAATGAATAATTACTCCAGTGATCTTGAGCATCCATCCTTGCTGACCGCCGGACTCGGCTACGTCCATGCACAGGGATGGCGATTCGGCGCCGACGTCCACCTAATCGATATGGTGGATACTGGGGGCCTTGATCGTGAAGGTCACTCTACCGACCTCAACGCAATGGCAATCCAATGGCGTAGTGCACCCGTAGTCAACCTAGGTGGTGTAATCCCGCTCAGCGACGACCTTAACTTGAGCAGCGGATTCACATGGAACCGCAATCAAGTGCGACCGCTTGACCACGCCTTCAACGCATTGGCCCCAGGTTTGTTGCAAAGTAGCTTCCACGTCGGTCTTCGTTGGCGATGGAAGGAGGAAGCGCAACTCTTCCTGAACTATCGGAGTGGCTCGGCGAACTACTTGGGCGATAGTGCTACAAGCACCTCAATCGACCTCGCTACAGGTTTGGAAGGTGCACAGGATGTGGCCTCGTTGACCGTCGGCATCGAACTTGCCCTGTAGCTTTTCTGGGCTTCGCAGGCTGCAAATGGATCAAATTCATCGGTTCTGCCGATGCATTTTTTCGCCATCCTGGTTACGATTTCTGGATGCGAAAACTCTCTGCTTTTCTTGCTTGCTGCCTGTTGATGGCAGCGGCGCCATTGCAGGCGGCCACGCCACCTGCCCAGCCTGACGGGGCCTTCCAGGACCCGGTCAAGGAACCACCCCAGTGGTCGCTCGCCGATATGGCCGGCATCTGGGACTTCACCATCGGTGAAGAAGGTCCCGATGCCTTCACTGGCGAGATGACTCTGACTCATAAGGACGGCTCCCTGACGGGGCAGATCTTCCTAGGTGGTCCGGTGGAACTGAAGGACCTTGTGTGGAACAAGGCCGATGGCACTTTTGCTGCTCAAGCCGAACTTGGCCCTGGCCTCGCGCTGATCTTCAACATGAAGCGTGAAGGCGATCGTCTGATTGGCAACATGACGGCAAGCCAAGAGATGGAAGATGAGTCTGGCGAAGGAGAGCCACTCAATGAGCCAATCAGCGCCCAGATGAACGCCGCCAAAACCAAGGCAGCCGCCGAGCGTGCTGCTGCGGTCGCCCGCGGTGAGGTCGTCGATGGAGTCGAGGTGGACGATCGCGCAATCGAAGTCGTCGGCACCGACCTTGATGGCGTCGACTTCAAGTTGTCGGACTATCGCGGCAAGGTCGTGATGCTCGATTTCTGGGGCGATTGGTGACCTCCATGCCGCGCGTTATACGCACACGAACGGTCGTTCGTGATTGAGATGGAAGGTCGTCCATTCGCCTTAGTAGGCGTGAACAGCGATGATTCAGTAGAGACCGCTCAAGAGGCAGTCAAGAAAAATGAACTGAACTGGCGTAGCTTCCAGAACGAGCGTAAGGATATGCCTGCAATCTCGGATGACTGGAAGGTCTCCGGTTGGCCGACCATCGTGGTGATGGATGAGAATGGCATCATTAAGTACCGTGGTCACGATGGCCATGCCGCCACTGAAATGGCAGCGAAGCTGGTCGCCAAGCTCGAGAAGGGCGAGGAAGAAGTCGTCGAAGAGAAGGCTATCGGTACCGAGAAGGGGCAGTTCGCACCGAACATCACTGGAGTGGATCTCGATGGCAAGTCCTTCAGTCTGGCCGACTACGAAGGACAGGTTATCCTGCTCGACTTCTGGGGCGATTGGTGACCTCCATGCCGCGCGTTATACGCACACGAACGGTCGTTCGTGACGGAAATGAAAGGCAAAAATTTCGCATTGATTGGTGTCAACAGTGATGATCTTGAACAGGCCAAGAAGGCCGTGAAGGACAACGAATTGAACTGGCGCAGCTTCCAGAATGAGAAGGAAGGTGGAGGCACCATCGCCAAGGACTGGGGCGTGACCGGTTGGCCAACACTGATCGTGATCGATCAGCACGGCAAGATCGTCTACCGCGGTCACGATGGCCACAAGGCGACCAAGGTCGCCAGGGAGTTGGTCGGTGAGAAGAAGGATCTAGACTAGGTTTCTTCGAACTCACCAGCCTTTGTAGGGGGCGCATCCAAGCTGGATGCGCCCCCTACGCTTTTTATGCGCCGAGATCTATCTTCAGTATCAAGAGCGGAAGGCATGTGCCGTAGACCTGGAGGTCGTGCGGCGCGGCGAAGCTAGAATATGCTGCAATGAAAACGCATCGCATCGCTGTGATCGCCGGTGACGGCATAGGTCCTGAAGTCGTCGCCCAAGGCCTGCGTGTCCTGCACGCCGCCGCCGACCGTTTCGGCTTCCAGGTTGACTTGGTTGAGCATCCCTTTGGCACCGAGCATTGGCTGAAAACCGAAGAGGTCTTCCCCGACGATGCTTTTGAAGCACTAAAGAGCATGGATGCAATCCTGCTCGGTGCTATCGGCGATCCACGTGCGCCGGTCGGCTTGATCGAGCGCGGCATCATCGGTCGCTTGCGTTGGGACTTGGATCTTTGGGTCAACCTGCGTCCGATTAAATTGCTGGATGAGCGGTTCTGCCCATTGAAGGGCAAGACTCCGGCCGACATCGACATGGTGGTGGTGCGAGAGAATACTGAAGACGCCTACGTGCAAAAGCCCACCTTCGAGAACGAGGGTACCGAGCAAGAGATAGCTTCGCAACCGATGCTCTATACCTACAAGGGCACCGAGCGCATCATCCGATATGCCTTCGAGACCGCGATGGGTCGGCCGCGCAAGCACCTGACTCTGATTGACAAGGCCAATGCTGTACGTGCGCAATCGCTGTATACGCGCATCTTCGCCGAGATGTCGAAGGAGTTCCCCGAGGTCGAGACTGCGCACCTTTACGTGGATGCCGCATGCATGCGCATGGTCGAGAGTCCAGAGAGCATCGACGTGGCCGTGACCACCAACTTGTTCGGCGATATCGTCACCGACTTGGGCGCCATGCTGCAGGGCGGCATGGGCGTGGCGGCGAGCGCCAACCTGCGTCCGGGCGAGGTGTCCCTATTCGAGTCGGTGCACGGGAGCTTCCCGCAGGCCGCTGGCAAGAACATCGCCAATCCAATCGCGACCATCAACGCCATCAGCATGATGCTGGATTACCTAGGTGAGAAGAAAGCTGCGGCTGCCGTCGAAGGCGCCATCGCGCAGCTATTGATTTCAGGTCAGATTCGTAGCCTGGAAGTGGGCGAACATAGCACCAACGAGATCGGCACGATGGTCGTCGAGGCTGTCGCTGCAGTGACGGTCTGAACTGTTCAGAAGTGGTAACCCACGGCTACATAGCCGACCATGCCGCTGAGGTTATGTTCGAAACCTGAGTTGATATCGGTGTTGAGGCGGTGCGACTTTACGTCGGGCATGCCTTCATACAAGAAGGCGGCTTCCATCGAGAAGTTCTCGCTGACGGCCATGTTGAGGCCGACACCGACCGCCCAAGCCAGGAAGCCGTCGGACTCGAATCGTTCCTGCTGGAACTCGAGGCCGAAGTTGTAGATTAACTGGGTGGACAAAAAGGCGGTCAGTGCTCGATCGCCAAAGTAACGTCGTAGGCCGGCGTGAATCTGGTTGCCCCTAATCGGCGGGCCGTCACTGTCCGGGTGGTATTCGCGTGCGTCGATGCTGACGGTGGCCGAGAACTGGTTGCCGATTAGGCGTTCCAGCTCGATGCCATAGGAACTGAAGCGATCCAGCTCCATGCTGGTGCTCAAGATCGGCGGGTCGTTGACCATATCGTCGGCTTCGGCGTCGATGCTGCTGTAGACGCCCGAGCGGAACTTGACCGTGTGGAACCCGGAGACATCTTGCTCCTTAATGCTCGAATACGGTGGGATAAAGCTGCAGGAGCCACTGAAGCCGATGGCGAGCGTGAGAAGGCCGAGCGCAAGACTGTTCCGCATGGCGCAGAGGATAGCAGACCGCAGCAACGGTCTGCTACCGATGGTGTGTCGGGAGCGCCAGCCCGAAACAAAGGCGCGCTCGGCACAGTGGGCCTACTGGATGACAAGGACCTTCGGTTCGGTCGTGAAGTGATTCATGCCGTCGGTCAGGTATCCCTGTAAGAAAAAATGGCGATTCGCCAAGCTCGCGGTGGTCGGGATGTGAAGGTCTAGGCTCAATTTGCCCACGCCGTTGCTCTGCTTGATTGGCGTCGGCCCGACCTCGAGGTCCAAGCCAGTATAGTTGCCTGCCACTGCCTCACGTCCGGTGAAGATAGCCACGCGATGTCCAGCAAAGCCAGCGAGGTCGATGTTGATGGTGTCGCCGAGCTGCGGCGTGGTGTCACTGATGATTAGCTCGCTCTGATGCGTATGGTTGACGCTGACGCTCGGCAGGTTGTCAAAGACCAGCACGGCCTCGTTGCCTTGGCAAGTCACGTAGAGCTTGTCATGCGCGAATACGGCATCGTTTGGCATCGAGTAGCCGAGTCCGCCCAGCGAAATGGTGGTGAGCATTTCATCATTGAGCAGGTCAACCAGCACCAACTCATTGGTGGTGAAGCCACATACAGCGAGCAACTCCTCGCGCACAGGCTCCACAGCCAGACCATAACCATCGATGCCCATCAGGTCGATGCCACGATCGAGATTGCCTTGTGCATCAAGGCGATACAGTCTGCCCATGAAATCCAGGCCAGAGAGATAGCCGCGCCCGTTGCTCAGGCGCACCACATCCTGGCCGCCCGGATAGCCGGCGTAGTTCTCCATTTTCTCGACATACCAACTGTCGTCGGGCTTAGTGCTGGAGCGGTTATGGCGGTACAGACCGCCCAAGGAGCCGTCGAAGCTCGGCGTGAATTCGGAAGTGGGCACCCAAATCTCATCGCCGACCGCAATCATGCGAGCGTTGGATCGGAACAGCGTGTTGAAACCAGCCTGCGGCTCGTAGCTGAGAGTGGCGATATCGATAGCGTGGACGTCGCCACTTCCGTCGGCAGTGCTGATTAGGAAGTCGCCATCATGGGCGAGGATGCCGAATGGATAGCAGGTGCCGAAGCCGAAGGGGTCCGGCAGCTGAATGGTGGCTACGACCGTATGGTTGGAATCCCAGATGGTCACGCTGCCGCTCGTCGAGTTGGTGACCGCGCCATATTGCAATGCGCCGAGGCTGTCGTAATGGAAGGCGATGTCTTCCGGATAAAAGCCGACGTCAATGCTGCCGACGATCGTTTCAGTGCCCGGATCGATGATCGCGACGACATTGTTGGCTCCGGCGAAGTCACCGGCGATGGCGACATAGATCCGGTCGCTTGCCGGTTCATAATTGATGCCGAAGGGCTTCGCGGAATTTAGCGGATCGCCAAGGCCGACGAGGCCAATTTCCTGTTTGAAGGTCTGTGCGGCGATTGGGGTCGCGCACGCGAAGGCCGCAAGGCCCACAAGGGTGCATGCATGAAGCATGAAGATTCTCCTTCCGGGAGTCTCGCCCGGATGTTGGGTGGAAGTTACCTTCAAGCGCGGTGCTCCGACTAAAGCGGTACCGAAGTACTGCTATCACGGTGGCGGACCCGTGGAGGATTTACACCTCCTTCCCCGAATCCTGAAGGGAAAGTGAACGACGGCGCGAAGCCGTAAAGTTGAGTATAGCAAAATGAGGTGGACGGATCTTGCTCAGCGGGCAGCGAGCAGGGCCTTCACTGATTCGGTAGTAGGGCAGCGATCTAATGCAGAATGGAATTGCGAAGCTCCGGTGGCGCGGCGTAGGGCGCCGATATTTGCTTCGCGCACCGACCCGCCGGCCACTACGTCCAAGCGCTCACCAGCCAGGTCCACCAGGTCTTTCAGCATGGCGCTTCCTTCCATGGCGGTGACAGCACCACCAGAAGTTAAGACGCGTGCCACGCCATGCTCAATTAAGGTCTCACATGCGGCAGGCAAGTTCGGAGTCTGGTCGAAGGCGCGGTGAAATGTGAGCGGCAGGCCGCAGGCCGCTTGCACCATGTCACGCAAGGAGGGTACATCGATGGTGCCATCGGCAAGTAAGCTGCCGCAGACTACGCCATCGGCACCCATCGCAGTGACCCGTTCGATTTGTGCGCACATGGTCTTCAACAGCGCGGCATCGACCATGAAGTCTCCAGGTTGCGGACGCACCATCACCAACAACTCCAAGTCGCTCTCAGCGCGCGCCGCAGTTATCAGATCGTCGCTAGGGGTGAGACCACCCAAATCCAAGGCGGAGCACAACTCGATGCGTTGTGCTCCGCCGGTGGAAGCGGCGCGAACGCCGCTCAGGGTTTCCGTACAAATTTCAAAAAGAGTCAAGGAGTTGTCGACCCCTATCCTTGCTTCGCAAACTCGGCCTGTAGGCCTTTCAGTACGGTCGGATCCGCGAGGGTGGTGACATCGCCGATTTCTTTGCCTTCCGCCACATCACGCAGCAGGCGGCGCATGATTTTGCCGCTTCGTGTCTTCGGAAGTTCCGGTGTGAAGGTAATGCGATCTGGACGAGCCAGACCACCGATCTCCTTGCCGACGAAGGCACGCAGTTCCTGTTCAAGTTCTGGCGAAGCTGTGTATCCACCGCGCAGGATTACGAAACCGATCGGCGCTTGACCCTTGAGTTCGTGAGCCACGCCGACCACTGCCGCTTCCGCGACAGCCTCGTGGGCAACCAGCGAGGATTCAATTTCCATGGTGCTCAAGCGGTGACCGGAAACGTTCATGACGTCATCGACACGACCGAGTACCCAGAGAAACTCGTTCTCGTCGCGCTTGGCGCCATCCCCGGCAAAGTACTTTCCGGGGAAGCGTGACCAGTAGGTCTCTTCATAACGCTTGTTGTCACCCCACAGGCCGCGCAACATGCTTGGCCAAGGGCGCGTCAATGCCAGATAACCGCCACCAGCTCCTTCGACCTCGGAACCATCCTCATTGATTAGCTTGGCTTCCACGCCCGGAAATGGAGTGGTTGCTGAACCAGGAACGGTGGTGGTGATGCCAGGCAGTGGCGTGATCATGATGGAGCCAGTCTCGGTCTGCCACCAGGT
>JASMKM010000105.1 GCA_030749235.1 Planctomycetota bacterium | reverse complement strand
CTCGCTTTTGGGCGCCTCATCGAAGTCGATGACATACAACACACCAATCTCCTGCGCACGCAAGCGATCGGCATGTTTCCAAGCCTCCTTGCCGCCTAGAACCAGCCATTCCACACCCTTGCTGTGGTCGAACTCGCGCTGCAGATCGAGGAAGTTCTCGATGCGTCGCGCACTGTTGGCGCGGAAGATGCGCCGATTGCCTAGCTGCAGGTCTGGCGACAAGTCGGTGCGGCTTTGGTCCAGCAGTAGTTGACGATGCATCGCAAGCGCAGCCATGTCGGTCTGCGGATAACCGCCGGCTCCCCGTAAGGACATCAGCTGATGGCCGTCACGGTTATGGATGGCTTCGGCCAACGGCAAACCGTTCAGAGCAAGATGGGCAGCGTGACCTTGGACTAAGCCGAACTTCGGCAGCAGGTAGGCGCTGGTAAAACCATGCTGGCGCCAGCTCTCGGCGGAGTCGGTATCCCAGTCGGCGTGATCGGAGATATGCATCCAAGCGAAAAAGGACTTATGGTCGCCATACTCCATTGCTGTGATCGGACCGGTGGTCGGATCGGTGGCTGTACCTTGATAAGGGTTACTTGGCTGCTCGCCGCGGCCGCTGGGGTAGTCAGCATGAATCAGTCCGGGATAGAGGACCCAATCTTCTTCGGCCTCGATAAACCGCGCCTGCGGGAACTCACTCGGGTCGACGGTGCCGCTGCGAAACTCCACCGCGTAGGCATCGTGCATGACGACCGTCATGTCGTTATCGAGACTGCCGGGGCCGGCCCAGATGTCGATGTTGCGGATCACCAAAGGTGCGTCGACGGGGGGTGAAGGCTCCTGGCCGGGCTTGCTGGCGACGGCAGCACTGGAGCCGAGCAGGAGGCAAAGGAGGGTTTGGGTGAGCGCGAGCATTTGGCGATGTTATCCTCCCGGCGTGAACACAACCTTGTTCGTACTGAACCTTGCGGCTGCGGTGATCCTGCTGATCGCTACCTTGATGACCGGGAAGCGGCGCCAGAGGCTGTTGCACATTCGTGTGGCGGTAGTCACGGTGGTGGTGCTGACCTTGGCGATTGTGCAGGCTGACATGTATGGCCGTGGGTTCACCTTCGTGGATTGGGAACTGATGGTCCACCTGATCTTCGCCAGCAGCAGCCTGCTTTCCCTACCACTGGTCATCTACAGTGGCAATCGCCTGCGCAGCGAGAACCGCTGGCGCCGCATACATGTGCGCTTCGTCGCGCTGTTCGTCTTCCTCACGGTCATGGCGGTGCTCACGGCTTGCTACATGTTTCTTCATGCCGAGGCCTTACCCGACACCACTATCTAGCTCGGCGTGAAGGTGGTTAACCGAGCAGCGCGGACTAGACCCGCAGCGATTCGCGCAGCAAGCTAATCGGGTGAACGATGCTTGTCGGCGCCTCGCGCTCGCGCAACTTGGTTTCCAGTTGCATTGCACAACCGGGATTGCCGCTTACCACTTGGCTTGCTCCAGTCTGGTGCAGGAGTTGAGCCTTGCGTTGACCGATGGCATCGGTGAGTTCGGGTTCGCGCAGGAACGCGGAACCACCAGCACCGCAACACATCTCCGCTTCTTCGCTCTCCAACAGTTCCAGGCTAGGGATCTGTAGCAGGGCCTTGCGCATCTCCGGCGCGTCGCCGATGACGTTCTGGCGATGACACGGAGTGGCATAGACCACTTGGCGCTCGACTGCATGCAGTTCGCCGCGTAAGCCGGCGCGCGCCAAGAAGATCATCGGATCGACGACATTGGCGGCCTCATCAAGACTACCGAGGAAAGCGGCGCAGCCTGCAGCCGGGACGACAATGGCATCGTAACCCTGCAACTGTTGCAGGCTCTTCTCGCCGCTGTGATGGCCAGCCTGAAGATCACCATCATGAGCTGCGGCGGCACCGCAACAAGCCTCTTGCGCTGGGCAGACCACCCGGAAGCCTTCCGCGGTGAGTGTAGCGATGCTGTCCTGGATGTTTTGCCCGAACAACTCCGCCTCTACACATCCCAGATGCAAGGCAACCACGCCGCGCTGCTCGCCAACGGCGTCGAACTCGGTACCAGCCTTGGGGCGATAATGCTTGGGTTTTCGTGGCACCATGTTGGCGGCTCTGCGTAAGCGTCGATTGGGCATTGCGGCTGCGAGAGCCAACAGGCCAGAACGTCGACTGAAACGCAAGGCCCTCCCTGCAAACTTCAAGCGTGCGCTGTTGCCCAACCAGCGGGACATCGTGTCAGAACCCTTGGTGTGGATTTCCATGTGTTCATGCAGCACTTGGCCATAAGGAACCTTGGAGGGACATGCGGGTTCACATGCGCGGCATTGCACGCAACGTTTCAGGGCCGGCATGGCGTCGGCCACTGGCAGGCGATCCTCCGCCACCGCCCGCATCAGGAACAAGCGCCCACGTGGCGAATCGGTTTCCGAGGAAGTTTCGGTATAGGTGGGGCAGGCCTGCAGGCATAAGCCACAATGCATGCAATCTAACAAGCTAGGTAAGGCATCGAGACCTTGGCTCATGGCTGCCTCCCGAAATGTGGTGCCCCAGGGGCGCAGGCTTCCGCGGTGGCTTCTAGCCATGGCGATGGCGTCGGCAGCTGCGTGGTTAGGGCCTCGAGGTAGGCGCAGCGTTGTCGTTCCCCTTCGCGGAAGTCGAAGGCTTGCAAGGCGTTGTGCTTTACCTCGAGGTTTGCGTATTGCAGAAGTAGATAACCGCTCTCGTCGGCGGGGAAGAGCAAGCGCGGCGGTGGCAGGCAATCGCGCAGCTCCGGCCACAAGGCGGCTTTCACCACATAGTAATGCAGTTCACGTGGAGCTGGACGCAACCGCAGGATGAGGCTGGTGTTAATTGCCAGTTGCCCGCGGGAGCCCAGCAACAAGCGGGTGACGTCATAACCGGCCACTGACTTGACCACGCGAGCGCCGCTGCGTATTGGGGTGCCGTCAGCGAGGATCCAACCACCACCCAGCACGAAGTCGCGGCTAGGCCCGCAGCTGCTGGCCAACAAGGATGGCTCGGCCGACAGGAATAGGCCTCCCAAGGTGCCGGATTGCTCGCCGCGGCACATCAAGGCCAGTTCGAGCCCGGTGCCCTGTAGATGCTCGCGCAGACGCAGCATCGACATGCCAGCTTGGACTTCACAGGTTTGGTCCTCGGCATCGAGCCATAGCAAACGGTCGCAGTCTGCCATCGATAACCAGCGATCAGCCCTGGCGGTGGGGGCAACACGTGCTTGGCGGCTACGTTTGCCACAGGGCATCACCGATTTTCCTTCGGCATGTGCCCCCTGCAGCAGGGCAACCGCATCTTCTGCATCCTTGGCGTGGACGATGTCCTGCTCAGCCACTTTGGATCCTCCCATGACGATGGAAAGCCTCGGCACATCCCTTGCCCATCGGCAGGCCTCGACCTGGGTTCATCAGGTCTTCGGGGTTGAACACGCGCCGCAAGCGTTCCATCAAAGCGATTTCGTTGGCACCGAACTGCTCGGCTAAGAGGTGCTGCTTTTCGAGACCAATGCCATGTTCGCCGCTAATCGAACCACCCAATTTCAGGCAGCGGCGCAAGATCTTTGCGCCAGCCTTCTCCACGGCGGCGGCCTGTTTCGGATCACGCCCGTCGTAGGAGAAATGCGGATGGATGTTGCCGTCTCCAGCATGAAACAGATTAGCCACTGGTAAGCCCGATTCGACTTGTACCTCAGCGACGTACTCCATGATCTCGGTCAACTTTGAACGCGGCACCACGCCATCCATCACATAGGAATCTGGCGCCAGACGCCCCAACGCGCCACCGGCTCCCTTGCGTCCTTTCCAGACCGCCAAGCGTTGCTCTGGCGTTTCCGCACGTTCCAGCCGCAACAGTTCGAAGCCTGCCAGCAAGGCTTCAATCTGCGGCAGATCATGTTCAACTGTGGCGCTCGGTCCTTCCACCTCGATAACCAGGACTGCCCCGGCGTCGGTGGGCAGACCGGTGCGATAGACCGAGTTCTCGACAGCTTGAATGGTGGCCTGGTCCATCACCTCCAAGGCTACTGGGCGTAGGCCGGCGGCGACAATCGCCGATACTGCCGAACAGGCTTCGCCAATCGAGTGGAAGGCGGCCATCAACGTGACTACCTTCTCCGGTACCGGCACCAACTTCAGGTAAAGGCGCACGGCGATGGCCACAGTGCCTTCGGAGCCGCACAAGAAACCGCGCAGGTCCAGGTCCTGTGCCTGATTCTGCACATCTCCCCAAGTCTCACGTCGGCCGTCGGGCAGTACGACGTCGACGGCCAGAACATGGTTGGCAGTCGTGCCATGCAAAAAGCACATTGGACCACCGGCATTTTCGGCCATATTGCCACCGAGGGTGCTGACACTTTGGCTGGCAGGGTCCGGCGCATAACGAAGCCCGAACTTCTCGGCAGCGCGGGATAGGTCCAGGTTGACTACACCGGGGTCGACGATCGCGATTCTTTGTTCGGCATCGATGGCATGAATCCTCTTCATCCGCGTCATCGCGATGACCACGCCACCTTCAGCTACCAAAGCGCCGCCACTGAGGCCAGTGCCGGCCCCACGGGCGGCGAAGGGAATCTTGGCAGCATGCAGCACCGCCACGCATTTGGCTACCTCAGCCGTATCGGCCGGTAGCAGCACCGCCGCTGGTTTGCAGCGGAACAGAGTCAGTGCGTCGGATTCATAAGCAAGCAAAGCCGCTGGGCTGTCGAGCAGATAATCCATGCCGACGATTTCCCGAAGCTGGGCCTTCCAGGAAGTCTTGCTCATCGATCCCCGGAGCGCCACTTCGGCAACCAACGCGGGGTGCGCGCTCGATAGACCGCATAACCTTCACCGAACTCCAACTCGGCGTCGCGTTCCTCGATGGGGGCGACCAGCAGGATCCACGTCGCCATCACGACCAATAGCATTAGGCGGTCGGCGGTCACTTCGGGCATGCCCACCAAAAGCATTAGCAGGCCAAGGTTCAACGGTTGACGCAGCAGGGAGTAGGGCGGAAGGGCCACGAACTCTTGCTTGGGCGTATTGCTTCCCCTTTCTAGCGCCTTGATATGCGGAAGGCCGATTATGCCACCTGCACCGATTACAACCACTGACCAAATCACCAGGATCAAACCGGGGATCTGCACCAGGCGTGGCAACACCGACGTCCATCCACTCCACTTCCAGATCAGCGGTCCGGTGTCTTGCCAAAAGAAGGTCATCGCGAACAGCGTAATGCCGGTGAGCAACACGTAGAGCGGACGTTCGGCGCCGGGGCCAAAGGGGCGGTTCAGAATACGTCGGCCCCAACCGCGGGCGAAAGCAGTGTGGCAGCCGATGAAGGTCAGCAGCAGAACAAAGTCCAAAAAGAAGCTGCCGCCGTTGAACTGGATGCGTTCGCTGCGGCTGACTCCTGACAGCATTCGCAGGAATCCCAAGCCACCGAATGCAGCCAAGAACGGGCCAATCAACAGCCAGACGGCCAGTCCCTGGCGAGAGGTTGATTCCGGATCGTAGACCTCGGACGGGTCGTACGTTTCCGGAACCGGCTCCACCCGGCGGTTTGGGGTTTCCTCGTTACTTGGCACGCGTGATTGATTTACCCTGCATGAACAGCATCAGGTAATCGCGGCCTCCGGCCTTCGAGTCCGTGCCGGACATGTTGAAGCCACCGAATGGGTGGACACCGACCAAGGCACCGGTGCACTTGCGGTTGATGTACAGGTTGCCGCAGAACAACTCGCGCTTGGCAGTGGCAATCTTGTCCTCGTCGGCGCTGTAGTAGGAACCGGTCAGGCCGAAGATGGTGTCATTAGCGGCCTCGATGCCTTCCTCGAAGGAGGATACCTTGTGCACGGCAATCACTGGGGCGAAGAGCTCTTCCTTCCAGATCGTGTCGTTGCGACCGACGCCGGTGAACACGGTGGGCTGCAGGTACCAGCCTTCACCGTCACCGAAGGAACCACCAGCCACCAAGGTGTTGCCCTCCTTTTTGGCGGCCTCGATACCGGCCATGGCTTCGGCGCGAGCCTTCTCGTTGATCATCGCAGCCATGAAGTTGTTCGGATCCGATGGATGGCCCATGGTGGTGGCCTCGACCAGCGGCAGGTACTTCTCCATGAACTCATCGTGGATCTTCTCGTGCAGGATCAGGCGCGAGCATGCCGAGCACTTCTGGCCCTGGAAGCCGAATGCGGCAGCGTGAGCACCGGCAACGGCCTTGTCGACGTCGCCATCCTCATCGATGAACATGAAGTCCTTGCCGCCCATTTCGGCGACCACGCGCTTCAGCCAGATCTGGCCTTCACCGACCTTGCCGGCCTTTTCGTAGATTCCCATGCCGACTTCAGCCGAACCGGTGAAGGAAATGAAGCGGGTCAAGGGGTGCTCGACCAAGGTGTTGCCGACTTCGGAACCAGCACCTGGGCAGAACTGCAGGACGCCAGCTGGCAGGCCGACTTCCTTCATCAGCTCGACGAACATGGTGGCGATGCCTGGGCTTTCCGATGCGCACTTCAGCACTACGGTGTTGCCCGATACCAAGGCAGCGGTGGTCATGCCAGCCAGGATGGCAAGCGGGAAGTTCCATGGTGGAATCACCACGCCCACACCCAATGGGATGTAAACCAACTCGTTGTCTTCGCCCGGGGTCGGGGTGATTGGCTGCTTGCGTGCATAGCGCAGGGCTTCGCGTGCGTAGAACTCGAGGAAGTCGATGGCTTCGGCGGTATCGCCGTCGGCCTCGGCCCAGGTCTTGCCGACCTCATAGACCATCTGGGCACTGAACTCATGCTTGCGCAGGCGCATGGTGCGCGCAGCCTTGAACAGGAATTCAGCGCGCTCCTCTGCCGACTTGCGCGACCACTCACCAAAAGCCTCATGGGCACCGGCGATTGCGCGCAGGGCGTCGTCGCGGTTGGCTTTGGCGCAGTTGGCGACCACGCGCGAGGTCTGGCTTGGGTCGGTGGATTCGAACGTTCCAGCACCACCTTCACAGTCTTCGCCATTGATCCATAGGCGACCTACGACTGGGAAAGATTTCTCGACTTTTTCGAGGGCGGTACGGAATGCTGCGGCGTTCTCCTCGACAGAGAAGTCGACGAAGGGCTCATTTGCGAAGGGGGTAATTTCAGAGGTCGTTTGCATGGTCTTCTGGGTGGGCAGAGGATGTCGGGAGAAGGCCAAGATTATGCCCGAACGCAGCGATTTCCGCAGCACTTCGGTTGGCATAAGCTTGACGACGGAGCGGTTTCTTCACCGGTGGGATTAGGGGTGGTAACAGGCCGAATTCCGCCTTCATGGGCTGGAAATCCTTGCTTGGGGACTCCGCCACATGGTGAGTGAGTGAGCCGAGCAGGCTTTCTCGCGGTGGTGTGACCGGTTCCATACCGCGTAAGCGTCGCACCATGTTTAGGCCCGCCAACATACCACTGCCGATATTGCCGAGATAACCCTCCATGCCAGTAATTTGGCCGGCGAAGAAGAGACCCGGGCGGTCGCGGTATTCCAAGCTGGAGTTCAGCACCTGCGGTGAGTTCAGAAAGGTGTTGCGATGCATGCTGCCAAGCCGTACGAATTCAGCATCCTGCATGCCAGGAAGAGAGCGTAGCAGCTCTTGTTGAGGGCCATACTTGAGGTTGGTTTGGAAGCCGACCAGGTTGTAGACCGTGCCTTCGGTGTTTTCGCGGCGCATCTGAATAACGGCCCATGGCCAACGGCCGGTGCGCGGGTCATCCAGACCAACCGGACGCATTGGCCCGAAGCGCAGCGATTCACGCCCACGCGCGGCCAAAACCTCGACTGGCAGGCAGCGTTCGAAGAACTGCTTGGCACGTGGGTCGGCAGCCTCAAAATCCTTCAGCTCATGTTTGTCGGCGGCCAATAGCTGATCCAGGAAGGCTTCGTATTCTTCCTTATCGAGTGGGATGTTCAGGTAATCCGGATCGCCATTTCCCCAGCGGGCGGCGGCGAAGATAACCTCGCGATCAAGGCTATCGGCCACCACCACCGGGGCGATAGCATCGAAAAAAGCCAAATGTTCCGCGCCCGTGAGCCGTTGGATATCTGCGGCCAGAGCTTCTGAGGTAAGCGGGCCCGACGCCACAATGCAGTTGCCCTCCGGAATGGCTCCCAGTTCGCCACGCGCCAACTCGATGCGTGGATGCGCCTCGATCGCGGCAGTCACCGCTTGGCCGAACAACAGCCGGTCCACGGCTAAGGCTGCACCCGCAGGTACTGAGTTGCTTTCGGCCAAGGGCAGCAACTGGCAGTTGAGGGCCCGTAATTCCGCCTGCAGGACGCCACCGGCACGATCAGGCAGCGAACTGCCCAAGGAGTTGGAACAGACCAATTCTGCGCAATGGTCGGTCTCGTGGGCTGCCGTCGGCACCACAGGCCGCATCTCATGCAGGATTACGTCAAAGCCCGCGCTTGCAATCTGCAAGGCGGCTTCCGAACCGGCTAAACCGGCTCCAATCACGGGAACAGCTTCCATCAAACCGCATAGAATACCGAAGTCATGATTACTGCTCTCCTATTGAGTCTTAGTAGCTCGCTGCCGTCGGTCGCAGCCGCCTTCTGCCAAGAACCCGAAGTACCTTCTTATTCGTCCGCGATTGAGCGAGTCACCGTCTATCCTGGTCAGGCACTCGTTGAGCGCGTCGTCGAGATCGTGCCCACTGAACTGGGTCCTTTGAATATGCGCATTGGACCGTTGCCGATGTCGGCCCAGCCTACGTCCTTCCAGACCGAAATCTTGACCGGTTCTGGCGTTGTGCAAGGTTTGGAGATGCGTACTCGCACTGCCGGTGCCTTGGAATGGGAAGAGTCCAACGCCTTGCGTGAGAAGTTGGCCGAAGTGAACTGGGAGTTGCGGCTGCTCGAGACTGACCGCTTCGGCATCGAGGCCGGCATCGACACTTTGACTGCCTTGATCGACGACCCAAGCCCGATTGCCGATTCCCCTGGTGGCTTGCCTACCGATCCGGCGCAGCGCATCCAGTTCGTGCGCGAACAGATGACTTCTTTGTCGCTTGACCTAGCCAACAAGGAGCGCGAGATCGAGAAGCTGATTGCTTATTCCAATGACTTGCACGCGCAGCTGGATCTTGCCGATTCCGGTGCGAACCGTACCTTCCGTGAAGCGCGTATCGGAATCTTTATCGAGCAGCTCGGCACCGTGCGCATGAAGGTGACTTATCTGGTAGATGGCGCCTGGTGGGCTCCGGCTTACGACGTCCGTGTGGCACCAGACCTGACCGGCGTGAACGTTGGTTTGGTGGGACAGGTTAGCCAACGATCCGGCGAGGATTGGGACGGTGTGGAGCTCGTGTTGAGCACCAGCACGCCGAATATCGGCCTGGATCCACCGCAGTTACCGCGACGCTTCTACAGTGCGGCGGAAATGCTCACAGTTAGTTCTCCCTCTAGCGATGCCGAGATGGAGGATTCCATGTCGCAACTGGGTTATGTGGGTCGCGAGGGACTCGCCCTGGAAGAGAAGGCTAGGTCTTTCGCGCCGGCACCGACCGTCTCGGTGCAGGACTTCGGCTTGAGCACCCAGTTCGTCATGCCCGGCAAGACCTCGGTACGGGCGAACGGCGAGGCCCATCGATTCCGAATCCGTGATTTGCCTTTGGAAGTGAAGCCGGAGCGTTATGTCGTGCCGTCAATGAGCACCAATGCCTATTTGCGTGCCGAAGTCATCCACACCGGCGATGCGCCCCTGCTCAGTGGTGTGGCCAAGGTCTTCCTCGGCCCGGACTATCTTGGCGAAGCCAGCTTTCCAATCCTGCGCCAGGGCGACAGCACCATGTTGAATCTCGGCATCGACCCGAACCTGACCGTGGAGTGGGAGACGCTTGAGGATTCACGTGATAACCCCGGGCGATTCTCCTTTGGTTCGACCGCTACCATCACGCGTAACTATCGCGCTACTTTGCACCTCAGTGCCGCAGCACGCGGACGGATCAAGGTTCTGGTGGAGGAGGCCCTGCCTGTGAGTTGGGATGATCGCATCGATGTGGAAGTGGGCAAGCTCCAGCCGGGTGCCTTGGAAAGCGAAGAGGACCTGGCGGCGCGCGAAGAGCGTGGTATCTATCGTTGGCACCTAACCATGGCGCCTGGAGCTACCCAAGCCGTGCGTTGGGGGTATGAGTTGTCCTTCGACGAGGATCTCAACCCCTATCTGGAAGAAAACTAAGCGCAAGGTCAACGGCAAAGAAGTGTTGGCTTGGAAGTTGTTGCAGAGCGGCAACATGGATGCGCGGGTGCTAGCCATCAAGTAGCGCAGGAAGCGAGTTGGCCGGCGGTTCAGTGTGTGGAGCCGCCAGCATGCAGATTTGGCGTTGGCGGAAACGCCCCTACAATGGGGGAATGCGCCTTTTCCGCTTTTTTCCCCCCTGGTCCTTGGCTTGCTGCTGCTCGCGCCATCGGCGTCTGCGCAAGGCACCGAGCGGGTGTTGATCGTCGGCGACTCCTGGGCTGAATTTACTTGGGTCTTTGGATCGCTAGACCGGGCCTTGGACCGCGCTGGCCATGGCGACAAGATTGCCGTCGGCGATGTCACTGCCCTCGGTGGCACCACTGCCGAGCAATGGGTGACTCCGGCTTATCAAGCCTTGATCACTTCCGAACTGGCTGCCTATCCGACCATCGACGTCATCCACTTGAGTCTCGGTGGCAATGATTTCCTCGGCGCCTGGAACGCCAGCATGACTTCGGCGCAGGAGCAGGTGCTGTTCGACGGCATCGCCGACGATATCGAGGCGACGGTGCAGTTCATCCACGGGATTGACCCCAATATCCAGATTGTGGTGAACGGCTATGACTACGTGAACTTTGATGAGTTACGCGTCACCGATCCATGGACGCTGCTGATTTGGTTCCTACTCGGCACCCCGACTTCAACACGGATCAACCAGGCGATGTTTGATTCCTCGGCCACCATGTATGCGCGTCTGGCCAACGATCCAACCGTGCATTTCATCAACCACGCTGGCCTGATGCAGTGGGTGTTCGGCTATCCGAGCCAAGGCATTGCGCCACGCACCACCGCCTTACCGGGCAATGAGCCGAGTGGTTATCGGCCGGCCTTGGGCGGCATCCCAACGTTGCCTAGCCCGCCAGAAGCTATGCTCGATGCCATCCACCTGAATCGCCGTGGCTATGACGCAGTGACGCTGCATTGCACCTACTATTTCTACGACGCCTGGTTCGACGCTAACCCGTAGGTTTCCGGCGGCGGCAGGGCAGCTGCTAAAATCCGCAGCTTGATGGCTTCCGACCGCCCTGTTCGCGTGCGTTTCGCACCTTCACCCACCGGCATGTTGCATATCGGTGGTGCCCGTACTGCCTTGTTCAATTGGGCTTTCGCACGCAGTTGTGGCGGCAAGTTCCTCCTGCGCATCGAGGACACCGATACCGCGCGCAACTCTCAGGAGTCACTCCAGTCGATTTTGGACTCTATGCGTTGGTTAGGCTTGGATTGGGATGAAGGGCCGGATGCCGATGGCGATTTCGGGCCCTATTTCCAATCGCAACGGGTCGAAAGTTATCAGGCCGCCATCAAACGTGGCCTGGAAGAGGGTTGGTTATATCGGTGCTTTGCCACCCCTGAGCAGTTGGAAGCCCAACGCGAGGCAGCCCGCCAAGCCAAGACCAACTGGCGTTTCGATTCGCAATCACGTGGCTTGTCGGCTGAGGAAGCTGCCGCCAAGCATGCCGCAGGCAAGGCCAACGTACTGCGTTTTCGCGTCCAGGCCGACGAGGACATCATTATTCGCGATCACATCCGCGGCGACGTCAGCTTCTCGTCGAATGAGGTCGAGGATTGGGTTGCCGTGCGTGGAAACGGCATGCCCACCTACAACTTTGTCTGCGCCTTGGATGACTCTGCCATGGAAATCAGTCATGTCATCCGCGGTGAGGAGCATCTGGTCAATACGCCTAAGCAGGTTTTGGTCTACCGGGCTCTGGGTCTGCCGGAACCAGAATATGCTCATGTCCCACTAATCCTCGGCAAAGATGGCAAAAAGCTCTCCAAGCGCACCGGCGATACTGCTCTTGGCGATTACATTAGCGCCGGTTATCCGGCCGACGCCCTTTTCAACTTCCTTTGCCTGCTCGGTTTCTCGATCGACGACAAGACAGACGTCTTTACACGTGAGCAGCTGCTCGAGGCCTTCTCCTTGAAGCGCATCTCGAAGGCTGGTGCGATTTTCGATACCGACAAGTTGGCCTGGATCTGTGGCGATTACATCCGACGAATGTCAGTGCAGGAGTTGACTGCCGCGGTGCTTCCTTATTGCATCGAGGCTGGCTTGGTCGGCGAGCATGCCTCTGCCGGTGAAGAACTGCAGCAGGTTGTCGCCGCCTTCCAGGAGCGCTTCACCTTGTATAGCGATTTTGCCCCGCAGGCCGCCGGCATGTTCGGCGAGTTGCCGGATTGGGATAAGAAGGCGCGCAAGGCCTTGGCTGCTGATGGTGCTGCCCGTGCAGTGGCAACGTTGGCTGGCGCCTTAGAGGATTGCACTTGGCCGCCAGAAGATTTCATGTCGGTGGTCAAGGGTGTAGCAGGGGAGCTGGAGGTAGGCCTTGGCAAGGTTATGAAGCCGGTGCGCGCGGCGCTGACCGGCACCCTTGGTGGACCTGAACTGGATGTTGTCATCCGCATGCTCGGTCGCGAACGCAGCCTCAAGCGTCTGCGCGAATTTCCAGCACCTACCGCCAGCGAATAGACCTGCCACTTGGTGTCGGTCCGGAGCTCGCCGCGTCGCCATTGTTGTGTCGGTAACGCAATGGCGTCAGGCTCCTGAATTGCCCCTCCTTGGGGTGGCCGACGAAGGCGGTACGCAGTAGAATCTCCGTCCCTGTACCTCACGAGGTACACGGCGGAGTAGCTCAGTTGGTTAGAGCAGCGGAATCATAATCCGCGTGTCGGGGGTTCGAGTCCCTTCTCCGCTACCAAAGCTGAACGATCCTTGCGCAACAGCGTTAGGGTCGTTTTCGCTTTGGGATCTGCGGTTTGGCGGATGGAACTTCTTCTGCCTAGCTGGGGAGCCGGAGCTCCACCTATGCCGCGTCGCCTTCTTTGAGGTGCAGCACCTTGTAGCCACCGATCGATTTGAAGTAGGCCAGTAACGCCAAGAAAATCACCGTCATCACTGCCGGAATCACGGCGTCGGCCTGCAGCGTGCGGCGATCACCTTCGATGCTGGCTTCATGCACGGTGCGTTCGGCTGGCGTGAGACTTTCGAATGCAGAACTGAGGTCGGTCTCACCGGCTTCGCCAAGTGCGGCCCGTGCGTTGGTCAACCTCTCGCTGATTTCGCCGAACTTGGTGCCATCCAGACCACGCACTGGCTCGAAGACCAGAAACTTGCTGTCCGTCTCGGCCTGATACTCTTGGTAGATTGCGGCATTGGCTTCCTGCAAAGCTTCCCCAGCGAAGCGATCCTTGGCATAACCCAAGCCCGGGCCACCAAGCAGGCCGGCACTCATCATGCCGATACCACCCATGATGCTAATCGCGATGGCGCCGGTGCGTGGATAACGATCCGAAGTCACAGCCAGCATCGTCGGCCAGAAGAAGGTTTTGCCGACCGCATAGATGGCGAGCGCGCACATCGCACCCATGAAGGTGTTCATGCCACTTGCCAGGAATAGCCCGCCGGTGGCAAGCGCCGCACAGGCGCACAAGATGCCGACGGGGGAAAGGCCCATGCGGCGTTCGATGAAGTCAGCGCAGAAACGCAAGCCCATCATGATTGCTGAAGTCCAGATAAACAGGATCTTGCCTTCGGCCGGGGTGAGCAGGTTGCCAGTGATGTTCTGGATCCAACTATCGGTGCCCAGTTCGACTGCGCCGACCATCGCGTGGGCGATGAAGAGGATGAACAACAACACAGCGCCCATCGAGAACTTGGTGATTACGGCGATGCCGATTAGGCAGATGCCAGCGATGCCATAGGAGACACCATCGCCGAGTCCCATGCCGGCGGAGAAGAACAGGAATAGCAAGTAACAGACGACCAAGCCGCCGAGGATGCCAACGTCCTTGAACATCTCACCAAGCGACAGCCCCTTCTCGGATGCTTCCGATTGCGGCATGACCTGGCGGAAGAACATCAAGCCGTAAAGCAATGTCGGGATTAGGAACAGCATCAGCTGGCTCTTCCAATGCCAATCCATGCCGTCGCCGAGGATCCAACCGATAGCGCCACCGAGAACCAGACCGGCAGGCCAACTGGCATGCAAGATGTTCAGGTAGTGGGTGCGCTTCGATGGAAACAGCGTGGCGATCAGCGGGTTGGCCACGGCTTCCAAGGTGCCATTGGCGAAGGCGAAGATGAACATGCCCCAATACAACAGTGCGAAGCTGGTCTCATGCGCTTGCTCGGGCGATGCCGCCACCGTGACGACGGCGGAAAGGCAGTGCATGGCAAAGGCCAGGAACACCAACTTGCCGTAGCCGAGCTTGTCGCAGACCAGACCACCGCCGATGATGCCGAAACAGAAGCCGGTAAAGCCGGCGCCGGTGATATCACCGAGCTCCTTGGCACTGAAGCCGAACTCGAGGCCCCATTTGGCCATGATGCCGCCGCGTACACCAAAGCCGATGCCGGCGGCAAGGATCGCGAGGAAACCGGCCCACATCAGGCGGCCGGCGTTGGGGGTCAATCCGTCTTGTCTTATGTTCATCGTTCTAGAACTCCATCGGAGTCTTTAGGCTGCACCAAGGTTCCTCGCGGAACACATCGATGATTCCAGGTTCCTTGAACTCGGGGCTCGCCATCATGGCGAGGAAGGTGCATGGTTCGTCAAAGATGTTGTAGCTGCCATGGACCTGATTCATCTTCACATGGGCGACGTCGCCGGGCTCGAGGATGCACTTCTGTTTGCCGACCCACTGCTCAACCTTGCCTTCCAGGCAATAGACCGCTTCTTCGAAATGCGGATGGCGATGGAATTGGTGGGCGGTGCCCGGGGGCATGGTCACGCGCACCAACATCAGATGCTTGCTGTCGGTCAGCGGTGGCTTGACCATCCATGCATGCGGTCCCCAAGGGAACTCCTCGACAAGGACATCCGGAGAGGAAACAAAACGCAGGCATTCAGCGGCACCACACATATTCAGCTTCGACTGGGGAGGCGCAGTGCCTTGAAATTTTCGATCTGCTCGCGAATGGCGACCTCGGTGGGGAAGCGTTCCACCGAACTGGCGCCGTAGAAACCGTCGATGCCAGCCACGCGTTGCAGGATGTAATCGGCATCGGGTGGGAAGGCCAATGGCCCACCATGACACAGGCAGATCACGTCCTCGCGGATTGCCTTGCATGCCTCGACCATCTCACTGATTTTGATCACGCATTCATCCAGTGGGCTGACGGTTTCGGCGCCGATGGTGCCGCCGCTGGTGCAACCCATATGGGCGACGACGATGTCAGCACCGGCCTTGGTCATGCGTTCGGCTTCCTCAACGTTGAAGGCATAAGGGGTGGTCAACATGTCCATCTCATGAGCCATGGCGACGATATCCACCTCCAGCTGATAGCTCATGCCGGTTTCTTCCAGTGTGTCGCGAATGCGTCCTTCGAACAAGCCGACAGTGGGGAAGTTCTGGATCCCGGCGAAACCGAGTTCCTTGAGTTCCTGTAGGAAAAGATGCGGGATCATAAAGGGATCGGTACCGCAGACGCCAGCCAGGACCGGCGTATGCTTGACCACCGGCAACACTTCATAGGCCATCTCCTTGACGATCTCGTTGGCATTGCCATAGGGCATCAGGCCGGCGGTCGAGCCGCGTCCGGCCATGCGGTAACGCCCAGAGTTATAGATAATCAGCAGGTCGATGCCGCCGGCTTCTTCGCTCTTGGCCGAGATGCCGGTGCCCGCGCCGCCACCGATGATGGGAATCCCGTTGGCGATCTGTTCGCGAAAGCGCTTGAGGATGCCGGTCCTGGAGTTGTCGGAGGTCTTGCTCACTCGGCGAGTTTAGCGAATGGCACGCTTTCGTTTCTTGGTCTTTGCTGCTTTTAGCTCCGTGCTGAACTGTAATACGGCGCGCAGTTTTCCACTAGAATGGCCGGCATGCTTGCCACATTTTCCTTGCTCGCTCTCCTGACGATGCCTGCACCTCAGGAATCCGGTGAACGGCTAAATGTGCTGTTCATCGGCGATCGCGGTCACCATCAACCTGAAGCCCGCTTGCATGATGTGCATGGTGCCTTGTTGCGCGACGGCTATGCGATCGATTGGGAAGACCGGTTGGAACATATCGATGCCGGCCGCCTGGAGGATTACGACACCGTCTTAATGTACGCCAACCAGTCGCAGCATACGGTGGTGCCGCAGCAGTTCTTCACTGCACTGCGCGACTTCGTGCGTGAAGGTGGAGGCTTCGTGGCCTTGCATTGCACCAGCGGTTGCTTCATGCAATCGCAGGAGTGGCTCGAGTTCGTCGGCGCACGTTTCGTCTCGCATGGCGATGGCGTTTTCCAGCAGGAGGTGGTGGCGCCAGAGCATCCGTTGATGGTGGATTGGGAGAACTACGAATGTTGGGACGAGACCTATGTGCAGGACCACCATCCTGACGACCGCTTGGTCCTTACCAAACGCGGTGAGGAACCGTGGTCTTGGATCCGCAGGGAAGGACAAGGCCGCGTGTTCTACAGCGCTTCCGGTCATGATGCACGCACCTGGACCCAACCCGGCTTCCTCGAGATGTTGAAGCGTTCTTTGGATTGGACTGCTGGCCCGGCCGCTACTGCCAAACGGAAAGCCTTCAAGGCTCCAGAGTTCACCTACAGCCAACGGGAATGGGCACCAAACTACGAAGGTCGCGACCCGCAACCGCCTATGCAAGAGGCTTCCACACCGCAACAAGCAGTCGACTCCTTGATCGTGCCGGCAGGTTTCCGCGCCGAGCTATTCGCTTGCGAACCGATGGTGGTGAACCCGATCGCGATGGCTTGGGATGAACGTGGGCGACTTTGGATCGCCGAGTCGCCAGACTATCCGAATACCGTCGATGAGAGTTACGTCGGCAAAGACAGTATCTCGGTCCTCGAAGATACCGATGGCGACGGCCGTGCCGACAAGAAGACCGTCTTCCGCGACAAGCTGAACCTGCCCACCTCGATTCTCAAAGTTAAGGGCGGCATACTGGTCACCCAGGCACCAGACCTTCTGTTCCTGCGCGACGATGACAACGACGATGTCTGCGATGCGGTGGAAGTGGTGTTCAGTGGTTTTGGTCGTTGGGATACCCATGCCGGTCCTGCCAACCTGAAGTGGGGGCCAGATAATTCAATCTGGGGGTCGGTCGGCTATAGCTCCTTTGAGCATGCTGACGGCCGTCGCTTCGGCAGTGGCCTATGGAGTTATAAGCTAGGTGACAAGGAGCCAAGCTTTCAGGCCCAGTTCACCAACAACACTTGGGGGTTGGGCTTTCGTGCCGACGGCGAGGTCTTCGGCTCGACTGCCAACGGTGCGCCTTCCTTCTTCATGGGCGCGCCCAAGTCGCTATTGCAGGAGACGGCGCCGAACTCACCCGGTGCGGCGCCAATTGCCAACACCGCCTTATTCCACCCGGCCGTGGAGATCCTGCGCCAAGGCGATTACTTTGGTCAATACACTTCGGCCGCGGGGCACAATTTCGCCACTGGATCCCAGATGCCACGTGGCTGGAACGATCGCACTGCCTTTGTATGCGGTCCTACCGGACACCTAGTTGGACGCATGGATAGCTATGCCAGTGCTTCGGGTTGGCGCTCACGCGATGCCTTCAACCTGTGCGTCTCGGTCGACGATTGGTTCTGCCCGGTGCAGGCCGAGGTGGGTCCCGATGGCGCCATCTGGATCGCGGACTTCTCTCAGTTCATCATTCTGCACAACTTACCCGGCAACCCGGAACGTGGTTTGCCATCCGTGGAATATGGCGACGGCAATGCGCACCTCAACCCCTTGCGTGACACAAGCCACGGCCGCATCTTTCGCCTGGTACGGGAGGGCGCCCCGAAGGTCGAGATGGACCTGCGCAATGCAAGTGCCCAGGAGCTGGCCGCCCTGCTCCAGCATCCCAATCGATTCTGGCGCACGACGGCGCGACGCTTGATCATTGAGAATGCCCGTACCGAAACCGTCGAATACTTGTTGCTGTCACCTGGCGTCGAGGAACTGCGCACCCTAGCTGGGTTAGGTGCCTTGGACAATGAAGCGGGGCATCGTTTCTTGGCGAAGGCACTGCAGAGGGAAGACGTTGCTGTGTTGAAGGCCGCCATGGCGGTCTTGCCGGCGACGGATCAGGCTGCCGCGTTATTGGCTGAATCCGCCTTGATGGAATCGCCTTCCGCGGACTTACGCCGGCATGCCATGATGGCGGCAGCGCGCATGCCGGAATCCTCAGCCCTTGGTGTAGCCCTAGCAGGTCGCGTCATAATCGAGGACCCAGGCGATCCGTGGATTCCACAAGTCATGGCCGCTGCGATTGCCGCGCATGCCGATCCATTCCTAGCAGCTGCCGAACCCATGATGCCACCGGAGCAGAGGGGCGACCCTACCAACCTATTCACCAATGGTGATTTCGAATTGGAGGATCCCAAGACCGCCGGCGAACCTTTGGCTTGGCGCGTACGCCTATATCAGGGCGAAGCTGACCACACTTGGGAGGAGCAGGTCGGGCGCGGCGGCAGTCGTGGTCTGGTAATTCGTTCCAAGACCGGTGCAGATACATCCTGGTGTACCGATGTCGTCGTGCAACCGAATACCCGTTATCGCTTGAGCGGCTGGATCCATACCCATGCTGTCACCCATGAAGGTCAGACCCATGGTGCCTTGTTGAACATCCACCCGCGGCATGTAGTCACGCGTTATGTGCAGGACGACTCTGATTGGGTGCAGGTCAGCTTGGAGTTTCAGACTGGAGCGCAGGAGCACAGCGTCAGTATCAATTGCCTCTATGGTGGTTGGGGCAAGTCCACCGGCGAAGCGGTCTACGATGACCTCGAGTTGGTCTCGCTCGGCCCGGCCAGTGACCTGAAGACCCTAGTGAACCTAGCAAAAAGATTCGCCTCCGATTCTCCTCCCGCGGCCGCGCCTGAAGGGAATGACCTGCAGGCCTTGTTGGAGCCTGGCGACATTGACATGGGCCGTGACATCTTCTTCAACAACCAGACCGTGGCCTGTAATCGCTGCCATAGTTGGGATGGCGTGGGGGGAGGCCTTGGCGCTGACCTTGGCGACGTCGGCTTGCGTTTAAGCCGCGAGAAGATCCTCGAATCCATTCTCGAACCGAATGCTGAGATCTCCGAAAGTTGGCCGTCGCCTTCCTCGGCGATGCCAGCCCTTCGTCCCTTCCTGAGTGACCAGCAGATCCGCGACCTAGTTTCCTTCCTGGCGCAGACGCGGAAATAGCCAGCGCCGCCAGCACCACTCGCGCACGGAAGATAAGCATTCTTGTTCCACACTGGAAAGCCTGCAGGAGCAACGGGTTGATTTCGTGATCGAGGAGGAGATCCTAAGACTGCATAGTTTGGACCTCTAAGCTAGAATCTCACCGTGGCAGACCTCGAGACCTTCGATAATCCCAGTCCAGAACGCGCCTACATGATTGAGAGCGTGACGCATGAGTTCACATGTGTCTGCCCGGTCACAGGCCAACCCGATTTCGCTTCGCTGCGCATCAGATATGTGCCGGCCAAGGCCTGCGTGGAGCTGAAATCGCTGAAACTTTTCCTGTGGGGTTTCCGCGACGAGGGCCATTTCCACGAAGACGTCACCAACCGCATCTTGGATACCTTGGTAGGGGCCTGCTCACCCACTTGGATGGAGGTACGAGGCGAGTTCAATACCCGTGGAGGCATCGCCACCACCATCACTGCCCGACATGGCAAGGCTCCCGCCGAGCTTGATGGCATCGAGCGCGCGCCGTTCTAGCGGATTCCGCCTGCACTCGAAGCGATTCCTGAAGAATTCGGAAAAAGGTTAAAGCCGGACTTGAGTTCAGGTCGAAGTTTTAAATGAACCTGAATTTTCCGACTGCCGATTTGGTTGGGAGCCCTTGTCTTTTGAAGGATACCGGTCGGCAGTTTTTTTCTAACTTGGGCGTCGAGCGATTCGCTCCGCCAAGGATGGCAGTAGCGCAAAGCAGCAGGAAGCCGCTACGCTCCGCCAACCACCGAGTTCACCAGCTTGCCAAGGCCTTGGGCCTCGACCGTGAGTTCATCGCCATCGTGGATTGGTGCCACGCCGGCGGGCGTACCCAGGTACACAATGTCGCCGGCCCGCATTGGCGTCCAGCGGGAAATTTCGACCAAGGCACGGATCGGATCCCAGATGATGTCGGCCATACTGCATTCCTGACGGATTACGCCATTGACGCGACCACGCAAGGTAATTTCGTCGAAGGGTGGCATTTCCCATACCGGCACCCAAGCCGGACCGACACAGCCAAAGGTGGCAAGGTTCTTCGCGCGTAGCCAGGGCCAGCCGCGCTCCTTGTCCAGGCCCTGTTGGGCTCGTGCGGTGACGTCGTTGCCGAGGGTATAGGCGACGATCGCCGCCTTCGCTTGTTGCTCGTCGCATTCCAGTAGGTCGTGGCCGAGCAGCATGACCATTTCGGCCTCGGGGTCCACCCGCGTGTCTAACCACTTGGGAATCACCACCTGTTCGCCATGACCGATTAAGGTGTCGGGCAGCTTGGCGAACCACACCAATTCGGTAGGTGGTTCCGCACCCATTTCACGTGCGTGGGCGGCGAAGTTCTTACCCAAGCAGACCGCCTTGCCGGGGCGCCCAGGCATCAACAAGGGCCAAGTGCTGGCGGCCACCTCGGGTGCTTGTTCCAGCAGAAGTTGAAAGGCCTGTTGGTCGGCCAACACGCCACCGACTTCGGCAAGGTCGTCGCCCAAACCGGCCGCGCTCAAATCGCGAAAGAAACCACCGGCGACCCACAGCCAGTGCGGTTCACCATCACTGCCTAGAGCCCGACGTAGGCTGCTCACTGCAGCAGCTCCCGCATCGCGCCTAGGGCATAAGCGGTGCACAAGGACTCGTTGCCTTCGTACCAACGAGGAGCATCGCCGTTGACCCAGTGGCCATCTTCGTGCTGCAGGGACATTAGTTTGTTGGCCAACTCGGTGCGCCAATCATGTTCGACCCCACCGACGGCGATAATCTTGTCGACCTTGGCGGCGGTCAGTGCTTGGCTCAAGCTCAAGTAGTAGTAGTACAGGCCCTGGAAGCCGCCGCGCGGATCCTTCATCGGATCGAAACCAGGGTTCACCTCGAGCGTCCAGTGCGAGCTGATCCATTCGATAGCAGCGGTCACTCGTGGGTCGTCAGCAGAGATGCCGGCGAAGGTGAAGCACTTCAGCAAGGCGTAGGTCATCGAGCCATAACTACGCGCAATCACCGTGCCATCGGGCATGGTGGTGGTACCGGCCATCGAGTTGCCGGGGTAATAGACCGCGCCACCATCATTACCGGCCTTGATCGGAGTCGGGTCATCCTGATCGTAGAAGGTCTCGGTGTTGGTCTCCTTGAGGTTCTGGCTGCGGTTGAGGAAATGCACCGCGCGTTGGAAGGCGTCGTCCTTCTCGTCGGTGCCGGCATCCTTCAGGGCCTGCAAGGCGAACTGCAGGTTGGACAGATCGGGGCGCAGGTCGCCGCCGTAACCAATGCCACCATAGAATTTGTCCTTTTCCGAATAACCTTCGCCTTCATCGGCCTGGGTCATGCGCAGGAAATTCAATGCCCGCTCGATCGCTGGCTTGTCCTGTTCGCGGCCAGCATCGACCAGCGCACCAATCGCCACCGAGGTGGTGTAGACCGCCACGCGTCCGCCATGGATGCTGCCATCCTCGTTCTGCATGGTCAGCAGCCAATCAGCCACGCCCATACCAACCTTGCGGGCAGATTCGCGTTCACTGCCGAGCAGCGCGCGTGCGGCCAAGGCCGAGATGCCAGGCTCAGGATGTCCCATCATCTCCCAGAAGCCGGACTTGCCGCGCGCCTTTAGCAGATAGTCGACACCGCGTTCATAGGAGGCACGACGCTTGGCGAAGACCGCGGCCTGATCTTGACTGACCACCGCGGCTTGCTTCTTGCCGTAGGTGCGGGTGATGCCGGCATCGGCCAAGGCGCGTGCGACCTGATGTAGGTTGGCGTCTTGTGGAATCTCCATCAGGCTGTAAGGCGTGCCGGTCGCGATCGACAGGCTCTTGAAATCATCGAGCGTGTGCTGGTGACGGGCGGCGATGGCCTTGGCGGTGGGCAGATAACGATCACGATGCACATGGACTAGGGCCATGCCGATTCGTAGGTCACGGTCCCAGTCGTCGGTGCGGTCGGCCTGGTGCTTCAGCAGATACTCCACAGCATCACGCATGAAGGGGCCGTCGTCCACGCGGTAGGAGCGAGGCGACAAGGCCATACCGGTCAGGACGTCGGCAGTGACAACCACGTTGCCACCGTAGGATCCATCGCTCATCTGCGCGGTCTTGATGGAATTGAGGTAGGAATCGAAGACATCCTTTTCGGATGGGCCCTGCACCAGCAGGAGAGGAGCAAGCAGGATTGCGGTCAACATGGTCATTCGTAGGCGGGTGTCTGTTCAGGACAACGTATAGATTAGGACGTGGTTCGATTTATCACAGCATCTTCGACCGCCAAGGCAGCCCTTTTTGCTGTTCCTGGAGCCAAGGCGTGGTCGTGGACAGCTTGGAGCTGTTCAACGATGGCGCTGCGGCCGGGCTCCTTAAGTTGCGTGAGCAAGTCTGCGCACAAGTCCGAGGCCTTCAGGTCGAGGCCAACCCGTTCTGGTGCCAGCTGCTTGCCGGCCACCAGGTTGATGCCGCCGATGAAAGGCACCGTCAGCGCATGGGAGGCTAGCCAGGCGCCTAATCTAGAGCTCATGGCATAGACCACCACCGACGGGATGCCGAGTGCAGCCACCTCCAAGCTGGCTGTGCCGCTGACCACCCAGGCACCGTGGCATCGGCGTAGGACCGAGTGGAACTCGCCGCGCACCGTGGTGACCTCTACGGTGCTCGCAGCCAGGATCGCCTCGATCTGCGGCCAAACCTTGTCGCGCAGGTGGGGCAAGACAAAGCGCACCTGCGGCCGTTGTTGCTGCAGCAGCTCCGCCGCTTCCAGTATCAAGCCGAGGTTCTCGCGGATCTCGCGCTTGCGACTGCCAGGCAAGATTGCGATCCACTCCGCTTCGGAATCCTCTCGGGGTGGTTGCCAAACACTGGTGTCCGCCGCCAGGCTATCGGCCAGTGGGTGCCCAACGAAGGTGGTGCTGGCGCCATGTTGCCCATACCAATCATTCTCGAAAGGCAGGATGGTCAGCAGTCGATTGGCACTTTGGAAATCCCTCACTCGCCAAGGTGCCCAAGCCCAGAGTTGCGGCGCCACATAATGCACCACCGGAATGCGGTGACGTTTGGCGATTCGCAACAGGTGCAGGTTCAGGCCAGGATAGTCGAGCAGCACGACGACATCGGGACGTTGACGGTGGATTGCCTTTGAAAAGCGATGCACAGCGCCAAAGAACATCGGCAGCTGCGCAGCGACATCCTTGAAGCCCATCACGTTGAGGTCGGCCAAGGGAAGCCACACGTCCATACCCATGTCGGCGAGTTGCTGGCCGCCATAGCCGCGCACTGAGAGTTCCGGATGTCGATTCTGCAAGACCTTCAGCAGGCGTGCTGCATGGAGCTCTCCGGAAGCGTCGCCGCAACTGAGGATCATCGACTTGAGCTCCAGGCCGGGTGCGGGCAACGCTTCCGGTAGGGGATCAAGGTCCACCCTCTGCAGCGATTCGAAACGTCGCAGGCGTATGTCACGGCGTGCGAAGGCGTACAGATGACGCGGCAACGCGAGCAGCAGGTTAAGGAGCGCGTGCAAAAACTCGCGCAGGACGTCGTAGGCGGGAGCCAGTGTTCCGGGGTTTGCTAGCATGCGCGGCGATGGCGCAAGACTGCCTTCAAGTGACGCTCCTGAAGTCCGATCAGTTCGGCACTGTGGAGCGTCTACATTCTACCGAGGCGGGCGAGCCAGCTACTTCGGTGGAACTGGTGGAGGCTGCCGCGGCAGGAAGCACTGAAGTGGTGCAGGACATGGTGCGCCGCGACACCAATGAGGCACGTTGGTGGGCCAAACCCTTGGCGAGAACCTTGGCGCGACGCGAAGCACGCGCCTTGGAAGCCATCAGCGAACGACTTCCGCAGCATGCCGGCCGACGTTTCCCACGCTTGCTCCGTTGGCATGGTGGCATCCTGTTGCGCTCTTGGGTAGAAGGCAGAGCCATGCAACATGCCAAGCCGGTCGACCCGGGTTACCATCGGCAACTACTAAGCCTACTCGCACAGCTGCATTTCCAAGGCATCACTCATAATGACTTGGCGAAGGAGCCAAACCTGTTGGTCCTACCCGACGGTACGCCGGCCTTGTTGGACCTTCAGCTTGGACGGGTAGCACGTCGACGTTCAGCTTGGTTCCGCCTGTTGGCTCGTGAGGACCTGCGCCATCTGTTGAAGCACAAGCGGACCTATTGTCCTCAGGCTTTGACCGATCGCGAGAAGCGCATCCTCGCCACGCCGTCGTGGCCTGCAAGCCTATGGCGAAAGACCGGCAAGCCAATCTATGTGTTTGTGACGCGCCGCATTCTGCATTGGAGCGACCGCGAAGGTGCTGGCGACCGTGGAGGCCATTAAGGTTCGTGTGCAGTCGCTTGCCCTACATCTTCTCCATCACGAACTCGGCCCAACGCTCCTCAAACTCAAGTTCGTCAATCTTGCCCCAGGATTCGGCCATCGCTTTGGCCCAAATCTCTTGCTTGTCCTGCTCGTCCAGATATAGCCACGGGGCTTGCGCACGACGCTCGGCCACCTCAATCATCTTTGGATCTGCGTCGGACTCCTGAAGCAACTCGAGGGTTTCCTCGGCATCCTTGACAATCTCATTGAAGGCGGCGGTGAAGCCTTCATTCAGGTGCTTCATGTAGCTCGGAATGATGTTGGCGTATTCTTTCTTCCAGTACTTCCTCGACACCTTGCCACGAGCACCTTCGCGCAGGAAGTAGATGATTGAGAAAGACTGCGCATAGCAGGAAACGTTTGACGGACCTTGGCTCTGCCACTCCGGGTGGTTGAAGCGGATGTGCTTGGACAGTGGCGCTGCGGTGCCGGCCTTGAGCATGGCTTTAATGACCGGGGTGCGCGCCAGGCCGCCCTTCATGTCCTCGTTCGGGACCAGGGTTTTGCCGCGCATCTTCCATGCACCGTAGTAGTCGCCATGCCCTTCATCGAACCAGCGGTGTGCAGCCACGCGGTTGAAGAGGAAATGACAGTACTGGTGGAAACCCTCGTGGGTCATCACCGACATGGTCATATCGGCACTGCCTTGCGGGAAGTACAGCACCAGTTCCTCGGAGCGTGGGTTGAAGTAACCAGCCACGCCGCCACCGGTGTTGCCATAGGTATTGAAGTCGGCCTGTGTGGCGCAGATGCGAACGACCGAAATCTGCGTGATTGGCTTGGCAGGAGGGAAGTCCTCCTCATAGAGCTTACGCGAAGCCTCCAGACGACTGATGACATCCTTGATGTCCTTCCGGTCGTCGCTGTTGGTCTTGATTAGGTAATTCTTCGAGGGAGTCTCGATCAACCTCCAACCCGGTGTCTGGGCGACATCGTTCTCGTGAAATTCAACCAGGTCGTCATAGTCGCTGTCCGAATTGACCGACTTCACGCTGCTGGTCTCGATTTCGTCCAGTTCCAGGCGCATCGACTTCATGGATTTCTCGATGGCCTTGTTCCACTTCTTATCCTTCTTGGCACCGAGTGACGGCACCATCCATACAAACACAATTTTGTAATCCGGCAGGGGGAAGGTGTAGACGTGGAAGTTGGCGTCGAGGCCACCGCTCCCGGTCACGATGTAGCTGGTGACATGCTCCTCGATGCCAATGAAGTCCCTGGAGATCTTAAAGTCATCGCGCTCGACCTCGAGCAGCTTGAATTCCTCCATGCGCAGGGCGCTGCCATACATCATCGCGATGAAATCCTTGCCAGTTTTCTCGGCGGCCTTCTCCTTGCCAGCCCGACCGCGAAGGCCACCGCTTTCGGCTTCCGACTCGGTGCTGGCCTTTGGTGGGTCCACCTTCAGCACCTTTAGCTCAGGCTGGAACAGCAGCTGGCGGTTGTCGGGCGTTGAGACCCGTGCAGGCTTTTCATCGTTCAGCTGCGCAATGACCCCTGCGGAGCGAGTGCGTTCATCGACAGGCACATCCGACCAGTCCTTCAGTGGTTTGAACTTGAAACCATAAGCTGGGAATGGGCGGTACTTGGTGCTGTTCTTCTGGGCAGCAGCTTCGGGCGCCAGCAGGACGCTGGAGACCAGGAGGATGAGAATGGAAAAGAATCGGGAAGACTTCATCACAGCACTACAACGATACAGGAAGTAACGGAGTAGGCCAATCTTATGTGTAAAATCGCCATAATCCAAAGGCACTAGGGGGCTAGCCTGCCGATATCCAACCCCCAGACGTCTTGCAGCTAGGCCTCAGTTTCGCCTTCATCCACCGGAGTCGGGGTGGTCGGCGGGGCGGTTGGCGTAATTACCTTGACCTTGGCAGGGCGCAGGATGCGCTTGCCGATGCGGTAACCACGGCTCACCAACTCCATCTGCGGAGCTTCCAGCGCAGTATCGACCACGGTCTCGACCGCCTCATGCTCCTCGGGGTTGAACTCCTCGGAGGTCCCTGGCTTCAGGAAGACCATGCCATGCCCCATCATCACACCCTCAAGCGCCTGCTGAATGGCGGTGATGCCCATCAGGAAAGCGTCAGATTGCGCGGCTTTCTGCACCGGCTCAGGAATGTTGCTCAAGGCAGCCTCCATGTAGTCGGCGACGCGAATCAGGTCGAACAGGAGCGCCTCCAAGCGCAGGCGCACGCGCTCTTCAGTCTCCTCGCCGAGACGACGACGGATGTTCTGCAGGTCGGCCTGAGCGCGCAGAAAGCGGTCTTGCCACTCCTCGGCAGTGAGTTCATGGGGCTCTTCTGCCTGCTCCTCGGAAGCTTCGGTCACGGTCTCTTCCGTGACTTCCTGGTTTTCCAGGTCCTTCTTTTTCTTCTTTGCTTTCGCCATCTTTGATGCAGCCGCTACGACTTGCTTTTGTTGGTCTACTTGTCGCGTTTACGATCAAGTTCGAGGACTTTCTTGATCAAGCTCTTCTCCTCGCGTGTTAGTTTGGTGGGCACATCCACGTAGACTCGCACCAGCAGATCGCCGCGGTTACCGCCATGGAGACGAGGCAGGCCCTGGCCACGAATGCGGAACAGTTTCCCAGTTGGGGTGCCTGCAGGCATCGTCATGCGCGCCTCACCTTCGAGAGTCTCGACCATCAACTTGTCGCCGAGCACAGCTTGGGACCAGTTGACCGGAATCTCTGTGTAGAGGTCACTGCCGTCTCGATGGAAGCGTGGCTCACCGGCGACGCGTACCTCGACGAACAGATCACCATCGTGTCCGCCCATGCGGCCGGATTCCCCTTGGCCACTGAGGCGGATCTGTGCGCCATCATCGATGCCGGCCGGAATCTTGACCTCGATCTCGCGTTCCTTGATTTCTTGGCCACTGCCGCGGCAACTACCGCATGGCTTCGAGATCGTCGTGCCTTCTCCTTGGCAGCGCTGACAAGCGGTCTGGACGGCGAAGAAACCCTGTTGTTGATTCACCGCACCTTGACCCTTACAGGTGGTGCAGGTCTCGCGCTTGCCTCCCGGGGCCGCACCGCTGCCATCACAGGAACCGCAATTCTCGTTACGACGCAAGGTGATGGTGCGCTCGGTACCATGCAGCACGTCGTGCATATCGATTTGGACCGAAGCGCGCAGGCTGCGACCGGGGTGGCCTTGGTTGCGCGAGCGGCCGCCTCCACCAAAGCCAAACAGGCTCTCGAAGATGCTGCCTCCACCGCGGCCGCCACGTTGCCCGCCGAAGATGTCGCCGAACTGCTCGAAGATCGAACTGAAGTCGACATTGACACCGCCAGCTCCGCCAGGACCACCGGCGACACCGGCATGGCCGAAGCGGTCATAACGTGCGCGTTTTTCACTGTCGGAAAGCACCGAGTAGGCCTCGGTTGCCTCCTTGAACTTCTCTGAAGCACCCTCTTCCTTGTTGCGGTCGGGGTGATACTTCATGGCCAGTTTGCGATACGCCGATTTAACCTCGGCATCGGAAGCTTGCTTCCCGACGCCGAGGATTTCGTAGTAGTCGCGTTGGCTCACCAGTGCTCCTAATCAGGCAATCGCGCCACTGATGGCGCCTTCCTTCTCGTCCTTGATGTCGGTCACCAGAGTGTTGGTGGTCAGTAGCAGACCGGCGATTGAGCCTGCGTTTTGCAGGGCCACACGCACGACCTTGGTGGGGTCGAGGATACCTGCCTTGCCGAGATCGCAGTACTGGTCAGCGAGGGCGTCGTAACCATTCCATGCATTGCGCTCGAGGACTTCCTCGACGACCACCGAGCCGTCACGGCCAGCGTTGTCGGCAATCATGCGAGTCGGCGCGCGCAGTGCCTTGGCCACAATCTCGATACCGAATTTCTCGTCGCCACGGGCCTTCGAGCGTACGCCTTCGACAGCGTCGATAGCGCGCAACAAGGCAGTGCCGCCACCAGGAACGATGCCTTCATCCTGCGCCGCACGGGTTGCCGCTAGGGCATCTTCGGTACGGTGCTTGCGCTCCTTCAATTCCGTTTCGGTGGCACCACCGACCTTGATCACTGCCACGCCACCAGCCAATTTGGCCAAGCGCTCCTGCAGCTTCTCCTTGTCGTAGTCCGAGGTGCTGTTGGCGATCTGCGCCTCTATTTGGGCGACGCGCGCTTTGAGCGAAGCCTTCTTGCCACCGCCGCCGACGAGTACCGAACGCTCCTTCTCGACGGTCAACTTGCGCACGCTACCGAGTTCGTCAAGCTCGACGTCGGCTAACTTGCGGCCGGTTTCCTCGAGGATTGCAGTGGCACCGGTCAACACGGCGATGTCGCCGAGCATGGCCTTGCGGCGATCGCCGAAGCCCGGGGCCTTGATTGCGACGACGTTCATCACGCCGCGCAGCTTGTTGACGACCAATGCTGCTAGGGCTTCCGCCTCGACATCCTCGGCGACGATCAACAGCGGCTTGCTGGTGGGGGCGACCTTCTCCAACAGTGGCAGGAAGTCCTGCAGGTTGGTGATCTTCTTCTCGTGTACCAACACTAGGGCGTTCTCGAACTCGGCCGTCATCTTGGCCATGTCGGTCACGAAGTAAGGTGACAGATAGCCCTTGTCAATGCTCAAGCCATCGACGAACTCTGGCCTGGTGTCTATGTTGTCACCTTCCTCGATGGTGATGACGCCTTGCTTACCGGCCTGCTTCATCACGCTGGCGAGGATTTCACCGATTTCCGCATCTTGGTTCGCGGAGATGGTGGCCACTCGCGCGAGGTCGTCTCCCTTGACCTTACGCGACAGGGCTACGACGGATTCGGAGGCGGCCTTGACCGCCTTGTCGATGCCGTTGCGTAATGCAGACGGGCTCGCACCCGCGGCCATGTACTTAAGTCCGAGGCGAATCATCTCGCTGGCCAACACCGTCGCGGTGGTGGTGCCGTCACCGGCCTCGTCATTGGTTTTGGAAGCGACCTCGCGCACCAATTTGGCGCCGAGGTTCTCGAACTGGTCTTCGACCTCGACATCCTTCGCTACCGATACACCATCCTTGGTGACTACGGGTGCGCCAAAGGATTTCTCGAGGATTACATTGCGACCAGCAGGCCCCAAGGTCACCGAAACGGTGCGGGCCAAGGTCTCGATGCCTGCGAAAAGCTTCTCGCGGGCCTTATCGTCGAACAAAATTTGTTTTGCCATGAGAATCTCTCCTTGCGGCCTTAGGCGTTGATGGTGGCGAGGATTTCGTCGGCGCGGAGGATCTTGTACTCCTCGCCTTCGAACTGGATTTCGTTACCGGAGTACTTGCCGTAGACCACTTGGTTGCCGACGGCGACTGGCATCTTGAGGCGAGCGCCACTCTTGGCCAAGCGACCCGGGCCGACGGCGACGATTTCGCCGCGCAAAGGCTTTTCTTGGGCGCTATCGGGCAGGACGATGCCGGAAGCGGAAACGGTCTCGGCTGCGGCCGGACGCACCAGCACGCGATCCTCGATTGGGGTGAAAGCAATCTTCATCATTTTTGCCTTTGGTTTCGCTTTGGCTTTGCTCTTGGTTTTAGTCTTTGCCATGTGACGGGTTTACGACTAGTGGTCGTGGCCGCCCTCCATGGCAGCAGCTTCATCTTCTTCGGTAGGAGCCTCAACGACGAGGCATTCGGTAGTTATCAAGGTGGTCGCCACGCTGATGGCGTTCTCAAGAGCAGTCACGGTCACCTTGGTTGGATCGACGATGCCCATCTCGAACATGTCGCCGTACTTTTCGGTCAGTGCGTTGAAACCGAAGGTGGCTTTCTGATCGCGCAGAATGCGCCGTGCGACGACGGCGCCATCCAGACCGGCGTTGTCGGCGATGGTGCGCACCGGCTGCTGCAGCGCAGTAATCAGGATCTCGAGGCCAGTGAGCTTGTCACCGCTGAACCCCAAGCCGTCTTTCTGGAGCTTGGCTCCAGCACGCAACAAGGCGGCGCCGCCGCCGGCAAGGATGCCCGACTCGATTGCAGCCGTGGTGGCATGCTTGGCATCTTCGTAGCGGTGCTTGCGCTCCTTCACTTCAGCCTCGGTGGCTCCCCCGACGGAAATCTGCGCGATACCACCAACTAGCTTGGCGAGTCGCTCCTCGAGCTTCTCGCGGTCGTAGTCGGAAGTGGTGGCCTCGATTTCGTGACGAATCTGTGCGGCGCGGTTCTTGACCTCGGTGGCGTTGCCGGCACCTTCGACCACGGTGGTGTTGTTGGAGTCAATCTGCACACGGTTGGCAGTGCCAAGGTCCCCGAGAGTGACCGCATCTAACTCCTTGCCGCCATCCTTCATGATGGCGGTAGCACCAGTCAGCACGGCGATGTCACGCAGCATCTCTTTGCGGCGCTCGCCATAACCCGGAGCCTTGACGGCGACCACTTCCAAGACGCCACGCATCTTGTTGACCACCAATGCGGCCAAGGCTTCGCCTTCGATGTCCTCGGCGATAATCACCAACGGTACACCCGCTTCCTTGGAAGCCTCGAGCACCGGCAAGAGGCTCTGGATGTTAGAGATCTTGTCCTCGTGGACCAAGATCAACGGTTTGCTATAGACGCACTCGAGCGTCTCCATGTCGGTAGCGAAGTTCGGCGACAGGAAGCCGCGGTCAAACTGCATGCCAGTGACGACCTTGACTTCGGTATCGAGCGACTTGCCTTCCTCGATGGTCAATACGCCGTCATTGCCAACCTTGGCGAAGGCGTCAGCTAAGGTCTTGCCGATGACGCTGTCATTGTTCGACGCGATGGTGGCCACGGCCAGGATGTCGTCGTTGGTTTTGACCTTCTTGGCCTGCTTGGCCAGTTGCGCCTTGACGCTTTGCGCACCTTCGCGCAGACCGCTGATCATCGCACTCGGGTCGGCGCCGACCGACAGGTGACGCAGAGCTTCCTTGTAGATGCTCCAGGCCAGCAAGGTGGCAGTGGTGGTGCCGTCACCGGCACGGTCGTTGGTCTTGGTCGCGGCTTGCTTGACCAACTGCGCACCGAGGTTCTCAGAGCGGTCGGTCAGGTCAATGTCGCGGGCAACGGTAACACCATCTTTGGTGATGGTGGGACCGCCCCAGGACTTATCGAGGACGGCGCAACGGCCCTTGGGGCCGAGGGTGGAGACGACGGCCTTAGCCAGTTTCTCGACACCGTTGAGGATGGCTTCACGGGCTTCGCCGTGGAAAGTCAGTTCTTTCTGCATGGGATTCCGGGATCCGAGTCGGGGATCAGGATGGGAGCCGCAAAATGCGGTGCGGCATTACAGCAACTACAGTGCCAACCCGTTGGAGCCTAAACACTTCGAAATTGGCGGCACCTCTGCCGTTTTGGCATGAATGCAAGGTGGCATGGCAGCGATTATCCTGTCATGCCTTGTTGTCCTTTCTTCCACTGCTGCTCAGCCTCCAGGCTGAACCCGCTCCTGCTGCGGCGGACGTCACCTTGCCGGCTGCCGTTGCGGCGCAGGTGGAAGGCCCCTATGTACGCGTGAGCGGCAGCATTTCCGATCAGAGCGGTCGCTTGGTCGGGTGGACCAGCGAAGGCCCACAACTGAAAGATCAGCAGCACGACGACGACTGGTTGCTGGTGGATTTCCTCAATCTCGGCACTCGCCCTGCTGCTTGGACCATGCAACTCAACGATGGCTCATGGTTGCCAGGTCAGCCTGCGCCTCTTTGGGGGGGCCAGCCTGCATGGCAATTGGTGGGCTTGCCGGAGCTGGCACCCATGCCCTTGGACACCTTGTGGATCAAATCCTTCGGTCGCGAACGTCATCCGGTCGCCGAGAACGACCAGGATCAGCTGTGGGTCAGCACCACTGTCGGAGGTATGGATCGCCAACGAGGCTATTTACTGGAATGGGGCGAGAGTGGCTTGCTGTTCGAGACTTCGGCCGGCGAACGGGAGTTCGCTTGGGATCGGATCCTCGGTCTGGGATTGTTGGACGAACAGATGGAGCAGCCCACGGATGCGGTGTGGATCCAACTCGCCAATGGTGGGGTAATCTCGGCGCGCATCATCTCCTTGAAGGACGGGGCACTGAATCTGCAGTTGGCTTGGGGTAGCCATTGGTCGTTGCCGTGGAGTGCGGTGCAGCGAATCCGGCGTCGAGGCCAAGTCCAGGAGTGGGCCAAGGCAGATCTTTGGCAGGTCGAATCCAGTCCGCAATCCGAAGTTTTGGATTGGTCGCCACGTTTCGGTAAAAGTGTCGAAGGTCGACCGTTACGCCTTGGCAGCAGCGTCTTCGCCCAGGGCATCGGTGTGAAGGTGCCGACGACCTTGCAGCGCCAGGTCGAGCAGCCTGGTTTGTTGTTGCTGACCGTCGGCGTGGATCGCGAGGTTGAGCACTTCCGTAATCCGCAACCAGTGAGCTTTGAAGTATGGCTGGATGATGAGTTGCTCGTCGACAGTGGGCCACGCGCCTTTGGCGATGCACCGATGGTGCTGAAGGTCGCTGTCCAGCAAGCGGGGCAGATGAAGCTGGTCGCACGTCCTTCCAGTGCCTTACCTTTCGGCGGCCATGCAGATTTCGGCGACGTGGTGTGGTTGCCGCAAGCTACGCAGAACCCCTAATCGGGATTGGCCTCGTCGCTAGCTGCTGGCGAGACTGTGGTGACACCCTGCGAGTCAGTACCTGCGGACTTGCGCGTATTTGGGTCAAAGAAGAACAACCGGTTTTTCCCGCTGCTTTTGGCCATCTTTAAGGCTTCGTTGGCCTGCAGGAACA